>DASWRS010000150.1:25000-33594 GCA_036403075.1 Kofleriaceae bacterium
TCGAGAAGCAGCCGCGCGACCGCTGGCGGTCGGCGCAGCACATGGTCATGGCGCTCGAGCGCTTCCTGGCCAAGCACGTCGAGATGAACCACCACGCGCGGCTGGTGCTGTTCATCCGCTCGCAGAACGTGATCACCGAGCTCGAGGCCGACGAGTACCTGAACCCGGTCGCGCTCGGCGCCGGGGGCAGTGCGCTCGGGCAGCCCAACATGCAGGCGCGCCACGTGGTCCGCGCCGGCATCGTCGCCCACGCGGTCACGCTCGGGGTGATGCTGCTGATGCTGGGGCTGATCCACGTCGCGCCGCTCAGCGCCACCCCGCGGCACGCGCCGGTCAAGGAGGCCGGCCGGGGCTACCTGCGGGTCAACGCGTCGCCGTGGGCGCGGATCTCGATCGACGGCAAGCCGTATGGCGAGACTCCGCTCGCCAGCCCGATCCAGCTCCGGGAGGGCACGCACGTGGTCCGGTTCGCCAACGACTGGTACCAGCCGGTCGAGCGCGCGGTCGATGTCGCCGAGGGCGTGGCGGCGACGGCCAGGGTGCTGTCGCTCGACTTCGAGGCCGAGCGGGTCCCGGCCGCGCCGGGCAAGACCCGGCCCGCGAGCCCGGCGACGGCGGCGAGCGCCGGGGGAGCGCAGTGACCACCGCGCGGTGGGTCGCGGGCGGTGAGCCCGCTGGCCGCGGCGAGCACCGCGGCATCGCAGCGCAAGCCGCGCGGTTCGTCGGTGAGCCCGGCGGCCGAGGCGAGCGCCGGAGGCGAGCAGCGACCGCCGCGCGGCTGCTGGTCACCGCCGCGGTGGCCGGCGTCGCGGTCCTGCCTCGGCCAGCGCTGGCCCAGGCGCAGGAGGCCAACCGCCCCGTGCTCTACCGCGTGAAGCCGGGCGACACGCTCGAGCTGATCGCCGCGGAGTTCTACGGCGACCGCAGCAAGGTCGTGTTCATCATGGACGAGAACCGGATGGCGCGCCCGCGCCCGCTCCGGCCGGGCGAGCGGCTGCGGGTCCCGGTGAGCCACGAGATCACGACGTCGCCGAGCGACACGCTCGCGCTGCTGGCGCGGGCCCACCTCGGTAACGGTTTGCGCAGCTCGTTCCTCGCCGACTGGAACGGCCTGTCGCAGGACGACAGCCTGCCCGCCGGCATCCCGCTGACCATCCCGTTCTCGGTCGTCCACACCGCGGCCGGCACCGAGCCGATCTCGGAGATCGCGAAGCTCTACTTCGGCGACGCCAGGAACGCCGACATGCTGCGGCGCTACAACCAGCTCTACAAGACGACCCTCGACAAGGGCGAGCAGCTGGTGGTGCCGGCGTTTGCCGTCCGGCTCAGCCCGACGAAGCAACCGCCGCTGGACGCCGAGTCCCGGGCACGCCGCGATCACCGGCGCGACGCGATGGCCCGGGCGGTCCGGGCGCTGCCCGCCGCGCAGCAGGCCTGGCGCGACGGGGACTTCGCCGCGGTCAAGGCCGCGCTGGCCCGGAGCGAGGGCGAGCTCGAGTACCTCGACACCGATCTCGCCGTCGACATCGCGGTGCTGCTCGGCGCCGCGTACGTGGCATTCAACGACACGGAGCACGCACTGGCGTGCTTCCAGCGCGCGGTCGATCGCCAGCGCCAGCACGTGCTGCGGAGCTACGACTTCTCGCCGAAGATCCTCGAGTTGTGGCAGAAGGCCGGCGGAACGACCAGATGACCCGGCTCGCGGCCGCGGCGGCAGCGCTGGCGGCGGTCGCGGCGTGCCGCGGGCACCGGACCGTGCCGGCGGGCGCGCGGGTCGGGCCGGCGCTCGCGGCCGCGCTGTCTGCCGCCGAGGCCGTGCGCGAGCCGTGGCGATGCGCGGCTCCCGACGGGCCGGGGGCGCCGGAGGAGTCGCTCGCGATCGGCGGCCATACCTGGCGCATCGCCGGACACGCGCTGGTGCTCGACCCGGCCGGTGGCATGGGCGATCGCGGCGTGGCGATCGGCGTGGTCGCCGACGCCGCGGGCAGCGCGCCGGCGACGCTGGCCGCGCTGCGCCGGCTGCGCGACCGGCTGGCGCACGTCGACCTGATGGTGACGCTGGGCGGGATGGGCGCGACCGCCGCCGAGCTCGACGCGGTGTTCGCCGTGCTCGCCGACCGCGCGCCATGGCCGCTGGTCGCCCTGCCCGGCGACCTGGAGCCGGTGCCGGCGCAGGTCGCGGCGATCGCCGCGGCGCGCAAGCGGAATGCCCCGGTGTTCGACGGCCGGCTGGTGCAGCGCATCGAGCTGCCCGGCGCGACGATCGCGGTGGTGCCGGGTGCGGCGGCGGCCAGCCGCCTCGGGGCCGGTCCGGACGGCTGCCGCTACCGACCCGCCGATGCGACCGCGGCATTCGCTGATCTGACGCCGCGGCCGGGGCTGCGCATCCTGGCCTCGGCCGAGCCGCCGCGCGACGGCGGCGAGCTGCCGGCCGGGGAGCTGGCGGTCACGGCCGGTGCCGGTGAGCAGATCGACGTCGCGCTGCACGGCCCGAGCCGCGAGGCCGCGACGCCGGCCTGTCGCGGCGGCCGAGACGGCGCGGCGGTCGCAGTCACACCGGGGACCAGCGACGCGACCGCGCGGTTGCCTGAAATGCGCGAGATGCGTGACCCGCGTGACCTGGGCCGCGCCGCCACCGCCGGCGTGCTGACGGTGCGCGGCGGCGCCTGGACCTGGCAGCCAGTCGACGACACCCCGTAGCCCGGTCCCCGAGGGGCGCGTCATGCCGGCCACCATCGCGGTGCTATGCTCGGGACGGCGATGTCCTCGACGCCCGCACAAAAATTCGTGTGCCCGCGGTGCCGGAGGTCGTTCGACGAGCCGGCGCGGTACTGCGCGGAGTGCGGCGCCGACATGACGCACGCGAGCCCGCTCGAGGCCGCGCAGCGCGCCGCCGAGTCGGCGGGCGAGTCCGGCGGGCGCGGCATCGACGAGCCGCTCGATCGCCGGCTCAGCGACTCGAACCGCGCGTGGCTCGGCCGCGTGGTCGACGGGCGCTACCGGGTGCTCGAGGTGATCGGGCGCGGCGGCATGGGCGTGGTGTACCGGGTCGAGCACCTGCGGATGGGCAAGATCGCGGCGATGAAGGTGCTGCATCGCGACCTCGCGCAGGACCCCGAGATCGTGCAGCGCTTCGAGCGCGAGGCCGCGGCGGTCAGCCGGCTGCATCACCCGCACACGGTGCAGGTGTTCGACTTCGGGACCGCGCAGGGCGCGCTGTACCTGATCATGGAGTACGTGCGCGGGCTCGACCTCGCGCACATCATCACCCGCGACGGGCCGATGCCGTGGCCGCGCTGTGCGCCGCTCCTGGCCCAGATCTGCGGCGCGCTGCAGGAGGCCCACGAGCTCGGCATCATCCACCGCGATCTCAAGCCCGAGAACGTGCTGATCACGCGCACCACCGGCGGCCGCGACTACGCCAAGGTGCTCGACTTCGGGCTCGCCAAGCTCGACCAGCGCGGCGCGCCGAGCCGCGAGACCGAGCGCAACGCGATCGTCGGCACGCCGTACTTCATGGCGCCCGAGCAGATCCGCGGCGACGACATCGACTCGCGCGCCGACATCTACGCGTTCGGTTCGCTGATGTTCGAGCTATTGACCGGCGAGCACCTCTACACCGGGTCGACCGCGGTCGGCGTCCTGACCAAGCACCTGACCGCCGAGCCCGATGCACCGTCGCACCGCGCCCCCCGGCTCGGGATCCCGCACGCGGTCGACCTGCTGTGCAAGAAGGCACTGGCGCGCGATCCGTCGGGGCGGTGGCGGACCGCCGCCGAGCTCGGCGAGGCGATCGAGGAGGTCTACGTCGAGACCGTGCACGACACCACCGGCGGCGGCTCGCGGCCGGGGTCGCGCGCGCTGGCCGGCGGCCGGCTCGTGCTCGAGCGCGACGAGAGCGGCAGCGACCTCCGGCTGCGGCGCTCCGACATCGACGCGTTCGAGCGCGGGCTGCGGCGCCAGCGCGTGCTGCTGCTCGGCGGCACGGCGACGCTCGCGATGGGCGCGATCGCCGGCGCGGTGGTGCTGGCGACCCGGCCGACGCCGCCGCTGCGCGACGAGGCCGAACCCAACGACGACACCGCGCACGCCAACCGGATCGCCGCCGGCGCGCCGGTCACCGGCTACCTCGGCAAGCGGCACTCGCCGACCGAGCCCGATCGCGACGTCTACGTGGTGCCGTGGCAGTCCGGCAGCCGGCGGGTCGTGACGGTGTCGGTCAGCGGCCTGCCCAACATCGACGTCAACCTCAGCGTCAACGACGGCGACGGGCTGCACGGCGCGACGGTCGACGAGGCCGGGATCGGCGGCGGCGAGGTCCTGCACCGCCGCGAGGTCGACGGGCCGGTGGTGATCACGGTCGGCGAGACCCCGGGCGGTGACGGCAAGCTGCCGGTCGAGAACGTCAGCGACCCGTACACGCTGACCGTCACCGAGGAGACCGAGCCGGGCGAGACCGAGCCCAACAACATGGACGCCGACGCCAACCCGCTGATCTTGACCGAGGAGCTGCGCGGCTACCTCGACACCCGGCTCGACGTCGACCTGCTGCGCTGGACCGGCGACACCGGGACCTACCACATCGTCGTGCGCAGCGACGGCGTGCCGCTGGTGTGGCGGCTGCCCGACGGCAAGGCGCGAACCCCGGGGCTGGCGGAGATCGAGCTGCACAAGGCCGACGTGATCCGGCTCGAGCGCACCGATCGCGGCGGCAAGGGCGCGCTCGCCGGCCGCGACGGCCAGTGGTCGGTCGTCGTCACCCGGTGACCGGGTACCGGGCGTACCAGCCCGCGCCGCGGCTCGCTGCGCGCGGTCGGCGTGAGGCGCTGCGCCTCGATGGCGACCATCGGCGGCGACTGGCGGCAGGCGCGTTCACGGCGGCGGCCGCTGCCAGCGCCCGGACGTGCCGGCAGCCTGGCGTCTCGTCGCCGGCTGTCACGAGCACGGGAGCAGGAGATCCGCGGCCGGTCGGCGAGCGCGACGTCGCCGGCATCGTGAGGTGCGCGCAGCCGGGCATGACAGCGCCGCAATCCCGCGCCGCGGTCGCTGTCGACGGGTGACGGCCGGTCCAGGCTGCGTTACGTTCCGCGTCGTGACCGCCACCACCACCGTGACCCGCCGCTCCATGGTGCTCGTGTGCTCGCTCGTCGCGCTCGGGGCGTTCGCCGGCTGCGGCGGTGACGGCTCGCCGCGCTGCGGCCCCGGCGCGTTCGCCGCGGGCGATCCGGACGGTCACCCTGCCCCGCTCGCGGCCGGCCCCGGCGAGGCCCGCGCCGGCCGGATCCGCGCCGAGGACCTGCCGGCGGTACCGTCGGGGCTGGTGACCTGGAAGGCCGGCGACTTCGTGCTCGCCAACAGCAAGGTCGCGCTGGTGATCGAGGACGTCGGCGACAGCGATCTGTACGATCCGTGGGGCGGCCGGCCGGTCGGCCTGGCGCGGGTCGCCGGCGGCAAGCTGGTCGAGCCCAACAACTTCGGCGAGCTGTTCCTCCTGACCGGCCGCTCGACCGTGGTCACCGACAGCGTCTCGGTGATCTCCGACGGCACGGGCGGCAAGCCGGCGATCATCCGGGCGCGCGGCAAGCTGGCTCCGCTGCCGTTCTTCGAGTCGGTGGTCGCCTCGCTGTTCCGCGACACCTACGGCGACGTTGATGCGGCGATCGACTACGAGCTGGCGCCCGGCGCCGAGCACGTCGACGTGCGGTACCGCTACGCCGCGCCCGACGAGCGCAGCGTGCCGTTCCTGCTCCACGCGCTGATGTACACCAAGCGAACGCCGGTGTTCCAGCCCGGCAAGGGCTTCGACGAGGCGCTGCAGGCGGCGCCCTACGTCGCGCTGGTCGACGATCAGGCGACCAGCTGGGCCTACGTGCCGGGCAGCGGCACGCTGGGCGCCGGGATGAACGTGTCGGGCTTCGTCGGCGCGATCGGTGACGGCTTCGCGATGCCGGCGTGCGCCGCGATCGATCGGGTGCACGCCCGGATCGTGATCGGCAGCGGCCCGGGGCTCGACGGCGTCGTCGCCGCGGTCGCGCGCACGCTGGGCAAGCCGCAGCGCGAGGTCACCGGCATGGTCACCCGCGACGGCGCGCCCCAGAACGGCGTCCACGTCCACGCGGTCGACGCCGCCGGCGGTTACCTGACGCGCGCCACCACCGACACGGCGGGCGGGTTCACGCTCCACGTGCCGGCCGACGCCGCCGTCGCGCTCACCGCGTTCCGCCGCGGCGATGGCCTGGCGACGAGCCCCGCCGGTACGGCGCCGGTCGCGCTCGCACTGCCCGCCACCGGGGCGATCCACGTCGTTGCGACCGAGGGCACCGCGCGCATCCCGGTGCGCGTCCAGGTCCTGCCGGCCGCCGGCCAGCCGCTGCCCGCGGTCGTCGCCGGTTTCGGCGAGGCGGCCACGACGCCCGGACGGCTGCACGTCGCCTACGCGGTGACCGGCGACATCACGCTGAGCGTGCCGCCGGGCTCCTGGGAGATCGTGGTGTCGCGTGGCTACGAGTACGAGCTGGTGCGCCGGACGGTCGACGTGACCGCGGGCGCGACCACGCTGGTCGAGGCCGACCTCACGCGCAGCGTCGCGACGCCGGGCGTGCAATGCGGCGACTTCCATGTCCACACCTGGCGATCGAACGACTCGGGCGACGACGCGCTGACCAAGGTCGCCCAGGCCGTGGCCGACGGCGTCGAGCTGCCGGTGCGGTCCGATCACGAGTGGGTCGCCGACTTCTCGCAGGAGATCGCGCAGCTCGGGGTCGAGCGCTTCGCCGCCGGCATCGGCTCGATCGAGCTGACGTCGTTCGAGATCTGGGGCCACATGGGGGTGTTCCCGCTGACGCCGGATCCGACCGCGGTCAACGCCGGCGCGCCGCTGTGGCAGACGTTTCCGACGGCGGATCACCCCGACGTCGCGCTGACCACGATGTCGCCGCCCAAGGTGTTCGACGCGGTGCGGGCGCGCCGCGAGGCGCCGCTGGTGATCATCAACCACCCGCGCGGCGGCGCGAACTACTTCGACTACGTCGGCTTCGACCCGGCGACCGGCCTGGCGAGCTCGGCCGCCGACTGGGACACGAAGTTCACGCTGGTCGAGGTGTTCAACAACTCGGGCTGGCAGCAGAACCGGACCCGCAACGTCAACGACTGGCTCGGCCTGTTGCGCGCCGGGCGCAAGGTGTTCGCGGTCGGCTCGTCGGATAGCCATGGCATCGTGGGCTCGCCGGTCGGCTATCCGCGGACCTGCCTGACGCTCGGCACCGACGATCCGCGGCAGCTGACCCCGAACCTGGTGCGCGATCAGCTCGCCGCCGGCCACGGGGCGGTGTCGGGCGGCATCTACGTCAGCGCGAAGCTCGGCCAGACCGTGCCGGGCGACACCACGACCGGCGCCGGCTCGCCGCAGACGGTCGACATCACGGTGCAGGCCGCGTCGTGGGTCGACGTCACGGCCGTCGAGGTCGTGGTCGACGGCCAGATCGCCGACACGATCCCGGTGCTGCCGGGCGATGCCGAGCCGGGCACCGCGGTGCGATGGCGCGGCCAGGTGCCGATCCAGATCCGGGCGACCGGCGGGTTCGTGATCGTCGCGGCCTACGGCGACAAGCCGCTCGAGCCGGTGCACCCCGGCAAGATCCCGTTCGGTGTGACCGAGCCGATCTTCGTCGTGCCGTAGCGAGACCGCCAGGCCAGTTGCGCGGGCTTCCGGGTCGGAGGTATGCCTCCGGCACCATGATCAAGCGTCCCAAGATCGCAATCGTTGGCGCCGGCGGTAACGTCGGTGCGGCCGTCGCCCAGTGGGCGGTGCAAAAAGAGCTCGGTGACCTCGTGCTCATCGACATCAAGGCCGGGCCGGCCGAGGGTCGCGCGCTGGACCTGACGCAGTGCGGGCCGTGGGAAGGCTTCAACAGCACCAGCTTCGTCGCGACCGACAAGTCCGAGGCGATGGCCGGGGCGGATGTCGTCGTGATGACCGCCGGCGTGCCGCGCAAGCCGGGCCAGACTCGAGAGGAGCTGATCAACATCAACGCCGGGATCGTCAAGGGCATCTGCAGCGACGTGAAGAAGCACGCGCCGGACGCCGTGCTGATCGTCGTGTCGAACCCGCTCGACGCCATGGTGTTCGTCGCCAAGCAGGTCACCGGGTTCCCGCGCGAGCGCGTGATCGGCTCGGCCGGCGTGCTCGACAGCGCGCGGTTCCGGACGTACCTCGCGATGGCGGCCGGGGTCAGCGTCGAGGACGTCCAGGCGATCGTGCTCGGCGCCCACACCGACAAGGACATGGTGCCGATCGTGTCGCACGCGATGATCGGCAACGTGCCGGTGGCGAAGTTCCTGACGCCGGAGAAGATCACCGAGGTGGTCGAGAGCACCAAGAAGGGCGGCGCGACCTTGACCGGGCTGATCGGCACGTCGGCGTGGCAGGCGCCCGGCGCCGGCACGTCGCTGATGGTCGAGGCGATCGTGCGCAACCAGGGCCGCGTGGTGCCGTGCACGGTCGAGCTGCACGGCGAGTTCGGGGTCAAGGACGCGTTCGCCGGCGTGCCGGTCAAGCTGAGCGCCAAGGGCGCCGAGCGGATCTTCGAGATCGA
>DASWRS010000151.1:0-4696 GCA_036403075.1 Kofleriaceae bacterium
CAGCTCGCCGGCGATCGCGATGCCGGCCTCGAGCGCCGCGATCGCCTGGACGCGGGTCATCGCCGGCTCGCGGGTGAACGGCCGGGTGCCGGCGGCGATGCGGTGGCTGCGGATCTCGGGCTCGTCGGGCAACGCGGCCGCAACGCCCAGGTCGACGACGACCAGCCGCGCGCCGGCCTGGCGCGCCAGTACGTTGATCGCCGCCCCGCCGCGCGCGAAGTTGCGCAGCATCTGGCGCGTGACGTCCTGCGGGTAGGCGCTGACGCCCTCGGCGGCGACACCGTGATCGGCGGCCATGACGACGATCGCCTTGGCCAGCGGCCCGGGCGCCGTGGTGCCCCGGATCGCCGCGACCCGGCAGGCGAGGTCCTCGAGCCGGCCCAGGCTGCGGCGGGGCTTGGTCTTGGCGTCGAGCAGGCGCTGGACCTGTGCGGCGACGCGGCGATCGGGCTCGCGGATCTGCGCGACGGTGGCTGCGAGCAGGGTCATGCGGTGGCTCCCGGGGGCTGCACGGCGACCGGCGCGGGCCGCAGGCGCACGATCACGCCGAGCACCGCGAGGTAGAGCTCGTCGGCGATGGCCGCGAGCCGCTGGTGCGCGACGCCGGCGACGTCGCGGAACGCGCGGCCGAGCGCGGACTCCGGGACGATGCCCATGCCGACCTCGTTGGTGACGATCACGGTGTGGAACGGCCGGCGCCGGACGACGCCGACCAGCTCGTCGATCGCCGCGGTGATCGCGGCGGCCGGCTCGTCACGGAGCAGCAGGTTCGACAGCCACAGCGTGAGGCAGTCGACCACCACGACGTCGAGCTCGGTGAGCGTGGCGAGCCGCTTGGCCAGCGCCACCGGTTCCTCCATGGTCTGGAAGTCGGGCCCGCGGGTCCGGACGTGATCGGCGATCCGCGCGGTCATCTCGGCGTCGAAGGCCTGCGCGGTCGCGACGAAGCCGCGCCGGGCGCCGAGCGCGCGCGCCCGGGTCAGCGCGAACGCGCTCTTGCCCGAGCGCACGCCGCCCCCAACGACGATCACCCGGCCGGTCATCGCGCCGCCTCACCGGCGGGGTGCGCGGCATGGCGGGCCTGATGCGGCGCCTCATCGGCCTGGTGTGGCTCGCGGACGGGGCGCGCGGTTTCGCGGGCCTGGCGCGCGGTCTCGCCGGTCGGTCGCGTGGTCTCGCCGGTCGGGTGCGCTGCCTCGCCGGCCGGTCGTGCCGCCTCGCCGGTCGGTCGCGCCGCGCGGTCGCGCCGGCTCTGTGCGATGCCGCGCCGCGTGGCCTCGAGCACCGCCGCGCCGATCACGTGGCCAATCGCCGTGTGCTTGCCGGCGTACACCGCCGCACCGGCGGTCCGCGGCGCCGCGATCACGATGCAGTCGGTGCCGGTGCCCGATGCCGGCAGCCCGGTCCGCGTGCTCGCCACGCCGGCCTCGCAGACCGCGAGCGTGCGGGCCTCGGCGGCGAGCGCGAGCGCCTCGAGCTGGGCCTCGGACGACAGCGGCGCGTTGACCCGGCACAGCAGGTTGATCGTGCCGACCCGGCCCGGCCCCGGCGGATCGCCGGCGCGCAGCGCGTTGCCCAGGCCGACGGTCGCGATGCAGCGCGCCGCGAGCTCGCCGTGCCGAGCGGTGAGATCGGCGTGGCGATCGACCCGGCACGACGTCAGGAGGCCGACCGCGCCGCTGATCCCGGCGGCGGCGAGCCGGGCGCGCAGCAGCGCGGCGGGATCGACGCCGGGAGCCAGCTCGGCGTCGCCGATCTGCAGCCAGGCGACCGTGCGCGCCGCGCCGAGCCCGCCGCCGACGATCGCCCAGCTCGCCGTGGTGTGCTCGGCGGCGAACCGGGCGATCAACCAGCCGGGTGCGCACGACAGCGCGAGCGCGCGATCGTCGGGCGGCGTGGCCGCGATGCGCAACGGCGCGATCACCGCTGGCTCCCGCGGTGCGCGACGCAGGCGTCGACGAGGCCGCGCGCCGCGGTCGGGTTCGACGCCCAGTGGGCGTGGACGTACGACGCCAGCGTGGCCCCGATCCGGTAGCCCTCGCGGGTGACCTCGCCGCCGCGCCGCCGCCGCACGGTGTAGGCGTGGTCGACCTCGCCGGTGAGCCGGAGCTCGGAGTAGCGGAACTGGTGGCCGCGGAACCGCACGCCGGGGCCGCCGAGCAGGGTTGCGTCCTGGGTCTCGACCTCGACGTAGCCGAGCGCGACCAGGCGATCGCGCATCTCGACCTCGCCGGGCAGGATGCCGGCCATGTCGTGGCGCTGGCCATCGAGCGTGCGGATCGCCGTCGCGAGGTACATGAGGCCGCCGCACTCGGCGTAGATCGGCCCGCCGGCGCGGGCGAACCCGGCGATCGCGGCGCGCATCCCGGCATTGCCGGCGAGCGCCTCGGCGTGGACCTCGGGATAGCCGCCACCGAGGTAGAGGCCATCGACCGCGGGCAGCGCGGCGTCGTGCACCGGCGAGAACCGGACCAGCTCGGCGCCGAGCGCCTCGAGCCGGCGCAGGTTGTCATCATAGTAGAAGTGGAACGCCTGGTCGAACGCCAGGCCGATCCGGCAGCGCGGCGTGGCGCCCGGGCCGGGGGCCGGAGGCGGGGCCGCGGCGGTGGGTGCGAGCGCGGGTGCGCGGCGCGCCGCGGCGACCAGCGCATCGACGTCGAGCCACTCGGCGGCACGCTCGCCCCACGCGGCGAGCTGGGCATCCGGCACGCGGACGCGGTCGGCGGTGTGCAGGCCGAGGTGGCGTCCGGGGAAGCGCAGCGCGTCGTCGATCGGGAACCCGCCGAGCACGGGCGGCTCGCCGGCGCACGCCTTGCGCAGCAGATCGAGATGGCCGCGGCTGCCGATCCGGTTGCACACCACGCCGGCGATCCCGATCGCCGGATCGAACGCGGCGAACCCGCGCGCGACCGCGGCGATGCTGCGCGCCATGCCGGACGCGTCGCACACCAGCACGATCGGCGCGGCGAGCCAGCGCGCGATCTCGGCGGTCGAGCCCTCGTCGCTGGTCGGCGACGCGCCGTCGTGGAGCCCCATGACGCCCTCGATCAGCGCGACGTCGGCGCCGCGCGTGGCGCTCGCGAACGTGGCCGCGACGGCATCCCGGCCCATCATCCAGCCGTCGAGGTTGTGGCACACCGCGCCGGCGGCGCGCGCGTGGTAGGTCGGATCGAGGTAGTCGGGGCCGCACTTGAACACGGCGACGCCAAGGCCGCGCGCGCGCAGCGCACCGGCGACGGCGACCGTGACCGTGGTCTTGCCGACGTTGCTCGCCGTGCCGGCGATCACCAGCCGCGCCACCATCAGTAGTCGATCCCGGGCTGGGCGGTGACGCCGCGCTCGAACGGGTGCTTGACGCAGGTCATGTCGGTGACGAGGTCGGCGATCGCGCGCAGCTCCTCGGGCGCGTTGCGCCCGGTCGCGACCACGTGGACGTGCGGCGGCCGGTCGCGCAGCGCGGCGAGCACGTCGCCGAGCTCGACGAAGCCGTAGTTGATCGCGAACGTGATCTCGTCGAGCACGACCACGGCGTGGCCGCCGCTTCCGATCAGCTGCTTCGCGGTGGCCCACGCCGCCTGGGCCGCGGCGCGGTCGCGCGACAGGTCGTCGCTGTTCCAGGTGAAGCCCTGGCCCATGACCAGGAAGGTCAGCTCGGGCAAGGTCTCGGCGAACCGGCGCTCGCCCGTCATCCACTTGCCCTTGATGAACTGGACCACCGCGACGCGCATGCCGCGGCCGAGCGCGCGAAACACCAGGCCGAGCGCGGCGGTGGTCTTGCCCTTGCCCTGGCCGGTGTAGACCACGACGAGGCCGCGCGGCGCCTTGCCCGGCGCTCCGGCGGGGGCGGGCGCGGAGTCGACGCGGGGTGGGGGACGCCCGGGCGCGTCGTCACCCACCAGGAGCTCGCGACCCTTGCGATGTCCGGCGAGTGGATCCTCGAGCGCACCGGCATCGAGCTGCGGCGCGGGGTGTCGGACGGCGAGACCGGCGCCACGCTCGCCCTTGCTGGCCGGTGCATCGCCCGACGAGAACCACGCGAGCCGGTCGCGCAGACCGACGACGTCGCCGATGATCACCAGCGCCGGCGCCGCCGGATCGATCGCGGCGGCGTCGACGCGCGCGGCCAGCGTGTCGAGGGTGCCGGTGACGACGCGCTGGTCCGGTGTGGTCGCTGCGGCAATGTACGCCGCAGGTGTCGCCGGCGTGCGGCCGCTGGCGACGAGCCGCGCGAGGTTGGCTGCGAGCGTCCGGGCGGCCATGAACAGCACCAGCGTGCCGGTGCCGCGCGCGGCCACCGCCCAGTCGGTGTGGCCGGGGTGGCTGCCGTCGACATCGTGGCCGCTCGCAAACGTCACGTCGGACGCGTGATCGCGGTGGGTCAACGGGATCCCCGCGTACGCCGCGGCGCCGAGCGCGGCCGACACGCCGGGGACGATCTCGAACGGGATGCCGGCCGCCGCGAGCTCCTCGGCCTCCTCGCCGCCGCGGCCGAACACCATCGGATCGCCGGCCTTGAGGCGGACGACGATCTGCCCGGCCGCGGCGCGCGCGATCACCGCGGGGTGGAGGCGATACGACGTCGGCCCGCCGCCGTGCCGGCGCCCGACCGGCACGAGCTCCGCGCCCGGCCGCGCGAGCGCGAGGATCGCCGGCGGCACCAGCGCGTCGTGGGCAACGGCGTCGGCCGCGGCGAGCA
>DASWRS010000152.1:0-65499 GCA_036403075.1 Kofleriaceae bacterium
AGCCGGAGGCCGAGGTAGAGCACGGTCGCCAGGCTCGGATCGGCGAGGTAGCGGTGGTCGGCGAGCCGGGCGATCAGCGCGTCGACGGAAGCCACCGGCGACGCGGCCGCCGCAACCACCGGCGGCCCCTGCGTCATGCCAGCGCCTGGATCGCTCGCCGCGCCATCACGCCGATCAGGTGCGCGCGGTAGTCGGCGCTGGCCTCGGCGTCGCTGTTGAAGCCGGCCGACGGCACGGCGATGCCGTCGAGCGAGCCGGCCGCCAGCTTCTTGCCCAGGGCGGTCTCGTAGGCGGTAAGCCGGAAGACCTTGGGCCCGGCGCCGGTGACGGCGACGCGGACGCCGTGTGCGGTCTCGGCGATGAACACGCCGACCAGGGCGTACTTCGACGCGCGGTGGGCAAACTTGGCGTACGCCGCGCGCTTGGGCACCGGGAAGTGCACCGCGGTGACCAGCTCGTCGGCGGCCAGCGCGGTGGTGAACAGGCCGGTGAAGAAGTCATCGGCGGCGATCTTGCGCCGGTCTGTGACGATCGTCGCGCCGAGGCCCAGGACGGCGGCGGGGTAGTCGGCCGCGGGGTCGGCGTGGGCGATCGAGCCGCCGAGCGTGCCGCGGTTCCGGACCTGGGCGTCGCCGATGCTGCCGGCCAGCTGGGCAAGCGCCGGGATCGCCTTCTGCACGTCGTGCGAGCGGTGGACCTGATCGTGGGTGGCGAGCGCGCCGATCGCGACGTTGTGGCCGTCGACCCGGATGTCCTGGAGGTCCTTGATGTGCGCCAGCGAGATCAGGTCCGAGTGCTCGGCGAGCTCGAGCTTGAGCACCGGCAGGAGGCTCTGGCCGCCGGCGAGGAACTTGCCGCCGGAGTGAGCGTGGAGCAGCGCGACCGCGTCCTTGATGGTCGCGGGACGATGGAATGCAAAGTCCTTCATCTCAGGCTCCCTTCGTCGCAGCTTGGGCGGCCTTGGCGGCCTGGATCGCGCGCCACACCTTCTCGGGGGTCGCGGGCATCGAGATGTCGGTGACGCCGAGCGGGGTCAGCGCGTCGATCACGGCGTTGATCACCGCGGGCGGCACGCCGATCGCGCCGCACTCGCCGACGCCCTTGACGCCGATCGGGTTGTGGGTGCACGCGGTGACGTGGTTGCCGACCTTGAAGCTCGGCAGGTCGGCCGCGCGCGGCATGCAGTAGTCCATGTACGAGCCGTTGGTCAGCTGGCCCTCGCCGTCGTAGCGGACCTCCTCGTACAGCGCCTGGCCGATGCCCTGGGCCAAGCCGCCGTGGGCCTGGCCGTCGACGATCATCGGGTTGATGATCGTGCCGACGTCGTCGGCGATCGAGACGTCGACGACGTCGACCACGCCGGTGTCCGGATCGACCTCGACCTCGACCAGGTGGCAGCCGCCGGGGAACGTGAAGTTCTTGGGGTCGTAGTACGCCGACTCCTCGAGGCCGGGCTCGAGGGTCTCGATCGGATAGTTGTGGGGGACGTAGGCGGTAAACGCGATCTCGCCGAACGCCTTGACGCGGTCGGTGCCGGCGACGCGATACGTGCCGTCCTTGAACTCGATGTCGCCGGGGCTGGCCTCGAGCAGGTGCGCGGCGATCTTCTTGCCCTTGTCGATGATCTTGTCGAGCGCCTTCATCAGCGCCGAGCCGCCGACGGCCGCCGAGCGCGAGCCGTAGGTGCCCATGCCGAACAGGATCCGGTCGGTGTCGCCGTGGACGACGTCGACGTTGTCGACCGGCATGCCGAGCTTCTCGGCGACGATCTGCGCGAAGGTCGTCTCGTGGCCCTGGCCGTGCGAGTGCGTGCCGGTGAACACCGTCACCGAGCCAGTCGGGTTGACCCGCACGTTGGCGGCCTCGTAGAGCCCGGCGCGGGCGCCGAGCGCGCCGGCGATCGCCGACGGCGCGATGCCGCAGGCCTCGATGTACGTCGAGATCCCGAAGCCGCGCAGCTTGCCCCTGGCGGCGCTCGCCGCCTTGCGCTTGTCATAGCCGGCGCGGTCGTTCTGCTCGAGCGCGAGGTCGAGCGTGGCGTGGTAATCGCCAATGTCGTACTGCAGCGCGACCGCGGTCTGGTACGGGAACTGGTCGGTGCGGATGAAGTTCTTGCGCCGGATCTCGATCCGGTCGATCCCGAGCTGGCGCGCCGCCTTGTCGACCAGGCGCTCGAGCAGGTACGCCGCCTCGGGCCGGCCGGCGCCGCGGTAGGCATCGACCGGGACGGTGTTGGTGAACGCCGCCTTGACCTCGGCGTAGATCGCCGGCAGGTCGTACGGGCCGGACAAGAGCGTCGCGTACAGATAGGTCGGCACCGACGACCCGAAGGTCGACAGGTACGCGCCCAGGTTGGCCAGGGTGTGGACCCGGAGCGCGAGGAACTTGCCGCTGGCGTCGAGCGCGAGCCTGGCGTGGCTGATGTGATCGCGGCCGTGGGCGTCGCTCATGAACGCCTCGCTGCGATCCGACGTCCACTTGACGGGCAGGCCGACCTTGCGCGACCCCCAGGTGACCAGCAGCTCCTCGGCGTAGTGGAAGATCTTCGAGCCGAAGCCGCCGCCGACGTCGGGGGCGACGACGCGGATCTTGTGCTCGGGCACGTGCAGCGTGAACGCGCCCATCAGGAGCCGGATCACGTGCGGATTCTGCGACGTGGTGTACAGCGTGTAGTGATCGCTCGCGGCGTTGTAATCACCGATCGCCGCGCGCGGCTCGATCGCGTTGGGCGCGAGCCGGTTGTTGGTCAGGTCGAGCTCGACGATGTGGGCGGCCTTCTTGAACGCCGCCTCGGTCGCCGCCTCGTCGCCGATGTGCCAGTCGTAGGACAGGTTGTTGGGCGCCTCGTCGTGGACCACCGGCGCGCCCGGCTTGATCGCGTCGGCGAGCAGGCCGATCGCGGGCAGGACGTCGTAGCTGATGTCGACCAGCCCGGCCGCCGCGCGCGCCGCCGCCTTCGAAGTCGCGATCACCATCGCGACCGGATCGCCGACGTGGCGGACCTTGCCCTGGGCGAGCGCGGGGTGCGCCGGCTCGGCCATGTTCGAGCCGTCCTTGTTCTTGATCAGCCAGCCGCACGGCAGCCCGCCGAGCCCGTCGGCGGCGATGTCCTCGCCGGTGAACACCGCGACCACGCCGGGGACAGCCTTGGCAGCGGCGCTGTCGATCCTGGCGATCTTGGCGTGCGCGTACATCGAGCGCACGAACACCGCGTAGGTCTGGTGGGGCAGCACCATGTCGTCGACATAGTTGCCCTTGCCGAGCAGGAACCGCCGGTCTTCCTTGCGCCGGACCGGCGCGCCAAAGCCCTCGTTCGTCATCACTTGCCTCCGCGCATGCCGGCCGCGCCCGCGCGGACGGCCTTGACGATGTTGTGATAACCGGTGCACCGGCACAGGTTGCCCTCGAGCCAGTGCCGGACCTCGTGCTCGCTGGGGTCGGGCGAGCGCTTGCACAGGTCGGTCGCGCTCATGATCATGCCCGGCGTGCAGAACCCGCACTGCAGGCCATGATGCTCGCGGAATGCCGCCTGCATCGGGTGGAGCTCGCCGCCCTGGGCCAGGCCCTCGATCGTCGTGATCTCGGCGCCGTCGGCCTCGGCCACGAGCATCGTGCAGGACTTGACCGACTTGCCGTTGACGTGGACGGTGCACGCGCCGCACTGGCTGGTATCGCAGCCGACGTGGGTGCCGGTGAGCCGGAGGTGCTCGCGCAGCGCTTCGACCAGCAGAGTGGTCGACGCACACTCGAGCGTATGAGCTTGTCGATTGACCTTGAGCGTGATGGTGGCCATGGGACGTCCCCCTTGCCGATCACCCTCGGAGATCCAGGACAAACGCGCAATCGATTGTTTCATCTAAATGACAGGACGCAGTGTGCCGGGAGTGCCAACGCGCTAGGCTTCTGGCCGTGGGCCCCGATCCGGCAGCCTGGCGGCGCGATTTTCCCGCACTCGACGCGCCGGTCCACGGCCGGCGGCTGGCGTACCTCGACAGCGCGTCGACCGCGCTCAAGCCCCGGGCGGTGATCGACGCCGTGGTCCGGGTGTTCACCCACCAGGCCGGCAACGTCCACCGCGGCGTCCACGCCCTGTCCGAGGCGGCGACCGAGGCGTTCGACGCCGCGCGCGACGACATCGCCCGGTTCATCGGCGGAGCGCCCGACGAGGTCGTCCTGACCCGCGGCACCACCGAGGCGATCAACCTGGTCGCCCACAGCTGGGGCCGGAGCCACGTCGGCCCGGGCGATGCCGTGGTCGCGACCGCGCTCGAGCATCACTCGAACCTCGTGCCCTGGCAAGTACTGTGCGCGGAGCGCGGGGCGAGCCTGCGGATCGCACCGATCGACGACGCCGGCAGGGTCGACCTCGCGGCGCTGGCCGGATTGCTCGATGGCCGGGCCAAGCTGGTCGCGGTGTCCCAGCTGTCCAATGTCGTGGGGACGATCGCCCCGATCGCCGAGATCGCGGCGCTCGCGCACGCCGCTGGCGCGGTCGTCCTGGTCGACGGCGCGCAGGCGATCGCCCACCTGCCGGTCGACGTCGCCGCGCTGGGCTGCGACTTCTACGCGTTCTCGGGCCACAAGCTGTTCGCGCCGACCGGCACCGGCGTGTTGTGGGGGCGGCGCGAGCTGCTCGCCGCGATGCCGGCGTGGCAGACCGGCGGCGAGATGGTGGCCGCCGTCGACCACGACCGCGCGCGGCTGCGCGAGCCGCCGCACCGCTTCGAGGCCGGCACCCCCAACATCGCCGGCGTGATCGGCCTGGGCGCCGCGATCCGCTATCTGGCGACGATCGATCGGGCCGCCGCGGCGCGCCACGAGGCCCGGCTGCACGCCCGGCTGCGCGACGCGCTCGCCGTCGCCGACCGGGTCACCGTGCTCGGCCAGCCCGAGGCGGCCGTGGTCGCGTTCACGGTCGCCGGGGCGCACCCCCACGACGTCGCGACCATCGTCGATCGCGAGGGGGTCGCGATCCGCAGCGGGCACCACTGCGCCGAACCGCTGCACCACCGGCTCGGTGCCGCCGCGAGCGCGCGCGCCTCGCTCGCGCTGTACAACGACGACGCCGACATCGACCAGCTGATCGCCGCGCTCGGGCGCGTCCGCGAGGTCTTTGCGTGACCGAGCGCACGCGCAGCGATACCGACGACCTGTACCAGGCGACGATCGTCGACCACGACCGCGCGCCGCGCAACACCGGCGCCCTGCCCGGCGCCACCCACCACGCCACCATCGATAACCCGCTGTGCGGCGATGTCGTCACGGTCCACGCCCGGATCGCCGATGGCGTCGTGCACGATCTGCGGTTCGAGGGCCGCGGCTGCGCGCTGTCGCAGGCCGCCGCATCGATCATGACCACGATGGTCCGCGAGCGCTCGACCGTCGAGGCGCGCCGGCTCGTCGCCGCGTTCGAGCAGTTCGTGCAGGCGCAGCCAGACGCTGCGCTCCCCGAGGAACTCGGCGAGCTGCGCGCGTTTGCCGGCGTACGCAGATTTCGCTCGCGCCGCGTGTGCGCCACGCTGGGATTACGCACGTTGCTGCGGACGCTCGATGCTGCGGCCGCATCGAGCACAACGTGAGGCTGGTCTACGCTATTGTCCGGCCTCGGCCAAACAGCCGAACGTAGAGACTGGAAATGGCGAGCAGCGACCGCGCACCGACGCCACACGAGCGACAGGCCGCGATCCTCGAGCGCATCGCGATCCACGCGCCGCTGCAGGGCACGCTCGACGCGCTGGTCGCGCACGTCGAGGCCCAGATCCCCGGCGCGATCGGCTCGCTGCTGCTGGTCGATCCCGACGGGCGCCGGCTGCGCTCCGCGTCGGTGCGCGGGCTGCCCCCCGCGTACAGCGCCGCGACCGATGGAGTGCCGATCGGCCCGAACATGGGCTCGTGCGGCACCGCCGCGTACCTGCGCGAGCCGGTGTTCGTCGTCGACATCACCGGCGATCCGCTGTGGCGCGAGTACGGCGACAGCGCCCGGCGCCACGGGCTGCGCGCGTGCTGGTCGACGCCGATCCTGTCGCGCCGCCGGGCCGAGCGCGCCGTGCTGCTCGGCACCTTCGCGGTGTACTTCCGCCACCCGAAGGCGCCCGAGCCGGTCCACCGCGAGGTGCTCGCGCATGCGGAATACCTCGCATGCATCGCACTCGACGCCGACTACACCGTGCGCGAGCTGCGCGAGAGCGACGCGCGGCTGCGGATGTTCGTCGACCACGCGACCGACGGGTTCTTCGTCCACGATGGCGTGACCGGCGCGGTCGTCGAGGTCAACCAGCAGGCGTGCACCAGCCTGGGCTACACCCGCGACGAGCTGATCGGCTGTGCGACCAGCCTGTTCGATCCCCACGCCTCGCGCGAGATGCTCGACGAGATCTCGCGGCGGCTCGCCGGCGGCGAGGTCGTGACGTTCGATTCGCGCCACGTCCGCAAGGACGGCGGCTCGTTCCCGGTCGAGATCCGGATCCGGGCGTTCGAGGCCCGCGGCCAGATGTTCCACCTCGCCCTGGTCCGCGACACCACCGCGCGCCGCGAGCTCGAGGACCAGCTCCGCCACTCCCAGAAGATGGAGGCGGTGGGCCGGCTCGCCGGCGGCGTCGCGCACGACTTCAACAACCTGTTGACCGTGATCAACGGCTACACCGATGTCCTGCTCGATCAGGTCGCCGACGACTGCCCGGAGCACGCCGATCTGGCGATGATCCGGGACGCTGGTGACCGCGCCGCGGCGCTGACCGCGCAGCTACTGGCCTTCAGCCGGAGGACGATCATCGCGCCCAAGGCCCTGAACCTGAACCTGCTCGTCGAGCGACTCGTCAAGATGTGCAAGCGAATCATCGGCGAGAACATCGTGCTCACCACCCACCTCGATCCCCACCTCGATCCGGTGATGGCCGACGCGGGGCAGATCGAGCAGGTCGTGATGAACCTCGTGGTCAACGCGCGCGACGCGATGCCGCGCGGCGGACGGCTCGCGATCACCACCAGCAACATCCGCGCGCTGACCGGCAGCTACGTCCGGCTGTCGGTGACCGACACCGGCGAGGGCATGACCGACGAGGTCCGCGCGCGGGTGTTCGAGCCGTTCTTCACCACCAAGCCGCAGGGCCAGGGCTCGGGCCTGGGCCTGGCGACCGCCTACGGCATCGTCGAGCAGGCCAACGGCCAGATCCGTGTCGAGAGCACGCCCGGCAAGGGCAGCTCGTTCAGCGTGATCCTGCCGGTGATCGAGGCCGCGGAGACCAGCTCGCCGCTGGTCACCCGCGACCGGCCGCGCGGCACCGAGACCGTGCTGCTCGCCGAGGACGAGGACGCCGTGCGCCGGCTGGTCCAGCGCGCCCTCGAGCTCCACGGCTACAGCGTCCTGCCGGCACGCAGCGGGGAGGAGGCCGAGCAGATCGAGCGCGCGCACCTGGGACCGATCCACCTCTTGATCACCGACGTCGTGATGCCGGGGATGGGCGGCCGCGAGCTCGCCGACACGATCAAGTCGCGCCGCCCGCAGCTCAAGATCCTCTACATGAGCGGCTACACCAACGACGAGGTCGTGCGCCACGGCGTCACCCTGCAGCGCGACGCGTTCTTGCAGAAGCCATTCACGCCGAGCGGCCTGGTCTCGATGGTACGAGCGGCATTTGCCGGCGCCGCCGAGCTCGCCAAGCCGAGTGAAGCGGGCTGACCAGACCAGTGATCGGACGACATTCGTCACAGTGAATGGCGCAAGCTCGGTAGCAGCCGCGCGGCGAGCCATGGCGAGCAGCTGCCAGCAGCGGGGCGCTTGCTCGCGGCCGAGCGCCCGGGGCAAGATCGCGCCATGAGCGCGCGGATCCTCGCCATCGCGTTGTGTGCGAGCGCGTGCGGCCAGGTCGCGAGCCGCCCCGGGATCGACGCCGCCACCGGCCAGACCGACGCCCCCACCGGCCATGTCGACGGCGCCGTTCCGCCCGACGGTGCCATGGTCGTCGCGCATCGGGGAACCCTGGCCCAGACCCAGCCTTCGACGTTCGGCGGAGCCCCGTTCTGCGACTACACCGAGACCCTCAAGCAGCTCCAGATCGATCTCGATCTGCTGCCGTCCGGCCAGGCGGTCTCGGGTCACCTGCAGGCGCTCAACGTCGAGGGCAACGACCCGACCAAGTGTCCCAACGGTGTGATCCCGGCGACGATCGCGAGCTACAACCTCGAATCCGCGGTTCCGAACGGGACGGCGTTCAAGCTCACGTTCCGCGGCGTCGCCGGCAACAACCCGACGGTCAGCCTGGTCGGGAACCTGACGCGGACCGGCGCGACCTACAGCGCGATGCTCACGTTCCACCGCACCGATCAGCCGGCGCCGCTCGACTGGACCGTGGTCACCACGCTGTCGCTGTCCCCGCTGTAACGGCGCTTGCGGCCCCGGCCGCAACCCGGCGCGATCGCATGCACACCGATCGCATGGTCACAGATTGCCAGGACCGCGGCGCTTGCCTCGGGGTCGGCGACCGGCCACCCTCGACAGCCATGCGGTCCAGGATTCTCGCCGTCGCAGCCGTGTGCAGCGCATGTGGCGCCGTGAACAACATGCCACCTGGTGACGCCGCGGCCGGCGACAGCCCGACCGAGACGCCGCGGACCTACCACGGCATGGTGGCCGAGACCTCGCCGGTGACCTTCGGCGGCGGCCCTGCCCCGAACTGCACGTACACCATGACGCTCCGGCAGATCGATCTGCAGCTCGGGATCCTGGCGTCCGGCGCCATCGTCAACGGCCAGGTCCAGGACCTCAACGTCGAGGCGATCGTCGGCACGTGCATGTTCCTTCCGGCCGCTCCATCGATCACCAACTACACGCTCATGTCCGCCGTGGTCGGCGGGGCCACCACCAAGCTCACGTTCCGCGAGCGCGCCGGTGACAAGCCGGGCACGTCGCTGGTCGCCGACCTCACCGCGGTCGGCGGGAAGTACCAGGCCCAGCTGACCTTCCACCGCAACGATCTCGGGCCGCCGCTCGACTGGACGGTCGCCGTGATCGTGCCGCTGGCGCCGCAGTAGCGCGGCGCGAGCTCGATCCAGGCGAGCGCGCCAGGCGAGCGCGGCGCCGCGCTCAGAACTGGTAACGGGCGCCGAGCTGGATGCGCCAGCGCGAGCTGGTGGGGCTGTAGATGGGCGCCACCACACTGGTCGGCGGGGCGAACGTGTAGATCGGCCGGTTCGCGGTCTTGTCGTAGCCGACGGCGCGGAGGAACGCCGTGGCGTTCTCGAAGCCGGTCGCCTGATCGAGCAAGCCCCACTTGTTGTTGACGAGGTTGAGGAAGTTGAAGATGTCGAGCTGCAGCTCGAAGCGCTGGCCCATGACCTGGGGGGATTGCCAGGTGCCACGCAGGTTCAGGAACTCGGTCCACGGATTGCGGCACGCGCCGCGTGCCACGAGGTGACCCTTTGCGTTCTTCAGGCAGTCCTGCTTGTCGATGAACTCTGCGAGCGCGGCGTACTGCGTCGGGTCCATGAGCGAGATCTGGCTGGCGTTGGCGGGCACGAACACGAGGTCGTTGCCGTTGATGCCATCGCCGTTGAGATCACCGTTCACGGTCCAGGTGTACGGCAAGCCCGAGACCAGGTTGTACTGGAACCCGGCGCCGAAGCCGTAGGGGAGCGCCGCGGTGCCGGTGAACGTGAACTTGTGACGGCGGTCGAACGCTGACGGCCGGACGTTGCGATCGGTGAGCTCTCCGTCGAGCGGCGCGAACTGGAAGTTCGACAGCGCCTGCGAGCTCGTGAGCGAGATGCGATCCGCCGAGTTCGAATACGTGTATGCGCCGTTGATCTCGATCCCGAGGGGGAAGAACTTCGAGAGCGCGAACGTGGCGTTGTACACCCGCCCGCCGTTCTTGTTGTAGACCTTCACGGCCTGGGTCAGGTGCGTGGCGTCCACGCGCGTCGGGTTGGCGCGAAACCCGGTCGCGGCGAAGGTGCCATACAGGGCACGACCCTCGCCATCGGTGCCCGTGTGGACGAGGTTCGCGTCGGTGGTGTACCAGCCGTTGACGTCGCGGCTGTACATGAGGTCGGTGGAGGCGAGGAGTCCCCACGGCAGGCGGCGGTCAGCGCCGATCGCCGCGCGAAAGCTCTGCGGATACTTCGTCTTCGGATCGAAGAAGTCGATCTCGCCCTGGTTGGTGGGAGGCGTCGGCGCGCCGGTGCCGCCGCGGCAGTCCGAGGGCTGGTTGTTGGGATCGACCGTGAACGCCGGGACGCCCGTGGTACCCACGCACGTGAGCTCGACCTGCGACAGCCCGTTTCCGATGTACGCATTGCTCACCCAGACGTACGGCGGACGACCGGTGAAGAGGCCGACGCCGCCGCGCACGATCGTGGTGGCATCGCCCTCGATGTCCCAGTTCACGCCGAGCCGCGGCGACAGCAAGAAGTTGCCGCTCGGCACCTTGCTGGTGTCGAGTGGCAATGCCGGGTTGTCGACCAACGCCGGGTTGGTGACGGCCTTGCCCAGGAACGGCACGTCGACCCGGAAGCCGGGCGTGAGGGTCAGGTTCTTGAGGATCGCCCATTCGTCCTGGACGTAGAGGCCGAGCTGCGCGACGGAGAACTTGGCCGTGCCTGGATCCTGCGCATTGGACACCGCGAAGCGGCGCTGGAACGCGGTCGGCATGCCGGCCTCGAAGGCATCGAGGCTGCTGAACGCCCAGGCGCCATAGGCCGCCTGGAAGAACACGTTGCGGATCTGCAAGAATTCGTTGCTCGTGCCGACGGTCAGGTGGTGCGACTCCAGGCCGCTGTACGTGACGTTGTCCTGGATCTCGTAGATGTTCTGGTCGAGCAGGTTCTGGTGCGAGAACCGCTCGCCGCCGGCCGCGAGCCACGAATCCGAAGAGCCGAGCTTGCCGACGTCGACCAGGATGAGCGGCAGCTTGTTCGGCATGTCGCGGTGGTCGCGGACGATCGAGACGCCGCCGAGCAGCTCGTTCGAGAACTCGCCCCAGTTGCTGGCGAGCTTGAGCCGGCCGGTGTTGGTGGTGTTGGCCTGGCCGTAGCCGCTGTTCGAGAGCTCGTAGCCATCGCGCAGGCGGCCCGGGCTGGTCGCGGAGGTCGGCATCGCCGGAGACGTGGGCGCGCGGGTGAGCACGTCCTGCGAAGCGTCGACGAGGTTGTAGCTGAGCTCGAGCCGGCTATCGGGGATCTGGTTCGTCGTCACCTTGGCGAAGATGTTGCGGTCCGGGTTGCCGAGCTTGGGCGCGAACCCGTTGCCCGCGTTGGTGATGCCGTACTTCTGCGCCAGGATGCTGGTGAAGCGATCGACGGTGGCCATGTCGAAGCCCGCGGCCGCCAGGTCGTGCGCTTGATCGCCGGTCAGCTGAAACGCGTTGCCGAACGACTGGTTGCGGGACTGCAGATCGATCGCGGCGAAGAAGTGCACCTTGTCCTCGAGGATCGGGCCACCGACGTCGCCGCCGAACTGCCAGGTCCGGTAGTCGAGGAAGGTGGGATCGTTACGAAAGCCGGCGAGCGACTTGTTCTGGAAGTAGCCGAACACGTCGCCGTGGAACTCGTTGGTCCCGCTCTTGGTGATGGCGTTCACCAGGCCGCCGGTGAACGAGCCCTGGCGGACGTCGAACGGCGCAACCTGGATGACGAACTCCTTGATCGCCTCGATCGAGATCGGCTTGGCGTTGGCCTGGCCGCCGGGGGTGCCGTTGGCCGCGAGGCCGAACAGGTCGTTGTTGGCACCGCCGTCGATCTGGATGTTGTTGTAGCGGTTGTTCTGGCCGGCAACGGAGCTGCCGTTCACCTGCGGCGCGGTGGACAGCAGGTCCGTGAAGTTGCGGCCCTGCAGCGGCAGCCTGCTGATGGTCTCTCCACTCACCCGGGTGGACGGGCCGGTGCGCCCCTTGTCCTTCAACGGGTCGAGCCGATCGACGATGACGATCTCCTCGTTGTTGATGCTCATCCCCTGATCGAGCTGGAGCCGCTGGCCGAGCTGCAGCTGCAGGCCGGTCTTGCGCGCCTGCTTGTAGGCGGGAGCGGTGATCGTGAGCACGTACGGCCCGCCCGGCGGAACGTTGTCGATGAAGTACGTCCCATTCTCCGAGGCCAGGGCGGTCAAGGTGTCACCGGTTGCGGTGTTCCTGAGCTCGATGAAGGCACCAGGGATGGGTGTGCCGCTTCCATCTTCGGTGACGGTCCCTGTCACCGCCGAGCCGGTCACGCCCTGTGCCCATACCGTCGCGGTCGCAACAAGCATGGACAGCACAGCGAGTACTTTGATCAACGAGCACGCGTAGCGCTGCATGACACTCCTCCCGAGATGCGGTGCATGACCGGAATACATGAGCACGGTCCCTTTCATCGAAAGCGCAATCTATGCGGCCTGCCCCATCCAACACAATGCTTTCGGGACACGACCAGCCGCCGTCATCAACAGGTCATACGTGTGGCACACGGCTCTGACGATCGAGCCATCGACGAACGCGCGCGCAGCGTCGGCTGCCGCGATGCAGCGATGCGAAATCCATCGCCGCTACGTGCACATACCAGCGTGAGCACGACCACCGCTGCGAGGCTTCGCACGACCTCCCCGCGCCTGCGGGTCGGGGCTCGGGCCGGGCGGGTTGGCGTCGAGACCTGCGGCACGTCCGCTATTGCGACGGGGATGCGAGGCGGAGCCCGGCGGAAATCCCACATTTGGGGGAAGACGCCGGCGGGGCGCGCGCGCTGCCGCGCCCGGGAAGCCGCGACGCGACATGCGCCGCGGCTCGCGGGTGCCGCGGCCGGACGCGAGTCACCGGCGAGCCCGGCGCCGAGCCGCCGCCCAACGTCGCGGCCGCTCGTCCGGCCAGATAGCCCGGCCAGGGGCGCAGGCAATCCGCCGCTGCGGCGCACGGGCGGCGTCGCACCGATGCGTGTCGCAGCCGTCCGGTGATCAGGAGCCAGACTGGCGCTGTTCCCGACGAGGAACGGCTCGCCGGACGCGGCTCCGACGAGGTTTGCCACCCGACGCGGCCCCTGCGCTGTCGCCTGGCGCACGGTGATCCAGTAGCATGCGGCTGATGCGCCTGATCCTGCTCTCCATTGTCGCCCTCGCGGCTTGCGGCCCTCCGCTGCCTCCCCCCAGACCGCTCGGGTCACCGGGCGCCGACCCCGGCGAGTCCGTCGAGTGCCGCGACGAGCGGACCACCGGGACCAACATGGCCCGCTCGGTCTGCCTCACGCACGATCAGATCGACGAGAACCGCAAGGCGGCCCAGGACTGGGAGAAGCGCCCGCGCAGCGACCCGTCCCGCTCCAAGTGATCGTGGCCCGGGGCTGGCCCGCCCATCGGCCAGCGCTTTGCCCCGGTGCTGATCCCGCGGCGCGCGGCCCAGGTGTGCTTGCGATCGCCGCCGCAACGCGCTGAGCTTCCCGGTGATGCAAGACCTTCCCAGCTACGGCGACGTGGTCGCGGCGGCAGCGCGGCTCGCCGGTCACGCCCACCGGACCCCGGCGCTGCGATCGCGCCAGGCCGACGCGCTGCTCGGCGCCGAGGTCGTGTTCAAGTGCGAGAACTTCCAGCGCAGCGGGGCCTTCAAGTTCCGCGGCGCGTACAGCGCGCTGTCGCGCTTCACCGAGGCCCAGCGCCGCACCGGCGTGGTGGCGTTCTCGTCGGGGAACCACGCCCAGGCGATCGCGCTGTCGGCCCAGCTGCTCG
Organism: Kofleriaceae bacterium; assembly: GCA_036403075.1. Classification (GTDB taxonomy): domain Bacteria; phylum Myxococcota_A; class Polyangia; order Haliangiales; family Haliangiaceae; genus JABFXX01. The sequence continues at coordinate 13,679 of DASWRS010000152.1, forward strand.
GCATGCCGGCGACGATCGTGATGCCGCACGACACGCCGGCGATCAAGCTGGCGGCGACCCGCGGCTACGGCGCCGAGGTCGTGATCTACGATCGCTTCACCGAGGACCGCGAGGCGATCGGCCGGCGGCTCGCCGGCGAGCGCGGCATGACGCTGATCCCACCGTTCGATCACCCCGACGTGATCGCCGGCCAGGGCACCGCGACCAAGGAGCTGATCGACGAGGTCGGCGAGCTCGACTACCTGTTCGTGTGCCTGGGCGGCGGCGGCCTGGTCAGCGGCGCCGCGCTCGCCGCCCGCGCGCTGGCCCCGCGCTGCAAGGTCTACGGCGCCGAGCCCGAGGCCGGTAACGACGGCCAGCAGTCGTTCCGCACCGGCGCGATCGTCCACATCGCGACGCCGCGGACGATCGCCGACGGCGCCCAGACCCAGCACCTCGGCGAGCTGACCTTCGCGATCATCCGCCGCGAGCTCGCCGACGTCCTGACCGCGACCGACGCCCAGCTGGTCGAGGCGATGCGGTTCTTCGCCGAGCGCATGAAGCTGGTGGTCGAGCCGACCGGCTGCCTGGCGTTCGCCGCCGCGCGCCACGCCGGCCTGCCGATCGCCGGCAAGCGGGTCGGCATCATCGTCAGCGGCGGCAACATCGACCTGGCGCGCTACGCCCAGCTGCTCGCCGGCGGCTGAGTCGCGTCGCGCCGATCGAGCTCGGATGGCCACCTATCAACGCGTCCATGTTCAGCTCGCCGCGAGCTCGCGGACCAGCCAGGTCCGCGCGAGCTGCCAGTCGGCGTGCACGGTGCGCGGCGAGACCTCGATCGCGTCGGCGATCTCGGCGACCGACATGCCGAGCAGGCAGCGCAGCTCGACGATCCGCGCCTGCCGCGGGCTCAGCGCCTCGAGCCGCGCGAGCACCTCGTCGATCACCAGGACGTCGATCATCCGCCCGCACGACGCCAGCCCGGTCAGCGGCACGCGCTCGGCGTCACCGCCGCGCTTGGCGGCGCGCTTGCGGCGCGCGCGGTCGACGAGGATCTGGCGCATCGCGAGCGCGGCGATCGCGAAGAAGTGCTTGCGGTCCCGCGGCTCGAGCGGCGTGCTGACCAGGCGCAGGTAGAGCTCGTGGACCAGGCCGCACGGGTCGAGCGAGGTCCGCGTGGTGTGGGTGTACGCCCGGGCGATCGCCTCGAGCTCGTCGTAGACCAGCGGAACCAGCGCGTCGCGGGCCTCGGCCTCGCCATCGCGCAGCCGGCCGATCAGGATGCTCACGCTCGACGCCTGTGGCTCCGTCATCGACCGCCATTGTGGCGCCCGCCCGCGGCGCCCGTCCAGGCGGCGCGATTACCGTGCATTACGCCGGCGCGCCGCCGGGCAACACCGGCTCGATCCTCGACAAATCGCCACCGCGCCGAAGGCCTTCCGGAGGCGTTATCGACGCTGCGCGACACCATTGCGACACGCGGCGGTGCCGCATCGACTGCCGCATCGGCGCTGCATCGCGTCGCTGATCCGCTCTGGACTTCGTCATACCGATCTGATGTCGTTCGGTTCTGCTCGGAGGGGTTCCATGCATGTTCGAAGCTTGCTGCTGACGGTGGTCGCGGCGATGTCCGGCGCGTCGCTCGCGCACGCGCGCACCGGCTATTACCAGTTTCCCGATCTGCACGAACGCGCGGTCGTGTTCGCCGCCGAGGGTGACCTCTGGACGGTCGCCGATACCGGAGGCACCGCGCGGCGGATCACGACCCACGCCGGCGCGGAGTACTTCCCCCGGTTCTCGCCCGACGGCAAGTCGATCGCGTTCACCGGCGAGTACGGCGGCAACCGCGACGTCTACGTGATCCCGGCCGATGGCGGCGAGCCGCGGCGGCTGACCTGGCACCCCGATCCCGACGAGGTGATCGACTGGATGCCGGACGGCAAGCGCATCATCTTCCGCAGCCGCGCCGGCAACGACACCACGAGCGGGTTCGAGTGGCACCTGTTCACGGTCTCGGTCGACGGCGGCGACCCCGAGCCGCTGCCGCTCGGCTGGGCCGGCCGGGTCGCGATCGATCCGGTGTCCCGGCGCTGGGCGTTCAACCGCTCGAGCGTCGAGTTCCGGACCTGGAAGCGCTACCGCGGCGGCACCGCGCCGAGCATCTGGGTCGGCGACCCCGACAAGCACGACTACAAGGAGGTCGCCAAGGTCCCGGGCGCCGAGGCGTTCCCGATGTGGTCCGGCGGGCGGATCTTCTTTCTGTCCGACCAGGGCGGCACCGGCAACCTGTGGTCGATGCGGGCCGACGGCGCCGAGCCCAAGCGCGAGACCCACGAGACCACCTGGGACGTGCGCTGGCCCGCGGTCGCGCCCGACGGCCGGATCGTGTACTCGCTCGGCGGCGACCTCCACGTCTACCAGCCCGGCACGGGCAAGGACACCCGGCTCGAGGTCGACATCCCGAGCGAGCGCCGGCTCGGCCGCGTCCGCTACCCCAGCGCCGAGAAGAACGCGACCTCGTTCGAGCTGTCGCCCGACGGCGATCGGCTCGCGGTGGTGACCCGCGGCGAGATCATGTCGGTCGCGGTCAAGGACGGCGTCACCCTGCCGATCACGCGCGGCAGCGCGGCCCGCGAGCGCGGCGCGAGCTTCTCCGGCGACGGCAAGACCCTGGTCTACATCACCGACGCCCCCGGCGAGGAGGAGCTGCGCGTGGTCGACGCCTGGGGCCGCGGCCAGCCGCGCGTGGTCAAGCCCGCCGGCAAGACCGGCTGGCACTTCCCGCCGCTCGCCTCGCCCGACGGCAAGTGGATCGCCTACGCCGACCAGACCCAGACGCTCTACGTCATCCCCGCCGCGGGCGGCGCGCCACGCACGGTCGATCACAGCACCCAGGCCGAGATCAACGAGTACGTGTGGAGCCCCGACGGGCGCTACCTGGCGTACGCGGTGACGCTGCCGACCGACTACTCCGTGGTGCGGGTGTTCGACACCACCACCGGCAAGGCGACGTCGATCACCGGCGCGGCGACCAACGACTACACGCCCGCGTGGGATCCCGAGGGCCGCTACCTCTACTTCCTCAGCGACCGCGCGGCCAACCCGGTGCTCGATCATCGCGACGAGGAGAACGTCGAGATCCGGACCACGCGGCCGTTCCTGGTCCTGCTCCAGAAGGACGCCCGGAGCCCGTTCGCCAACACCAATGGCATGCCGCCCCGTCCGGGCGACCAGGCCGGCAACAAGCCCGGCGACAAGCCGGGCGACAAGGCCGGCGACAAGCCGGGCGACAAGACCGGCGACAAGAAGCCCGCCCGGCCGATCCGGATCGACCTCGACGGCCTCGCCGATCGCTACGCCGCGTTCCCGGTGCCGCCGGGCAACTACGGCGGCCTCGTCGCCACCGGCAAGACGGTGTTCTACAGCGACGCGCCGATCCGCGGCATGGCCGAGGGTGACGGCGACGGCCCGCCGGAGGTCGCGCTGATCGGCTTCGATCTCGAGAAGCGCAAGCCCAGGCCGTTCCTCGACGGCGTCACGAAGTTCAAGCTCGCCGGCGACAAGCTCGCGGTCGCCCGCAAGACCGACGTGTTCGTGGTCGACGCCGGCCACCCGCCGTCGCCCGAGGAGCTCGCCGACCAGAAGGTCGCGCTCCAGAACATGGTCGTCGAGCTCGCGCCGCAGGACGAGTGGCGGCAGATCTTCGACGAGACCTGGCGGCTGATGCGCGACTTCTACTGGGACGCCAACATGGGCGGCGTCGACTGGCGGGCCCAGCGAGACAAGTACCGCACGCTCCTGCCGCGGCTGGGCACCCGCGACGAGCTCAACGATCTGCTCGGCGAGCTGATCGGCGAGCTCGCGACCTCGCACACCTACATCCAGGGCGGCGATCCGGGCACCGAGCTGCCGCAGATCTCGACCGGCCTGCTCGGGATCGACGCCGTCCGCGCCGGCACGGGGTTCCAGGTCGCGCGGATCTACCGCGGCGATCCGGCCGACGGCGTGCGCTCGCCGCTCGACGAGCCCGGCGTCAACCTGCCGGTCGGCAGCTACCTGCTCGAGGTCAACCACCGGCCGTTCGCCGCCGGCCAGCCGTTCCTCGCCGCGTTCGAGAACCTCGCCGACAAGGACGTCGTGCTCACCGTCAACTCGCGCCCCGACGCGAGCGGCGCCCGCGACGTGGTCGTGCGCCCGCTGCGCTCGGAGCGCCGGCTGCGGTACGTCGACTGGGTCCGCCGGAACCGCGAGTACGTCGCCAAGCAGACCGGCGGCCGGGTCGGGTACATCCACCTGCCCGACATGGGCGCCGCCGGCCTGACCGCGTTCGACACCTGGTTCTATCCCCAGATCGACAAGCAGGCCCTGGTCGTCGACGTGCGCTGGAACGGCGGCGGCTTCGTATCGCAGCGCATCCTCGAGCGCATGCGGCGCAAGGTCATCGCCGTGTTCCACTCGCGCGGCGGCTCGACCGCGACCTACCCGGTGCGCTCGGTCGACGGCCCGTTCGTCGTCTTGACCAACGAGTACGCCGGCTCGGACGGCGACATCTTCCCCACCGTCGTCCAGCTCGACAAGCTCGCCCCGGTGATCGGCATGCGGTCCTGGGGCGGCGTGGTCGGCATCCGCGGCGACAAGCCGCTGGTCGACGGCGGCGTCCCGACCCAGCCCGAGTTCGCGTTCTGGGACGAGACCCACCGCTGGGGCACCGAGAACCGCGGCGTCATCCCCGACATCGAGATCCAGAACCTGCCGCAGGACGTGGCACGCGGCGCCGACGCCCAGCTCGATCGCGGCCTCGCCGAGGTCCAGCGCCTGCTCGTCCAGCGCCCGCCGCCCAAGCGTGACTTCGGCTCGATCCCCGATCGCAGCCGCAAGGCGTTCGAGAAGCGCGAGCCCTGACGCCGCCGGCCGCGGTCGTTCGGCTCGCGGTGCATCGCCACGCGACGCGTCGCGACTTTGCCGGCCGGGTGTCCGCGCCGCCGCCGGGCTGATCTCTGCCCGACACTGCATGAGCCGCGACCCACGCGCCCGCGTCATTGGCGCGCGGTGAGGCGAATAGCCTCGACTCCACAGGAGGCATCACTGGCAACGTGCTGCAGGGGGGGAAGCCGTGGTCCGGCGAAGCCAGGGCGCCGAGACCGGTGAGCTATGCGATGCGGGACGGCGATCGCGCCAGGCGCGATCGAGACATCCCTGCAGAAATAATTTCGCGAGGCGGCAATCACGCCATCTGGCATGTGTGTTGCTGCGTGCACTCTGGGCGAGGTCTCTCGAGGCAGCGAGCCCGAAGAGCTTGCATACCGGAGTGCCATTGCGTTCCGGACTTGCCTGCTGATCACACGTGCGTAAAGGAAATTCGGACGATGTCAAATATGCGGCTTTGTCGTACGTTCTTGCTATCGACTGTGTTTGCCACGATCGCACTCCTACCTGGAGTCGGCCACGGTGCAGATCTGACACTCACCAAGGCGTTTCTGGATTCCCACGACGGGTTTGTGGATTTCAAGCAGATCACGCATACCCTCGGACCGGGGGACAAGGTGCTGATCGAGGGCCACACGCGCGCCTCGCTGTTCCTCGTCAACCTGGTCTACGGCGCAGCCGGCAACCCGATCATCGTCACGAACACGGGCAGCCAGCCGCTCGTCATCGACGACGTCGGCCCGGACATCAACTATGGCGTCCGGATCTGGGGAGCCCAGCACGTGGTCTTCACCGGAACGCCGCTCCCGAACGAGCCATACGGCATCAAGGTCCTCAAGGCCGACACCGTCGGGATCGATGTCGACTACAACAATTATCAGCAAGGGCGAATTGCCGGCGACTTCGAAGACACCGCCGACCTCGTGATCGCGAACGTCGAGATCGCCAACGCCGGATTCGCGGGCATCCAAGCCAAGTACGAGCTCTCGGAGCCATATCCGGATCCGGTGCCGACCGTCGTTCCGCTGCTGGACGGGCTGGTGATCCATCACACCTATATCCATGACGTCGCCGGTGAGGGCATGTACATCGGCTGGACGTCCGATGGCCACCCGGACGTCGCCAACGTGTCCATCCATCACAACCTGATCCGGGAGGCCGGCTGGGATGGCATCCAGCTCAACCGCAGCCATGGCCAGAACTACATCTACGACAACACGATCGACGGCTATGCAGGCATGTCGTTCACCGCCGAGAAGGGCGCGTTCGGCGCGCAGAACGAGGGCATCAGCGTCCACGGCGCCAAGACCGACGTTTACAACAATCTCGTGAAGGCCTCGAATCAATACTCGGGGACGGCCCTATTCTACACGCTGTACGAGCCGAGTCGGGTGTACAACAACATCTTCGTACACGGCGGCTTCGGCAGCACGCTCCACGAATCCGCGATGTACATCCGTCAGTTCTCGTCGGGGACCCTGGCCGCCAAGCCGGATGCCACGCTCGAGATCATCAACAACACGGTCGTGAAGCCGGACTCACATGGCATCGAGCTGCTGGGTGCCGTCACGAACCCGATCACCATCATCAACAACGTCATCGCGGAGCCGCTGAATGGCGGCGAGCACGTGCATCTGCAGAACTCGCAGACGCCGGTCAGCTATGCGACGAACAAGTTCTACAACACCGTCGCCGAGGCCGGTTTTGCAGGCGCGGGCGACTATCATCCGGCGGTCGGATCGCCGCTGGTCGACAGCGGGACGAACGTCGCGAGCCATGGCATCACGACGGACCACGATGGCGTCACCCGGCCGCAGGGCGCGGCATACGACGTCGGCGCCTACGAGCGCGGAACGGCCGCTGGACCCGCGGTCACGGTCCTCACGCCCGAGAGCTGGGGCACCGCCACGGGCAGCGCGTATTGCGGCGCGATCGGCGCCTTCGACGCGCCGCCGGCGTGGGACAGTCAGAACCAGGTGCCGGTCGGCGATCAGGCCGCGCCGCACGCCGATACGGCCACATCGTACGCCAACCGCTACTGGTTCATCGATTTCGGCCCGAGCTGGGCGAAGCTGCGCATCGTCGGCATGTGGACGCGCTACCGCCCGTTCAGCGGCGGCAGCTACACCGGCTTCGCAGCGATGTGGTGGGACGATGACGCCGACACCGTGAACGACGGCATCCCTGCGACCAACCTCAACTTCGGGACCGCGCAGAACCTGCCGAGCATTGCCGGGCAGCAATGGGTCCGCGACCGCGCATTCAGCACCCCGGTCACCCCGGCCGGGCGCTATCTGGTCGTCAGTACGGGCAGCGCTGCCTCGTCGCGTCCCAACGAGTTCGCGTTCATCGGGTATCGAGTGCCCTGATCGAGACCTCCGGGCAGCGCCCGCCGCCCCCGGCGCGACTTCGGCTCGATCGGCACGCGGGACGATCGCCAGGCGACACGCGATCCGCTAGAAGCGATCGCGGCCGGCGCCGGCGCGGCCCCGGCGATCACCGCGGCAAGCGCGCTGCGCGGCGCCGCCGGCCGGAACGAGCTGCTCGGCGCGGCCGGGTGGACGCTGGTGCTCCTGCAGCGCTACGACGTGGCACGGCAGCTGCTGACCGAGAGCGGCGTGCTGGCGCAGGCTCACGCGGCGACCGCCACGATGCTCGGCAAGCTGACCCGACAGCCCGACCTCCCGGCGGTGACCGGCGACCCGCGATCGGCCATCTTCGACCTGTTCGCGACGCTGCTCGATCCGCAGCGCAAGTCGTCGGTGTTCTGGGATGCCGATCTCGAGCGCGAGTTTCGAAATCAGGTCGAGCGCTTCATGCCCATGATGCCGCGCTTTCCCGCCACCGCGCGCTGGTACAGCGATGTCCTTCAGTCGATGATCAGCGTCGAGATCGAGGGCGATGCCGGCGTGTGGCGCGTCTCGGCCCGGAGCGAGGGCCAGCGCCAGCAGTTCTATCTCGTGCTCGACCGTGGTGTCGTGAAGCTGATCGGCGCGACGGGCGCGCTGTCGGGCGTGGGCCGCTACCTCCTGCGCGGCGGCGACGCCAGAGCCGACGCGCGGGCGCGCAAGCTGCTCGACTGGATCGGCGCCGATAACGACAAGCCGGCGCAGGCCGACATGCTCGCGGTCAAGCGTCTGTGGGGGCCGGCGATGCCGTCCTCGCACGACGCGATCAATGCTGGTCGGCTGCTCAGGAAGAAGAACAGGGCCCACGCGGTGATGTACTGCCGGGCCTCGTCCCTGTGGACGCACGGTCAGGTTATCAGATCTGCGAGTTCGCCCCCGCCAGTCGCGTCATCCGACCAGCGCGCACACCGGCGCTACCGCGGCTGCCCGGCCCTGGCGGCGCATGCTCGCGCCACATCGCCTTGCGCAGATCTCACAGCCAGCGCTGGAAGTTGCCGCCGTTGCAGGCAAGCGTGTACACACTCCCGCTGGTGTTACTGTCCAGACAAAGGCCAGTAGCTACATTCCTGATCTCGTAACCGAAGCCACCCGTACGACGTACTGTCCATTGCTGGAATGCGCCATTGTTACATGGCAGCATGTAAGCGTGGCCAGCGGTGTTGCTATCCAGGCACCAGCCAGTGGCCCGATCACGGATCTGATCCCCGAAATTGAGCGGAGCGTTCGTCCACAGCTGGAAGCCGCCACCATTGCAATCAAGCGTGTAAACAGATCCATTGAAATCGCTATCCAGACAGCGCAGCGTGGCAGTATTCTGCCAGGTCCACGGTCCTCCATTCAGCGCCGACTCGACTTCGGCAGTCCCCACCCCATCGCTCGCGTCGTCGATGCAAGCAGTGAGCGAAAGCGCAAGAGAAAGCAGCGAAACACAGGCGAACTTGTTAGTCATATCCATCTCCCTATTTTTGATCTACCGGAAGGAGCCAAACGCGACGAATAAGCCGGCCAGGCGGTGCACCACCGTCATGCTCATTGGCCAGCCTCACAACTCCTCCCGTCACAGACTAATACTCCAGCGATGCGACGGGCAACGGCAAACAAAGAGAGACAACGGCAGATCGAATGCATTGCTGTCGATAAAGTCACTAGTTGAAAAATCATCAGTTGAAAAATCACCAGCTGAAGAACACCGCCGTGTTTTCGCAAAGAGCGGTGCTGGTCGAAGCAGCCGCGCGTCCGAGACCGCGGTCATGCGGGTCGCAGGGGCGCGCACGATCCCGTGCGGGGGCTCACAGGCCGCGTCGCGCGTTGTGCGGTTTGTTGCACGCGCAGGTCCGGCCGCCCCCATCACGCCTACTCGGACGGCCGCGTTGCGGGCGCCGAGGCGGACGCTCGCAAGCTCGGAGTCACGTCGCGCACCGAGCTCGCCTGCAAGCAGCGTGAGGGTGGTCGGGACCCGGACCGCGCGCCTCACAACGTGCTCTGGAGCGCGGCTGCGGCACGCGACGGCGCATTTCGCGCGCCGGGCCACACGCGATGATGCTTCAGGGTACGGTGACGCCATGACGGAACGACGCGCGAGCCACCTGTCCGAGGCCGACCTCCATCGCCTGCGCACCGCGCTGTCCCGGAAACGTGACGAGCTGATCGCCGCGCGCTCCGAGGCCGCCGCGCCGCAGCGCGGGATCCACGATCCCGAGACCGAGCAGGGCGACGTCGCGGAGAACCTGATCGAGCAGGAGGCCGCGTTGCGGCTGGGCGCGTTCGACGCCACGCTGCTGGCCGACGTCGAGCGCGCGCTGAAGAAGCTCGACGACGGCGGCTACGGCACCAGCGAGGACAGCGGCGCGCCGATTCCGCTCGACCGCCTCGAGGTCATGCCCTGGGCGCGGCGGACGGCGGACGAGGAGTAGCGCCAGGCGCGCGGGCGCTGACGGCATCTGCCGAGACCGACCCGCTCGACTCGATGCGTGCCAGCGGCGCGATCGACGGCACCACGCGGTATCCGGAGCTGCCGCTGCCGGTCCGTGACGCGATGCCATGGCGGACGCCGGTCATACCGGGCGCGCGGTGCCCTGGTAGGTGAAGCTCAGCCAGCGAATGCCCTCGGTGTAGTCGGCGTGGAGCTCGTCGACCCGGTAGCCGGCGTCGCCGAGGATGGCGGGCGGGTCGCGATCGAGGCGGCAGCCGCCGCCGATGCGGCGCCACAGCGGCGTGAGCCGGTGCTGCCAGCGGCGCGTGCCGGCGTCGCGGGCAAGGCCGTGCTCGACGAAGACGAGCTCGCCGCCGGGACGAAGCACGCGGCGGACCTCGGCCAGGGCGCGCGCCGGGTCATCGATGCTGCACAGCGCGTAGGTCACGATCGCCGAGTCGAACGAGGCGGCGCCGAACGGCAGCTGCTCGGCCGAGGCCTCGACGAGCTCGACCGGCACGGGGGCCTCGGCCGCGCGGGCGCCGGCGCGGGCGAGCAGCGGCGCGGACCGGTCGATGCCGGTGACCCGGGCGACGCGCACCGGGTCGTAGAGCGGCAGGTTGAGGCCAGAGCCGATGCCGAGCTCGAGGACCTCGCCGTGGGCGCGCGGGATCCAGCGGCGGCGCTCGTCGAGGATCGCGCCACTGCGGCACGACTTCTCGATCAGGACGGGGAGCACGCGCCTGGCCCAGAAGCCCATGGCCGTCAGCTTGGCACGGAACCGCCGGCCACGCGCCACGCGAGCGAGCCAGTGCCGGCAGGGGCAGTGGTCAGTCGTCTGTCGAGCTGCCGAACCGCAGGACGTTGCCGTCCGGATCGGCGACCTGCAGCTCGCGCAGGCCCCAGGGCTTGTCGGTCGGGGGCTCCCGGATGATCGCGCCCTTGCCGGCGAGCTCGGCGTGGAGCCGGTCGACGCTGCGGGTGAACACCATGGTCCACGCGCCGCGCGGGCTGGTGCAGTCCTGGCAGAGGAACAGCACGGTGTCGCCGCGGCTGACCGCGCCGAAGTCGGCCGGCTCGCCGTGGTCCCAGTCGAGGTGGAAACCGAGCACGTCGTGGTAATAGCGCTGGCTCGCGCGGAAGTCGCGGACGTGGAGCACCGGGCGCGGGCACGACATCTCGGCGTCGCGCGCGCAGGCCCGGGCGAGCTCGACGAGCGGTTCGTTGCGCTCGTGGCTCCGCTTGCAGCCGGTGGCAGCGACGGCACAGCCAAGGGCGATCCACGTGAGGAGTCGGGAGGGCTGCATCGCCGCCGACGGTAGCGCAGGTCGGCGCCGGAAGACAGGATTGCCGGGCGCCCGAGTTGCGAGCTGCGAGCTGCGAGACGTGGCCGGCGTGTCGGGCGCACGCCGGACAGCCGTCCGGTCCGCAGCGAGGTCGGCGGCGCGATCAACGCCGGCGCGATCGCCGTGAGTCAGCCGCGCGGCGAGCGGCGCATCGCCTGCCGGACCAGGCCGAGCAGGTCGCGCGCGGTGGCGCGGCACAGGGTCAGCGCCGCGGCGACGTACGCGGCGGCGCCGACACCGATCATCGAGGTCACCAGCACCGCCGGGTGATCGAGGCCGACGGCGACGAGCATCGAGCGCACGGTCCACACCGCGGCGGCCATGATGCCGCACGCGGCGAGCGGCTGCAGGAAGCTCATCGCCAGGCGGCGCGGCGACGGGCCCTCGCGCATCACCAGCAAGACGCCGGCGATCGCCGTGGCGCCGAACGCGATCCCGACGGCGCCGCTCGCGATCCGCAGGCCGAACGGCCGCAGCACGGCGATGCCGCCGATCAGCAGGACGAGCTTGGCGAGCTCGAGCAGCATCAGCCGGTTGGTCTTGGACTCGGCCTCGAGGTACGCCGACAGGACCCAGGTGATCGGCCGGAACACCGACAGGCAGGCGAGCACGGCCAGGAGCGGCGCGACGTCCTGCCAGCTGTTGGCCGGCAGCAGCAGCGCGATCAGCGGGTACGCCACCAGCCCCAGGCCGATCGCCAGCGGGAAGATGATCAGCGACAGCAGCGCCGTCGAGCGCTCGAGCGCGTGCGGCCGGCGCTCGCGCGGCAGCTTGGCCATCGACGGCATCAGCACCAGCGCGATCTGCTCGCCGACCTGGATCGCCGGGATGTCGGCGAGGTTGTAGGCCAGGTTGTACGCGCCGGTCGCGCCCGGACCGAAGAAGTGCGAGATCGCGAGGTTGTCCCAGTAGCGCGAGGCGTTGTGCGCGATGTTCTGGACGCCGAGCGGCACGCCGAACCGCAGCATGTCCTTGATCCGCGCCCAGCGCAGCCGGTGCGGCGTCGCCCAGCTCGCCAGCCCCGCGGCGCGGACCAGGATGATCACCATGACCAGCGACTGCGCGATGTTGGCGACGACGATCGCCCAGCCGCCCCAGCCGAGCACGGCGAGGCCGAGCGCGGTCACGGTGTAGGTCAGCTCGCCGCCGGCGCTCGACATCCCCGAGGCGCGGAACTGCATCTGCCGGGTCAGCACGCGCTCGGGCATTGCGGCGATCCGCCGGAGATAGAGCGCCAGCGCCATGCCCGGCACGTAGGCCGCCGCGTGCGGCGCGTCGAGGAACGGCGTCAGCCGGCCGCCGAACAGCGCGACCAGACCGAGCGAGATCGCGCCGAGCACGGCGTACGCCACCGTCGCGTGCCAGGTGACCTCGCGGGCGTCCGCGCCGTGACCCTTGACCACGGCGTACTGGCCGAAGCCCCAGATCGTCACCCAGTTCGCGGTCATCGCGATGATCGTCGCGTCGGAGACCTCGCCGATCTGCTCGGGGTGGAGGAACCGGGTCATCGCCAGCGTGCCGAGCACGCCGACCGCGCGCCCGCCGATGCTGGAGATCACCGTCCACAGCGCACCGCGCGCGGCCCGGGTGGCGAGCGACGGCGGCGGCAGCGGCGGCTCCGCGGACGGCAGGCGCAGCGCCACGGCGGGCGTGGTGTCGGAGCGAAACTGACTGATCCGTTGCATGGCCGGCGAGGTCCAGTGTCATGCAATGCCACGACCACCTCGGGGATCCCCCGAGTGCGCTGGAATCGCAGTCCACGAGCGTGTCCGAGCGCGACCGAGCGACCTGCACGCACCGGTTGTGGCGCAGGAGCACGTTCAAGGCCGGCGTCCGTCGGGCACGAGCCCTGGGCGCGCATCTCCGGCCTTGGGCGCACGTCGATCTACCCAAATTGCCGATGGCGGGCGCGATCGTTTGACGAGTCGGATGCTGTCCAAGGCACAACGGGTGCATGAGGCTTTCTTGTATCGCAGGGCTGGCCGTGCTCGCGCTCGGCGCCACGCGGCCGCGCAGCCGGCCGAGCCTGCCGAGCCGGCGAGCGCGTCGTTCCTCGAGGGCCGGGTCCGCGAGGAGCTCGCGGTCGAGGGCGTCGTGCTGTCGCTACACCAGCCGGCGCACGGTGATGTTCGGCAGCTTCATCGCGACCGGCGCCGTCGTGGTGGTCGGAATCGCGATCGCGCTCGGGCAGCAGGCCGAACCGCTGGACTGCCCGATCACGCTCGATAGCCCGGTGTTCGCGATGTGCCTCGACCGCGAGACCCACGCCTTGGCCGACGCGAACGGAACCGGCTGATCGCGCTGAGCGTCACCGCGGGACTGAGCGCGATCGGCGTCGCCACCGGGTTCTGGTACCTCAACCATCCGCAGCCGATCGCCGACAACGCAGCCAAGGATCTCGCCGACGCCTACAACCAGCGGCAGCGGCGCCGGCTCGGGCTGCCGGTCGTGAGCCGCCGGCCGCTGCTGCACGACCTCCGGTTGACGCCGTACGTCGCGCGCGGCGACGCCGGGCTGGTGCTGGGCGCCAGGTTCTAGGCAACGCCGGTCCGGACCGGCTATCGTGCGCGCATGATCGACTACTGGCCGCTGCTCGGGGTCGCGGTGGTCGTGGTGGGCTTCGCGCTCCGGTTCAACCCGATGCTGGTCGTCGTGATCGCCGGGCTGGTCAGCGGGTTCGCCGCCGGCAAGTCCCCGGAGGACCTGCTCGCGCTGCTCGGCAACGCGTTCTGCACCAACCGCACGCTGCTGCTGTTCGCGGTGACGTTCCCGGCGATCGGCATCCTCGAGCGTGCCGGGCTGCGCGAGCGCGCGAGAGCGTGGATCCTCGGGTTCGCCCGGCTCACCCTCGGCGGGCTGCTGATCGCGTACCTCGGGGCGCGCCAGCTGCTCGCCATGGTCGGCCTGATCTATGTCGCGGGCCACGCGCAGACCGTGCGGCCGCTGCTCGCGCCGATGGCCGAGGCGACCGCGACGCGCAAGCTGGGCGCGCTCGATCCCCAGGCGCGCGAGCGGGTGCGCGCGCTCGCCGCCGCCACCGACAACGTCGGCGTGTTCTTCGGCGAGGACGTGTTCCTCGCGTTCGGCGCCGTGCTGCTGATCCAGGGGTTCTACGAGGGCCAGGGCATCCACCTCGACCCGTTCTCGATCGGGCTCTGGGCGCTGCCGACCGCGATCGCGGCGTTCGTGATCCACGCGGTGCGCATCCTGATCTTCGAGCGCCGGCTCGCGGCCCGGATCCCCCGCGCCCGCGACGCCCAGCTGCCCCGCGCCCAGGCGCGCCCGACCAAGCCGACCGGGGAGGAGGGCTAGCATGCTGACGCTGTCGCACGTCTTCCTCCTGATCGGGGCGCTGCTCATCGGCGCGGCGGTCCTCAATGTCCTCGAGCGCCGCTGGCTGAACGCCGCGCTCTGGATCGTCCTCGCGGCGCCGTGCCTGGTCGGCGATCAGATCCTCGCCGCGACCAAGGCCGGCACGAAGTGGCCCGCGCAGGTGATGGGCGGCGGCGTGATCGCGCTCGCGGTGCTGGCGTCGCTGACCCGCGGCCGGACGCTGGTGGACAGCGCCGAACAGACCTCCGCGCGCGAGGCCTCGGCCGCCCGGCTCGGCAACTGGCTGTTCGTCCCGGCGCTCGCGATCCCCGGGATCACGTTCCTGCTGGTGCTCGGCGCGCGGATCGGGCCGCTCCACCTCACGGATCTGATCGAGCCCAAGCAGCTGCCGCTGATCTCGCTTGGCATCGCCGCGACCATCGCGATGATCCTGAGCGTGGTGGTGACCCGCGCCCGCCCGGTCCACGGCCTGACCGAGGGCCGGCGCCTGCTCGACACGATCGGCTGGCCCGTCGCGCTGCCGCTGCTACTCGCGACCCTGGGCGTGGTGTTTGCCGACACCGGCGTCGGCAAGGCGATCGCCGCGCTGGTCTCGGCCGTGATCCCGACCGACAGCGCGATCGCCTGCCTGCTCGCGTTCGGCCTCGGCATGGTCGCGTTCACCGCGATCATGGGCAATGCGTTCGCCGCGTTCCCGGTGATGATGTCCGGAATCGGGCTGCCGCTGCTGGTCAAGCTCCACGGCGCCAACGCCGCCGCGCTCGGCGCGATGGGCATGTTGACCGGCTACTGCGGCACGCTGGTCACGCCGATGGCGGCGAACTTCAACATCGTGCCGGTGCTGCTGCTCGAGCTCCGCGACCACTACGCCGTGATCCGCGCGCAGTGGCCGACCGCGCTCGCGCTGTTGATCGCGAACCTGATCCTGATGAGCGTGCTCGTGTTCCGCTGAGCCGGGGCTCCCGCTGGGCGGCCGGCTTCACGGCGGCCGAGGTAGCTGCCGTCCGCGGCGACAAGCTGGTTCGGCCCGGGCAGGACACCGATCGCGGCATTGTGCGCCTCGCCCGCGATCGGTTTCCACCACGCGCGCTCGCGTCCGGGTCACTTTCGCGCCCAGCGGGTCGACCAGCTGGTGTACCAAGGAAGCGTGGAAGATCGGCGATCCGCACCCAGGCACGAGGCATATGTTTCGGCAGCGCTCGAGACCTCGCAGGGACGATCGACGATCGCGATCACCCGCGACATCAGCACGACGGGGCTGCTGATCCTGACCCGGCATCCGCCGGAGCTCGGCGAGGTCGTCAAGCTGACCGCGGCGGTCGGCGAGACCCAGCACACGCTGTCCGCGCGGGTGGTCCGCGTCGAGGACCTCGAGCTCCACGAGCTGTGGCGCCACAAGGTCGCGCTCGCCGCGGACCCGGCGGACCCGGCGCTGGCGGAGCTCCAGGCCGCGCTCGCCGGCCAGTCCCCGCCGCGGTAGGCCGGTCAGCGACTACTTCGACTCGCCGCTCTCGAGGGTCTTGGGCTGGGCCTGAGCCCCCTTGAGCGCGATCCGGCGGGGCCTGGTCTCGGGGCGCCGGGCCGCGGTGACCATCAGCACGCCCTTGTCGAGCTCCGCTTCGATCGACGACGGATCGATCTCGTCGCCCAGGCCGACGCTGTAGCGGTAGGTCTGGCCGCCGCGCTGGCCCGAGATCGACAGCGTGCCGCGCTCGAACGTGAGGTCGACGTCCTTGGGATCGACGCCCGGCAGGTCGACCGACGCGTAGACGTGGTCGTCGTCGCTCCCGACCTGGATCGGGAGCGAGCTCCAGATCGTCTCGCCGCCGAACGGATTCCAGCTCAGCAGATCATCGACCAGCCGCGAGGGGCCCCAACCCAGCAGGGTGGGCATCCCGCCCCGGCCATTGCGATAAGAGATGAGATTCGTCATGGGATGTCCTCCTTTCTCGTTCGCCTTTGTTGATAAGCGCTGTCGCGCGCCGCGCAAGGGGGGAGGGCACGGAATTACATCCTCCACCAGACTGGTTACCTCCAGGAGACTGGCTATCCGAGACAGAGCAGGAGCGCTGTCATGCGTCTTCCCAGACGGCGCGCGCGCGGCGAGACGGCGCGCGCGGCGAGCTGGTGTCTCGCGAATACGTCACGATCTACGTCACGATCTACGTCACGATCTACGTCACGCGGGTCGCGGTGACCGCGCGTGCCGCGCCGCGGCTCAGGCCAGGAGCTCGGTGATCTCGTCGCGGGCCGCCGGATCGCGCTGCTGGCCGGCCGCCGCGCGGATCCGCTCGGCCAGGCTCGGGTCGTCCTTGAACGTGGCGAGCGCGCGCGCCGCCGCGACCGCGTCGCGCCGGGCGTGGGAGCGGATCGCGTCGAGCAGGTACTCGGTGGCGGGCTCGGCGCGGAGCAGCGCGAGCGCCAGGTAGCCGATACGGTGGCGCTGCTCGGGGGTCGCGCCGAGGCACCAGCCGGTGAGCGCGTCGAACGCGGTGGCGAGCCGGGCGCCGCCCAGCGCCAGCGCCGCGACCTCGGCGCGCTCGTCGTGCGCCGCGAGCAGCCGGACGACGAACCCGCCGGTCGCGTCGCGGGCCAGCGCGAACAGCGACTCGAGGCACGCCGACAGCACGGCCGGCTCGTCGTCGCCAAGCAGCACCTTGAACCGCAGCAGCGCCGTGGCGTCGGGGCGGCCGGCATCGCCGATCGCCTGGGCCGCGGCGAGCCGCGTGGTGCGCTCGCGATCGGCGAGCAGCGACGCGAGCACGTCGAGCGCGTCGCCGCGGGCGAAGTGGGCATGGGCCAGGCCGCAGATCCCGCGCAGCTCGGCGGCGGTGTCGTCCTGGCCCCAGCCCTCGCGCTGGACATGGGACAGGCCGGCGGCGAACACGCGATCGTCCCAGTGGTCGAGCGCGTGGAGCGCGCGCGCGATCGCGAGCTTGCCGCGGCAGCCCGGATCGCGCTTGACCGCGTCCTCGCACAACCGCTCGAACGCCGGGGCGAGCTCGGCGGCGAGCGGCTCGAGCCGGTGATCCT
Source organism: Kofleriaceae bacterium (assembly GCA_036403075.1). GTDB lineage: Bacteria > Myxococcota_A > Polyangia > Haliangiales > Haliangiaceae > JABFXX01. Next base: position 31,117 of record DASWRS010000152.1, read on the forward strand.
CGACGAGCTTGGCCGCCGCGGCGACGACAAAGCCGCTGGTCGCCCGCAGCGCCGCGCGGAGCTTGTCGTGCCCGGCCGGCGTCGCCGGGTCGAGCGCGCGGAGCTCGGCGGCTCGCTGCTCGCTCGTCGGAGGCGTCCGGGCCATCGCCTCGGTACCGTGTCGCCGCGCCGTCCCCGCGTCAAGCCGACCGGCCGGTTGTGTCATCCGTGCGCGATCGCTGCGCGACCCTGCTCAGACGACGCCGAGCTCGGCCGACAGCGCGCGGATCGTCGCGAGCTCGTGCGCGGACAGCCGGCCGTCGGCGGACGCCGCGTCGACGAGCTGCTCGATCAGCGCGCGGCGCTGCTCGATCGGCAGCCCGCGGACCAGGCGCTCGGCCTCGTCCCAGCCGTCGAGCTCGGTGACGCGGTGGCGCTCGGCGGCGTCGAGCCCCTCGGCGGCCATCACCGCGTCGAGGAAGTGGCGCTCGTCATCGGTCATGATGCCGTCGGCGACCAGGACCTTCGCGACGAGCAGACATTTCGCCACCTTCTCGTTCATCTCGCCGATTGTAGACGACCGGCGCGGCGACGACATGACCGTGCGAAAAACGATGAGACCAGCGAGTACCCAGTAATCGCTGCGGCGAGGCGGCGTGTTCTGCAGTAATCCTGTACAGGCCGGGAGGCCACGCCGATGCTACGGGGGTGACGCCGGGGGCGTTCTTTCGCGAACCGCGACAGCTCGCGCTGCTCGTGAGCGCCGTGCTCCCCGAGCTGGCGGGTGGCCGCCGCGGCCGCCGCGAGCTCCGGCTGTGGTCGGCGGGCTGCGGTGCGGGGGAGGACGCGTGGAGCCTGGCGATGACCGTCGAGGAGGCGCGGCTGCCAGCCGAGCTCGCGGTCGAGATCGTCGCGACCGACGGTGATCCCGCGGCGCTGTCGCGCGCCGCCGCCGCGGTCTACGACGATCAGGCGATGAAGCGGGTCGACGCGGAGCGCCGGCGGCGACACTTCGTGCGCGGCGTCGGCTCGCGCCGCGGGCTGTGGCGGGTGATCGCGCCGCTGCGCGATCGCGTCGAGCTCTACGCGCTCGACCTCGCGGACCCGTGGCCGGCGAGCCCGCCGTTCGACGCGGTGTTCTGCCACGCGCCCGAAACCCGTGACGCGTCCGGCGCCGGCCGGCTGGCGCGCCGGTTCGCCGAGGTGCTCGCCCCCGGCGGCGCGCTGTTCCTGGGCGGCTCGCCGGCGGTGCCCGCCGCGATCACCGGCCTGGCGCCGTGGCGGCCCGGTGTGTACCGCAAGCGGAATGGCGTGGGCTGACCGTCACGACTTGGCGACTTCGAGCGCGCCGTGGCGCGGGCCCGCGAGCCGCTGCTCGATCAGGCTCAGCCGCTGCAGCACCTCGCCCTGGTTGCGCAACAGCTTGTCGATCGAGACCTCGTTCTTGAGGTTGACCTGGAAGTCGTTGACCGCGAGCGCCTTGTCCTTGGTCGACTGCCGGTTCTGACTCATCATGATGATCGGCGCCTGGAGCGCGGCGAGCGTCGACAGGAACAGGTTCAGGAACATGAACGGCAGCGGGTCGAACGCCAGCGGCGCGCCGAGCAGCGAGTTCCACACCATCCACACCAGCATGAAGCCGCCAAACAGGAAGATGAACGGCCAGCTGCCGCCGAACGCCGCGACCATGTCGGCGATCCGCTCGCCCATGGTCAGCTTCTGGTCTTCCTCCTCGAGCACGTTGCGGGTCACGGTCCGGGTCATCAGCTCGTTGGTCGCGCGCATGCGCTCGCCGACCTCGTGCATGATCGCGAGCGCGGCGCCGGGCCGGTTCCTGATGAACTCGACGAAGTCGTCGCGCTCGAGCGCGAGCAACCGGGTCGCGCGGCTGGCGACCGCGCTGGCCGAGCGCGGCGCGCCGTCGAGCAGCGCGAGCTCGCCGAAGAACTGGCGCTTGAACAGCGACGCCAGGATCACCTTGTGCTTGCCCGCGCCGGCGACGATGTCGACCGCGCCGTCCTCGATCACGTACATCGCGTCGCCCTCGTCGCCCTGCGCGAACACGCTGTGGCCGGTCTCGATACAGACCTCGCGGAGCTTTCCGGCGAGCGTCTGGACGTCGTCCTCGCCGAGCGATTCGAACAGCGGGATGGCTTTCACGAGCTCGATTCGGTCCATCGGGACGCGACGGTACCCCGAGTCGGGGCGCTCCGCGGGGTGCCGGCCGGGCGCGCGTACCAGCCACGCGGATTCGCGCCGGATTTTTGGCACCGCGCGGTACGAAATTCGACGACGGGATGCGGCTCACGCCATGAGCGCGCGCGGCAGGTTGAGACGCCACAGGTCGGACCCGTGCAGATCTTTCTGAAAATGGCCGCCGTGATCGTCGGGTCGTCGCGTGCCTGACATACCTTCGCGCTCGCGATGACGGACCGCCGCAGCGAATCGCGCGCCGCACGCCGCCGATACCGGCACTATAGGCACATGGGTAGTACGACCATGTTCGCCGCGGCCGATGCTGCACCGCGCGGCGCGGCCGGAGGGAGGCTCGGATGACCCCCGCCGCCCGCATCCTGATCGTCGAGGACAACCGGACCCTGGCGCGTGACATCGAGCAGCGCCTGCGGCGGATGGAGCTGGCGATCGCGGGCGTGACGGGGCTGGGCGAGGAGGCGATCGTGCTCGCCGAGCGCGAGCGGCCCGATCTGGTGCTGATGGACATCCGGCTCGAGGGCGCGATGGACGGCATCACCGCCGCCGAGGCGATCCGCGCCCGGTTCGACGTGCCGATCGTGTTCCTGACGATGTTCGCCGATGACGCGACGCTGCGCGCCGCGCGCGTGACCGAGGCGTTCGGCTACATCGTCAAGCCGGCGCAGGATCGCGAGCTGCGGATCGTGATCGAGATGGCGCTGTACAAGCACGCGGCCGAGCAGGAGCGCCGCCGGCTCGAGCAGCAGCTGCGGCGGTCCGAGAAGATGGAGGCGATCGGCCAGCTCGCCGGCGGCATCGCCCACGACTTCAACAACGTGCTGACCGCGATCCTCGGCAACTGCCGGTCGCTGCGCGGCCAGCTGCCCGCCGATCAGCCGACGCACCGCCAGGTGACGCAGATCGAGACAGCGGCCGAGCGCGCCGCGCACATGACGCGCCAGCTGCTCGCGTTCGGCCGCGATGCCGACGACCAGCCGGTCGCGCTCGACCTCGGCGCCCAGATCCACCACACCGCCGCGCTGCTCGGCCACCTGATCGGCGACGCGATCGCGGTCGAGATCGCGATCGCGCCCGATCTCCGCGCCGTGGTCGCGCGGAGCTCCGAGCTCGAGCAGGTGATCATGAACCTGGTGCTCAACGCGCGCGACGCGATGCCCGACGGCGGCACCGTGACGATCGCGGCGCACAACGCGCCCGGGACCGACGAGGTCCTGCTGACCGTGACCGACACCGGCAACGGCATGGACGCCGCGACCCGCGCGCGCGTGTTCGAGCCGTTCTTCACCACCAAGGACGTCGGCGCCGGCACCGGCCTGGGCCTGGCCACGGTCTACGCGGTGGTGTCGCGGTCGCACGGCCGGATCGACGTCGCGAGCGAGCCCGGCCAGGGCACGACATTCTCGATCTGGCTGCCGTCCACCGCGGCCACGCCGGCCGCGCCGGCCGCGCCCGCCGGCGACGACCTCGGCCCGCCGATCGAGGGCACGCTGGTCGTGGTCGAGGACGACGAGCAGGTCCGCCTGGTGATCCGCGACATCCTCGAGAGCGCCGGGCTCCGCGTGATCGAGGCCAGCGACGGCCACGAGGCGCTCCGGGTGTGCAAGGCTCACCCCGGGATCGATCTGGTGCTGAGCGACGTGGTGATGCCGCGGCTCGGCGGCGCCGAGCTGGCGCGCACGCTGGCGATCGACGCGCCGGGCACCAAGGTCATCTACATGTCCGGATATCCCAATCGCGGCATGCCCGGCGGCCGCGGCCAGGACCTCGGTCACGACCTCGGGCCGGTGCTGCAGAAGCCGTTCACTCCGGGCGAGCTGCTCGACTGGATCCGCGGCGCGCTGCGCTCGAAGGCCGCGTAGCGCCACGGTCGTCGGACGATCGATTCATGGATTGCGCTTGACACCCAGCGCCGACCCGACAAACATGCGGCCGGGTCGACGCGGTGTGGACGTCGATACCCACGTTGCGGCCCGCTTGGCCGAAGGGACCCGAAGGGATCAACATGAGTAATCCGCGGATCACTCGCCGGCGCCTGCTCGGCGCCATGGGAGCAGCGGGCGCGGTCGCCGTGCTGCCGGCGTGCAAGGGCCGCAAGGAGGCGGGCGGCGGTGGCGGCAGCGGCAGCGCGGCCGGCGGGGGCCGGATCAAGATCGGCCTCGTCGTGCCGCAGTCCGGCGTCTACGCCACGGTCGGCAACGAGCTGAAGCGCGGCTGGGACCTGTGGCTCGAGCGCCACGGCGGCAAGCTCGGCGCGCGCGAGGTCACCACGATCGTCGCCGACGAGGGCGAGACCCCGCAGACCGCGGTGCCGGCGATCCAGAAGCTGCTCCAGAGCGATCAGGTCGACGCGATCGTCGGGATCGTCAGCTCGGCGGTCGCGCTCGGCGCCAAGGACCTCGTCGCCGAGGCCAAGAAGCTGATGATCGTCGCCAACGCCGGCGCCGCAAAGATCACCGCGGTGAAGAACCCGTACATCTGGCGGACCTCGTTCACCAACGCGCAGATCGCGGCGGCGATGGGCAAGCACCTCGCCGGCCAGGCCGGCGCCGGGCCGGTCTATGCCATCGCGCCCGACTACGCGGCGGGCGCCGAGGTGATCGCCGGCTTCAAGGCCGCGTTCGAGGCCGGCGGCGGCAAGCTCGCCGGCGACGCCAAGCCGGCGTTCGGCAAGACCCAGGACTACCAGCCGTTCCTGGCCGGCATCCAGGCCTCGGGCGCCAAGGCCACGTTCTGCTTCTTCGCCGGCGCCGAGGCCGTGGCGTTCGTCAAGCAGTATGCCCAGTTCGGCCTGGCGTCACAGATCCCGCTCTACGGCTCGGGGTTTCTGACCGAGGGCGCGGCCGTGCTCGCGGCCCAGGGCGACGCCGCGCTCGGCATCCAGACCACGCTGCACTACAGCAGCGAGCTCGACAACCCGGCCAACAAGGACTTCGTCGCCGCGTGGAAGGCGAAGTACAAGGATCCCCCGGCGGTGTACGGCGTGCAGATGTGGGACGCGGCGGCGGTGCTCAGCCGGGCGCTCGCGACGGCGACCGCGCTCGACGGCGACAGCCTGTCCAAGGCGATGGCCTCGGTCGGCACGATCGACGACAGCCCGCGCGGGCCGTGGAGCTTCGACGGCCAGTCGCCGAAGCAGAAGATCTACCTGCGCAAGGTCGAGAAGCGCGACACCGGCACCGTCAACGCGGTGGTCGCCGATCTCGGAGACACCGCGCCGGTATACTGAGCCGCGCCCGAGCGCCTGGCTCCGCCTCCCCGGACCATGCCGGCCTGGATCGACGTTCACTTCATCAGCCTGCTCAACGGCCTGGCGATCGGCTCGCTGCTGTTCATCCTCGCCGTCGGGCTGTCGCTGATCTTCGGCATGATGGACGTGCTCAACCTGGCGCACGGCGTGCTGTTTCTCGGCGGCGCCTACGCGGCCTGGGGGATCGCGGGCGAGTCGCCGAGCTGGCCACGGTTCGTCGCCGCGCTGGTCGTGGCCGCCGTCGCCGGCGCGCTCGCCGGCACCGGGCTGTCGCTCCTGGTCGAGCGCCTGGCGCGCCGCTCTCATTTGGATCAGGCGCTCTTGACCCTGGGCCTGACGCTGATCGCCGCGGATGGGCTGTCGATCGCGTTCGGCGACGACGTCCACGCGATCAACCCGCCGCCCGGCCTCGACGCCAGCACCCTGATCCTCGGCAAGGCCTACCCGGTGTACCGGCTGGCGCTGATCGGCCTGGGCGCCGTGCTCGCGGCCGCGGTGCACCTGGTCGTCGAGCGGACCTCGATCGGCGCCCTGATCCGCGCCACGGTCGCCGACCGCCACATGGTGGCGTCGGTCGGCGTCGACGAGCGCAGGATCAAGCTGTGGGTGTTCGCGGTCGGCGCCGCCCTGGCCACCACCGCGGGCGTGCTCGGCGCCCCGATCTACGGCGCCCGGCCCGGGCTCGACGGCACCGTGCTGATCCTGGCGCTCGTCGTGGTGGTGATCGGCGGCCTGGGCTCGGTGCGCGGCGCGCTGATCGGCGCGCTGGTGATCGGCGAGATCGAGTCGCTGGGCCGCGCCGTGCTCTCGGACCTGGCGTCATTCGTGCTGTTCGGCGCGCTGGCCCTGGTGCTGGTGGTGCGGCCGCGCGGCCTGTTCGGCGCGCCGACCGGTGCCCGGTCATGACCACGCCGGCGCGGCGCCGCCTGGCCGCCGTCGCGACGCTCGCCGTGCTCGCGGTGCTCGCGGCCGTGCCGCTGGTCCTGGGCAGCTACGCCTCGACCACGCTGGCGCGGATCCTGGCGTTCGCGCTGCTCGCCTCGAGCCTCGACCTCCTGGTCGGCATCACCGGTCTGCCGTCGCTCGGCCACGCGGCGTACGCCGGCGCGGGCGCCTACGCCGCCGGCTGGGTCGCGATCCACGCCACGCGGAGCGCGCCGCTGACCCTGGTCGCCGCCGTCGCGGCGGGCGCGCTGGTCGCCGTCGTCGCCGGCAGCGTGGCGGTGCGCGCGCGCGGCGTGTTCTTCCTGATGCTGACCCTCGCGATCGGCGAGATCGTCGAGCAGCTGGCGCAGAGCTGGCACAGCGTGACCGGCGGCTCCGACGGGCTCTACAGCATCCCGGCGACCGAGCTCGCCGGCATCTCGCTCGGCGACGTCCGCGGGTTCACCTGGTTCGTGCTCGGCGTGTTCGTCGCGGCGATGGCGGTGCTGCACCGCCTCGTGGCCTCGCCGCTCGGCGCGACCCTGCGCGGCATCCGCGACAACGAGGCCCGGATGCGCGCCCTGGGCTACCGCACGTATCATTACAAGCTCGCCGCGTTCGTGATCGCCGGCGCGTTCGCGGGCCTCGCCGGCGGCCTGCTCGCCGCGCAGCAGCGCCTGGTCACCCCCGCCGACCTCGGCTTCGCGACCTCGGGCCCCGTGCTCCTCGCCGTGATCATCGGCGGCGAGGCGACGCCGTGGGGGCCGTGCCTGGGCGCCGCGATCGTCGTCGTCCTGCGCGACGTGCTCGGCCCCAGCCTCGGCGGCCACGGCTCGCTCGTGCTCGGCGCCGTGTTCGTCGCCGTGGTGTTCCTCCTGCCGGGCGGCCTGGCCCGGATCCGGAATCGCCTGCACGCCGGAGGCACGCACCGATGACCGCGGTGCTGGCCTGCACCGGCCTGGCCCGCACGTTTGGCGCGCTGCGCGCGGTCGACGGCGTCGATCTGGCGCTGCCGGCAGGCGCCCGGCACGCGCTGATCGGCCCCAACGGCGCGGGCAAGAGCACGCTCTTCCAGCTGCTCACCGGCGGCCTGCGTCCGAGCGCCGGACGGGTCTGCCTCGACGGCCGCGACGTCACCCGGATGTCCGATGCGCGGCGCGCCCGGCTCGGCGTCGGCCAGACCTTCCAGCACTCGAGCCTGTTCCTGTCGATGACGGCCGCCGACAACGTCGCCCTCGCCGCCGAGCGCACCGGCGGCCGCCCCTGGTCGCCGGTGCCGCGCCGCAACCCGGCGCTCGCCCGCCGCGTCGACCAGCTGCTCGGCGACGTCGACCTGCTCGGCCGCCGCGGCGTCCCGGTGTCCTCGCTATCGCACGGCGAGTGCCGCCAGCTCGAGGTCGCGGTCGCCCTGGCCACCGCGCCGCGCGTCCTCTTGCTCGACGAGCCGGCCGCCGGCCTGTCGCCGGCCGAGACCGCCCGGCTCGCCGCGCTGATCCAGCGCCTGCCCGCCGACATCACGCTGCTGTTCGTCGAGCACGACCTCGATCTGGTGTTCCGCCTCGCCACCCGCGTCACCGTGCTCCACCTCGGCAAGGTCCTGCTGTCCGGAACCCCCGACGAGGTCCGCGACAGCGCCGAGGTCCAGGAGGCCTATCTCGGCACCGGCCGCCGCGCCGACCTGTTCCTGCCGCCGGACCCCGTTGCCGACCCGGCCCCCGACCCGGCCGCAGCGCGCGATCCAGCCACGGGGCCGGCATGACCCCGCTGCTCGACATCGCCGGCCGGCGCGCCGACCTCGCCCTGCCCGCCGACGTCTTCACGGCAGGCGATCCCGCCCGGGGGCCGGCATGACCCCGCTGCTCGACATCTCCGGCCTGCGCTCGGGCTACTTGCAGGGCACCGTGCTCCACGGTGTCGACCTCGGCGTGCCGCGCGGCCGCATCCTCGGCCTGCTCGGCCGCAACGGCGTCGGCAAGTCCACGCTGGTGAGCTCCATCATGGGCCTGCTCCGACCCAGCGCCGGCAGCGTCCGGCTCGACGGCGCCGACCTCACCGGCCGCCGCCCCGACGAGATCGCCCGCGCCGGCATCGGCCTCGTTCCCCAGGGCCGCCGGATCTGGCCGACACTCACCGTCCAGGAGCACCTCGATCTCGCCGCACGCAACGCCCGCCGCACCGGCCGCCGCCGCACCCCCGACGAGCTCTACCAGCTGCTGCCCCGGCTCGCCGAGCGCCGCCGTCAGCTCGCAGGCCAGCTCTCCGGCGGCGAGCAGCAGATGCTCGCCATCGCCCGCGCCCTGGTCACCAACCCCTCGGTGGTGCTGCTCGACGAGCCCTCCGAGGGCCTGGCGCCCCGCCTGGTCGACCAGATCGGCAGCATGATCCGGGCCATGGCCAGCGACGGCGTCGCCGTGCTCCTCGTCGAGCAGGACCTCCACCTCGCGTTCGGCGTGTCCGACGAGATCGCCGTCATGGCCCGCGGCGTCATCGCCCACCGCTGCGACACGCTCGCGTTCCGCAAGGACCCGGCCACCGCGCGGCGCCTGCTCGGCATCGAGTGACCGCCGCCGCGGAGCGGCTGGGTTGCATCCAGCCACCGGCCGACCTCGACGTAGCCGGCTACCGGCAGGCCTCGGGAGAACGCCGGGCCGGCCTGTGACCAGCCCGCGGCCGCCGACCAGACTGACCAGGACGGCCTGCTCACAGCCCTGCGCCCCGCGCCGACTCCGTCCGGCGTTTATATATATTTATTTTTGTTCCGGATACGGCGCCAAGAACGAGTGTCGACGACAGGAACTGGGCCGCCGCGTTCAGCTCGCGCGTGCCGGTCCGGGCTATTTCTGCATTGCCCGCCGGCCCTCGTCGGCCGCCGGCCCGTGGAGAAAAGTCAATGCGTTTGTCAGATATGATTGATCTATATATCGAACAATCAGCCCGCGATCCGGGACAATCGAAGGGGCTTCTTCCGGTTCCGGAAGAAAATGAAATTTTCAACTCTGCAGGGAGCATGAGCTCGAGCATCCGGACTGTTGGAAAACGGCGGAGGCCGTGAACCGCGGCCGAGTCCACTCGAGTACAGATGTCAGCAAATCGATACCGCCGGGCGGAGACAAGGAGCGGCAGGTCACGTCGCGCGTCGCTGGTGCGCGATGATGCGTTGAGCCGACTTGACGACGCGTCGAACGTGAACCATGGAGAGCCGACATGCCGATGACGGACATCTCGGTGCCAGGCGAGATCCTGGACTACTACGAGGAAGGCAACGAAGCCGAGCGCCTGGCGCGTGGGATCGGGCCGCTGGAGCTGGCCCGGACACAGGAGCTCGTGCTGCGCTTCGTGCCGCCGGCGCCTGCGGTGATCTACGACGTGGGCGGCGGTCCCGGGACCTACTCGTTCTGGCTGGCGGGGCTGGGATATGCCACGCACCTGGTGGACGTGGCGCCGCTGCATGTCGAGCACGCGCGCCAGCGGGCCGCGCAGCCGGGGTCGCCGCAGCTGGCGAGCATGGAACACGGCGACGCGCGGCGGCTGCGCTTCGCCGACGCCACGGCCGATGCCGTGATCCTGCACGGGCCGCTGTATCACCTCACCGAGGAGGCGGACCGGCGCGCGGCGCTCGGAGAAGCCGGGCGGGTGCTGCGCAGCGGAGGCGTCCTGCTGGCGTTTGCGATCGGGCACTTCGCGTCGACGATCGTGGGGCTGTTGCGCGGCTCGGTGTTCGATGACGACTACCTGGCGATGGTGACGCAGGAGATCGAGACCGGGCAGCATCGCCGGCCGGCGAGCTGGCCGCGCGTGCTGACCACCGCGTACTTTCATCGGCCGGAGCAGCTGCGCGCCGAGATCGACGCCGCGGGCCTGGCGTGCGAGGACGTGCTCGCCGTGCAGGGACCGGCCTGGATGGTGCCGGAGTTCGAGGCAAGCTGGCAGGATCCCGGCAAGCGCGCGGTGATCCTGCAGATCGCTCGGCTCGCCGAACACGCCCCGGTGTTCAGCCCTCACATGATGGCGGTGGCACGGAAGCCCTGACTGGGTTCGGCTTCATGCGCCGGGCCGCGGCCGCAGCGCTGCCCTCCGCATCGGGCGCGGCCGATCTGAGATCCGCCCGCGTACGCTCACCCGGCGGACCCGGGGGTGGGAACCGGGCGAGCGGGGACCGGTCGATCTCGTCGTACGGCATGAAGCCCTCCCAGTCGAGCGGCGTGAAGCGGTTGCCGAGCACCGTCTCGAGCAGCGCCTGGTAGATGCCCTCGCCGTTGCTGCTGTTGGTCATGATGAGGAGGCCGGAGCCGGCATCGAAACCAACCGCGTAGTGCCGCCAGCCGTCGTCGTGGCCCTCCTTGAAGAACGCCCGGCCGTACGGCGTGCGGTAGAGCCCCCAGCCCAGGCCGTAGCTCAGGTCGATCGAGCGGTTGGCAGCGGTGGTCTCGTCGCTCAGCGTGGGAAACTCGTGCGCCGAGTCGATCCGGATCTGCGGGCGCAGCATCTCGTCGCGCATCGTCGGCCGCAGCGCCCGGCCCTGCATCACCGCCGCGACCAGCCGTGCATAGTCGGCGAGGGTGGTCTGCATGCTGCCGGCCGCGTCGGGGCGAGTGCGGCGCTGCGGCCCGAGGCGGCCGCCGGACTCGTCGTGGCCATCGGCGTGATCGGCCTCGAACCGCGGCTGCCACACCATGCTGGTCCGGGTCATGCCGAGCGGGCCGAACACCCGCGCGTCCATCAGCCGGTCGAGCGGCGCCTGCGCGACGGCCTCGACCACGCGCTGGAGCAGCGCGATGCCCTCGCCCGAGTACGCGAACCGCGTGCCGGGCTCGAAATGGATCGCCAGCTTGCGATCGTCCTCGAGCCAGCGCCAGTTCGCGAACCCGCTGGTGTGGGAGAGCAGCATGCGTGCAGTCAGCCGGTCGACGCGTGGATCGCCGGCGAGGTCGGCGTACGCCGGGTACTCCGCCACCGGCCGCGGCAGGTAGTCACGGATCGGACGGTCGAGATCGATCTGGCCGGCGCCGACGAGCTGCATCACCAGGATCGCGAACGCGGCCTTGGTGAGCGATGCCCCGGGCATCACCGTGTCGATGGTGAGCGGCAGCCCGCGGGTCTGATCGCGCACGCCGTAGGCGCGCACGTACACCGGGACGCCATGCGAGAACACCGCGAGCCCGACACCGGGCACCCGGGCCGCACGCATCACGCGCTCGACGGTGGCGTCGATCTCGGCCGGCGAGATGGTGGTGCCGTCGAGCCGCATCACCCGGCCGCGCGCCGCACAGCCAGCACACAGCAGCATGGCGAGCACAAGCTTGCGCATCGCCCGAGCGTAGCGCGGCCGCGCGCTTAGTGCGCCGGCGCGGGCGGCGTGCGCGGCGGGGTGCGCAGCAGGACGCCGTCAACCCGCTTGCCGTGGCCGCCGGTGGCCCGAGAGCCCGGCGCGGCGCCGGCGGCGGGCGCGTCGCGCGCGGCGGGCGCGTCGCCCGCCTCGCCTGCCTCCGGCGGCCGGCCGAGGTCGGTGAACACGGCGAGCCCGATGATCAGCAGCACGATCACACCGAAGACCATCGACACGATCAGCCGCTCGTGCATCCGGTTCGGCCGCCGGTTGCGCGCGATGATGTTGTCGAGCCGACCCATGCGCTGATCTACCGCGGGGCCGGCACGGCGTCGAGTGGACGATCGCCGCAGCGAGCGCTGGTCACCTGCCGGGTGTCGCCGACGCCGGTGTCGCCGACGCCGGTGTCGCCGGCGATGCCGGGGTGGTCGGCGCGCACTGCTGGGCGGTGCACTGGTCGAGCTTGCGCTGGAGGTCCTTGGCGAGCGCCTCGGCGGCTGCGCGCGCCTTCTCGGCGTCGTCGGCGCGGGTCCGGGCGGCCGCGAGCTCCTTCTCGGCCTCGGTCGGCTCCTTGGGGACGTCGGCGCGCCGCGCGCCGCGCCTGCTCGCCGTGGTCGGCGCGCACGAGCGGCAGCGTGGTCGCCGCGGCGCCGCCGGCCTGGCCGTCGAGCTCGGCGAGCCGGGCGAGCTGGGACAACAAGCTCGCCTCGAGCGACCACTCGCCGGCCCGGCGCGCCCGGGCGACGCCGGTCATCGAGCGCGCGGCGCGCGTCGTGCGCGGCCGTCAGCGCGCCGCGCGCCGCGCCTGCTCGTCCTGCACCCGCGCCTGCTCGCCCTGCACCAGGTCCTCGACCTCGGCGGCGTTGCGCACGAGGTTGCGCGCCACGGCGCGCAGCACCGGCAGCTGCTCGGCCAGCACGCGGTGGGCGCGCCCGGGCCCCGGGTCGTCCGCGCTCTCGCCTGCGGGATCGCGCTCGACCGGGCCACCAGCGCCCCGGAGCTACGATCGGCGGGCGGGATCTTCGCGCTCAATCAACCACCCGTAACGGACATTAACATGTTCATCAGTCTGGTTTCGCAGGGCACACCGCGCCCCGGCCGATCTGACAGGCGCGACGCGCTTGACCGATCGAGCGTACAGGCGGAACGTAAGGCGGACACAAAAGGGTAACCACATGAAGCTCGACATCAACGGCACTGTTCGCGAGGTCGATGCCCCTCCGGAGATGCCCCTGCTGTGGGTGATCCGCGACCTGCTCGGGTTCACGGGGACCAAGTTCGGCTGCGGCATGGCCCAGTGCGGCGCCTGCACCGTGCACCTCGATGGCCAGCCGGTGCGCGCGTGCGTCACGCCGGTGTCCACCGTCGGCGCGCGCAAGGTCCGCACGATCGAGGGCCTGTCGCCCGACGGCTCGCATCCGGTCCAGCGCGCGTGGGCCGAGGCCGACGTCGTGCAGTGCGGCTACTGCCAGTCGGGCCAGATCATGACCACGGTGGCGCTGCTCGAGCAGAAGCCCGATCCGTCCGACGGCGATATCGACGCCGCGCTGTCGGGCAACATCTGTCGATGTGGCACCTACGTCCGGATTCGCGAGGCGGTCCACCTGGCCGCCCGGCTGTCGCGCGGAGGTGCCAAGTGACGCTCACCCGACGAGATCTGCTCCGCAACGGCGCCGCCGGGGCCGCCGGCCTGGTCGTCGCATTCCACGTGTCGAGCGGCGGGCGCGTCGCGGCGGCCCAGCCGGCCCCGGCCGCGCCCGCGCTGCCTCCGGCCAACGCGTTCCTCCGGATCGGCGCCGACGACTCGGTTACCGTGCTGCTCGCGCACTCCGAGATGGGTCAGGGCAGCTGGACCGGCCTGGCGATGATGGTCGCCGAGGAGCTCGACTGCGACTGGGCCAAGGTCAGGAGCGAGCACGCGCCCGCGGCGCCGGTCTACGCCCACCCCGTGTTCGGCGTCCAGATGACCGGCGGATCGTCGGCGACGTGGAGCGAGTTCGATCGCTACCGCACCGTCGGCGCGATGGCCAAGGACATGCTGATCCGCGCCGCCGCGGCGCGCTGGAAGGTCTCGCCGGCGAGCTGTCGCGCCGCCAACGGCGTGGTCACCAGCGGCAAGAACGAGCTGTCGTACGGCAAGCTCGCCGAGGCGGCGATGAAGCTGCCGCCGCCCAAGACGGTCAAGCTCAAGGATCCCAAGGAGTGGAAGCTGATCGGCACCCCGGTCCGCCGGATCGATACGCCGGAGAAGATCACCGGCAAGGCGCAGTTCGGGATCGATGTCCAGTTCCCCGGGCTGCGCGTGGCGGTGGTCGCGCGGCCGCCGGCGTTCGGCGCCAAGCTCGGCAAGTTCGATGCGACCGCGGCGCTCAAGGTGCCGGGCGTCGAGCAGGTCGTGCAGACCGCCAACGGCGTCGCCGTGGTCGCCAAGCACTTCTGGGCCGCCAAGCTCGGCCGCGACGCGCTCCGCGTCGACTGGACGCCCCCCGAGGGCGGCGGCATCGACACCGCCAAGCAGATGGCCGAGTTCCACGCCAAGGCCCGGACGCTGGGCGATGTCGTCGTCGACAAGGGCAAGGTCGATGCCGGCCTGGCCGGCGCCAAGACCAAGCTGGTCTCGGAGTACGAGTTCCCGTACCTCGCCCACGCGCCGATGGAGCCGCTCAACTGCGCGGTGAAGATCGACGGGGATCGCTGCGAGATCTGGACCGGCACCCAGTTCCAGACCGTCGATCAGCTGGTCGCCTCGAAGATCCTCGGCACCACCCCCGACAAGGTCACGATCCACACCATGTTCCTGGGCGGCGGCTTCGGCCGGCGCGCCAACCCGACCTCGGACTTCGTGTCCGAGGCGGTGATCGTGGCCAAGGCCGCCGGCGTCCCGGTCAAGGTCGTGTGGACCCGCGAGGACGACATGCGGGGCGGCTACTACCGGCCCGCGTACGTCCACCGGATCCAGGCCGGCCTCGATGACAAGGGCCGGCCGGTCGCGTGGGATCACGTCGTCGTCGGCCAGTCGATCGTCGCCGGCACGCCGTTCGAGGGCATGATGATGAAGCACGGCATCGATCCGACGTCGGTCGAGGGCCTGGCCGAGTCGCCGTACCTCGAGAGCACCGGCGCGATCCGCGTGTCGCTGCACTCGCCCAGGACGGCGATCCCGGTCCTGTGGTGGCGCTCGGTCGGCAACACGCACACCTCGTTCGCGATGGAGAGCATGATCGACGAGGCCGCGCACGCGTCCGGCCAGGATCCGCTCGCCTATCGCATGGCGCTGCTCAAGGAGAAGCCGCGCCACGCCGCCGCGCTCGCGCTCGCCGCCGACAAGGCCGGCTGGGGCACGCCGCCGCCCGCGGGCCACGCGCGCGGCCTCGCCGTCCACGAGTCGTTCGGCAGCATCGTCGCGCACGTCGCCGAGGTCTCGGTCGACCAGGGCCGGATCCGCGTCCACGCGGTGACCAGCGCGGTCGACTGCGGCCTCGCCGTCAACCCGCTCTCCGTCGAGGCTCAGGTCCAGGGCTCGGTGGCCTACGGCCTGTCCGCGGCGCTCTACGGCAAGCTCACGCTCGCCGGCGGCCAGGTCCAGGAGAGCAACTTCCACGACTACCCCGTGGTCCGCATGTTCGACATGCCCAAGGTCACGGTCCACATCATCAAGAGCGGCGCGAAGATGGGCGGCATTGGCGAGCCGGCGACGGCACCGATCGCGCCGGCGGTCGCCAACGCGGTGTTCGCGCTGACCAAGCAGCGGCTGCGCTCGCTGCCGCTCAAGCTCGCCTGAAAGGCTCGAAGGCCCATGACGATGATGATGCGATCAGCCACCTGTTCCGTCCTGCTCGCCGCGGCCGCCGCCGCGTGCGGTGCGCAGTCGTCCACCACGCCGGCCTCCGGCGGGGCGTCGAGCAACCAGGCCGGGCTCGCTGCGTTCGAGACCGTGCGCAGCGTGCTGCAACATCCCCGGTGCCAGAACTGCCATCCCCGCGGCGATGTCCCGCTGCAGGGCGACAACGGCCAGCTCCACAACCAGAACGTGCTGCGCGGCCCCGACGGCCACGGCATGGTCGGCGAGCGTTGCACCACCTGCCACGGCCCGATCAACCCGCCCGACAGCTACGGCGCGCATACCCCGCCCGGCGTCGCGACCGGCTGGCGGATGCCCAAGCCCGAGGAGCGGCTGACGTTCGTCGGCGTCGCGCCCGGCGCGCTGTGCGAGCAGATCAAGGATCCGAAGCGCAACGGCGGCAAGGACATGGCCGCGCTGCGCACGCACCTCGACGATCCGCTCGTGACCTGGGGCTGGTCGCCCGGCTTTGGCCGCACGCCGGTCCCGGTGCCGCGCCAGGCGTTCCTCGACGCCTGGACCACCTGGGCCAACGCCGGCGCGCCCTGTCCCAAGTAGCGCCGGGCGTCGCGGTCACGGGTGATGGGGCGCGGTGGGCGCGAGCTGCTTGAGCTCCTTGACCTTGAGGAGCGGCGTCGCGTGGCTGTCGGCAAGCACCAGACGTGCGCCGTGCAGGACGCCGCTCCGCACCGCGGCGATCGCAGCCTCGGTCCGCTGCCGCATCATCGGCGTGGCGACCGGCGTATCGTCGTTGGGGGCCGCCGCGGGATCCTGGAACATGAACCCGCCGAACTGCCGGTCGAGAAAGATATTGACCACCGGGCGCTGAGGCAGCGGCAGGTGGCAATGCGGCAAGGCGCAGTTCCCGCTGGTCACATCCAGGTCGTTGAGCGTGACCTGGGCCTGGGTCGCGTTCGCCTGCGAGATCACGGTCGAGTCGGTGAAGGTCGCCTTGAGATCGGACGACGCGCTGGACTTCACGGACGTGCCGCTGCTGCCGGTCATGCCCAGCACGCCGAACAGCGATTCGCCGACGTTGTACGATGTGTCCGATCCCCGGACACTGGTGATGCTCAGCGTCGTCGTCGTCGAGCCCGCGCGCTCGGTGCTGGTCGCCAGCGTCCTGGTGAGCGCCATCGTCACCGGCCGCGCGCGCTCGCCGATCCGCGCGCCGTACTGCGTGCTCGACAGGGTGAGCGCCCGGTCGGCGCGGATCGCCGCGCTCTGGCCGCCCCGGAAGAACGGATCGAGCAACAGGAAGCGATGGGCTTCCTCCGGCGTCAGCGTGACGTGATCCTGCGCGCCCGTGATCACCACGCCACCGCTCGCGCTGGGGTGGGACAGGCCGCCGTGGCGGACGCCGCCGCCGGACGCCGTGGCGATCGTGTGAGCGTACTGGAGCTCGCACGGGGTGGTGCCGGGCCAGCTCGTGCTGCCTTGCCAGCACGCCGCGAGCTGCGCCACCGTGGCATCGACCGTCACCGGCACGGCCGCGGTCATGACGTAGTGACTCTTGCCCGCGTCGAGCACCCAGACCGCGAACTGCGGGTGAACCAGGAACACGAACGTATCCGCCCAGAACGGCTCGATCGCTCGCGGCGACTCGGCGTGGGCGTGCGTCGAGCAATCCGTGGCGGAGATGCAGGTGTCGCCGTTACCGGGGATCAGATCGGTGTCGGCCGGGAGGTTCCACGTCGTCTGCAGCGCCAGCGTCGCCGTGGTCGCGTCCGTGCTGCCCTCCGACGTGGCAAACCCGGCCTTGGTCGAAGAGTCCCAGGTCTCTCCCAGGTCCATGCCGAAGGCGGCGCTGCTGCCCATCGCCAGGGGCAGGGTCAGCTTGACGCTCGCCTTGGACGACAGCGTCTGCTGCGACGTCGTCGAATTGCTCTGCTCGTTGCTGCTACCGAGCTTGAACGAGGTGCTGTAGGTCGCGAGGGTCTGGTACGAAGCCGTGCTGGCGTTGCCCGGCGGCTGGTAGATGATGGTGAACGGCACGACCTTCACCTGGATGAACGCGCTGGGCGCGATGACGGCGATGAACGGCGAGCTCGTCTTGGTGTCGACCCGGTCTCCCGTGCTGTGATGGGTGTCGTTCTGCTGGAGGTCCAGGACCAGTCGCAGCGTCCGCACGAGGTTTGCCTGGTCGAACAGCGCGCCGGTCTTCACGGCAAGATCGCCGGATTCGCCCGCGTTCGGGTGACGACTGTCCAGGCGCGCACCGACCGATGGCCCGGCATTCACCCAGGTGCCGGCGTTCCCGTCCCAGTTCTTGCACGCCGAGGCCGCGGACGGCGGCCGCTGGCTGATATCGCAGTTCTGGAGCTGGGCCTGGAACGTCGCAAAGTTTCCGATGCTGAAAGGCGGCGTGTAGCTGGGCGGATTTGCCATCGAGTCATCGGTGAAGCCGATCGCGACGTGGAACACCGGCGGCTCCGAGAACGCCAGGATCGCCGGCGCCCAGCTGCGGATCAGATGGCCGTGACCGTTGAACCAGCTGGCGTCGCCGATCTGGGAGGTGTTGAGCGGCAGCGGCCCCGTGACGTTCATGTCGGCGATCCGGTAGGCGAACAGCCCGTCGCTCTCCGACGTCACCCCCTTGTCGACGACGGTGATCCGGACCGCGCTGCCGGGGATCCCGTTGAATGGCGCGATCGCGGCGATCGTGCCGTCGGGGCGGCGCGAGAACGACGCGGCCGGCAGCGCGCCGAACCGGACCGCGGTCGGCGCCACGTACGGGAACTGGCCGGTGAGGAGCACGTGCTCACCGGTCGGCCCTGAGGCCGGCGCGAACGCGGTGACGTGCTGCCCGATCAACAGTACCGGGTGATCGGGATGGAGGACGGTGAGGTCCTTCTGGGCTGCAGGAAACGGCGAGACCGCGGGCACGCTGTCGTGATGGGGTTGGCCGTGCGCCGGCGCGACGGTGGCGACCACCGCCGCCATGGCAAGTATTGCCGTACGTAGTATTAGCAGGTGGTATCGGCGACGAATCTTCATTTATTGTATTCCTCACACGGTATGACGCGTTCGGAGATACATTATTTTATCTTCCCTTGTTTTCGCCGGCGACCGCGGTATCACGCGACCTGCAGGCACGCATGCCTGCATGCCCGAACGCCGGTCACCGTGGGCATCCTCGGCGTCAGCGCGCCGGGTTCGCGGTGGTCTGGCGCGGCAGCACCGCGTGGAACACGCTGCCGTGGCCGAGGCGGCTGCGGACCCCGACGCTGCCGCCCTGGGCCTCGACGATCTTGCGGGTCAGCGCGAGGCCGAGGCCGGTGCCCGCGCCCTGCGGCCTCGGGCCGCCGGTGTCGAGCTGCTCGAACTCGCGGAACAGCCGGCCGAGCTGATCGGGGGCGATGCCGATGCCGGTGTCCTCGACCTCGACGCGGAACGAGTCGAGCGTCTCGGGGCACGCCCGCACGACGATGTGGCCGCCCTCCGGCGTGAACTTGAGCGCGTTCGACAGGTAGTTGTAGAGCACCTGCTTGAACCGCGAGGGATCGAGCACGACGACCTGGAGCGCGCGGTCGGCCTCGACCTGGACGCGGATCCGCTTCTGCAGCGACAGCGTGCGGAGCAAGCTCGCGACCTCGGTGATCGCCGGCTCGATCTCGATCGGCTCGGGCCGGAGCTCGAGCCTGCCGGCCTCGACCGTGGCGAGATCGAGCACGTCATTGATCAGCTGCAGCAGGTGGCGGCCGCCGGCCAGGATGTCGCCGAGGAACTCGTGGTGCTCGGACGACTCCGGCGCGACCCGGCCGTAGAACAGCAGCTCGGAGAACCCGATGATCGCGTTGAGCGGCGTGCGCAGCTCGTGCGACATCGCGGCGAGGAACTCGCTCTTGAGCCGGTTGGCCTCGTGCATCCGGAGGTTCTGCTCCTCGAGCTCGCGCACCCGCTCGCGATCGCGCTCGCGCTCGGTGCGCTCGCGGAGCTCCTGCTCGAGCTGGAGCTTGGCGGTGACGTCGTTGTAGCAGAACGCGACGTGGCGGACCGCGCCGCTGCGATCCCGGAGCGGGGTCATCGACAGCTCGATCGCGACGCGCCGGCCCTCGACCCGGACGTGCTGGAGCTGGCTCGCGTCGTACCAGAACGCCGGGACCTGGACGGGCTCGCCGCCGAACGCGCGCTCGACGTGGGGCAAGAGGCCCTGCGCGGCGACGAGCTCGTCGCGAAAGATGTTGTAGTCGGGCGGCGGCACCGAGCCGAACAGCTCGCGAAACACCCGGTTGACCACCAGGCAGCGGCCATCGGCGTGCGCGATCGCGAACGCGACCGGCGCCTCGGCGAACAGGGTCTCGAGGAGAAATACCGGATCACCGACCGTGGCGAGGTGGGCCCTGACGTACTCCGCGTCAAGCATTCGTCGCCACCATGCGACCGCGACACTAGCATCGATGGTCGGGGATACGACCCCAGATATCTTCGGCAGAAGTCGCCGGCGCGCGATCTGCGAGATTCGATGAGCGCCGGCTCAGACAGTCAATCCTGCGCACGCAGGGGCGTCGCGCAGTGCGCATGAAGGGTTGGAGTCGCCGGCCGGTGGGCGTCGCATCCCCTGCAGTGCTCCGCTGCGGTGCCGCGGAAAGCGGCAGTCGCAGCGAGCCAGCTCACAGTTTTGACGCCGCAGCCGCGGCGATGCACCGTGTCCGACGCCGCCCGGCGACATATCACCGGTCGCCGCGCTGGAACCCGGCGCCGCGGGCCGGGTACGCTGGTTGCTACAGGTCAACGGATGCGCGCGTGGGTCGTCAGTCTCGGCGTGGTGATCCCGCTGATCGCAGCGCCGCGCGCACACGCGCTCGACAGCCACCGCGGCGTCACGCAGTACGCCCAGACCCACTACGAGACGCGCGATGGGCTGGCGCACGGCCTGGCCAACTCGATCGCGCAGACCGCCGACGGCTACCTGTGGACCGGCAGCGAGGAGGGCCTGTCGCGGTTCGACGGCGCCTCGTTCACGACGTTCGATCACCGCAAGACCGAGGGCATCCCGGGCAACGTGTTCACCGCGCTCGCGGTGGATCTGGCCGGGACGCTGTGGGCGGCGACCCGCGAGCACGGCGTCCTGCACCTGGTCGACGGCGAGTTCCGCGCGGTGGCGTGGGAAGCCGGACCGCAGGAACAGCAGGTCCGCGCCCTGGCGTTCGACGCCAGCGGTGATCTGTGGGTCGGCCTGCACGACCGCGGGCTGGTCCGGCTCCACGCCGGTGCGCTGGTCACCCGGCTCGCGAGCGGCGACGGGCTGCCGTGCGACGACGTCCGCGCGTTCCTCGCCGCGCGCGACGGCACGATGTGGATCGGCACGTTTCGCGGCGCCGCGCAGTGGAAGGCCGGGCGGCTCGCGCGCGGGCCGGCCGAGCTCGACGGCACCGCGATCCACGCGATCGCCCAGGACGGGCGCGGCGAGCTGTGGTTCGCGACCGCGCGCGGGCTCGCGCACCTCCGCGGCGACCCGGCCGGCGCGGGGACGATCGAGTGGGTCGGCGGCGACCGGCTGTCGACCAGCGACGTGCGCCAGGTCCTGTTCGATCGCGACGGCAACCTGTGGATCGGCTCCGCGATCGGCGTCGCGCGCATGACCCCGAGCCGCCAGATCGACCGGCTGCTCCGGCCCGCGGCGATCGTGCTGGCGCTGTTCGAGGACGCCGAGGGCAACCTGTGGATCGGCAGCGAGGGCGGGCTCGATCGCCTGCGCGACGGCGACGTGCTGCCGTTCGGCGCCGCCGAGGGTCTGACCGACGAGCCCGCGTTCGGGGTGCGCGAGGACGCCGCGGGCGCGATGTGGATCACCACGAGCGGCGGGCTGTTCCGGATCGCGCCGGGCGAGACCCGTGCGACCCGGCTGGTCGCCGATCGCGGCACGATGTACGCGCTCTATCCCGACGCGCGCGGTGACGTCTGGTTCGGCGGCCGCGCCGGCGAGGTCGGCCGCTGGCACGACGGCAAGATCGCCTGGCTCGGCACCGAGAGCTGGGAGCGCATCCGGTCGATCGCCCAGACCGGCGACAGCATGTGGCTCGGCACCGAGCACGGCCTGTTCCGGATGCGGGGCGACCGGCTCGCCGATGCCGAGCCGATCGTGCCCGGGGTCGCGGTCAGCGCGATCGCCACCGACGCCGGCGGCGCGTTGTGGCTCGCGACCGAGGGCGGCGGCCTGATGCGCTGGCGCGCCGGCGCGCCGGCTCCGATCCCCGCCGGCGGTCCGCCGCGCAACGCCGCGGCGACGACGTTCCTGTTCGATGCCGACGGCACGATGTGGGTCGGCACCCAGGGCGCGGGGCTGTGGCGGCTGCGCGACGAGCGCTGGTTCGTGTTCACGGCCAAGGACGGCATGTTCGACGACCTGGTGTGGCGGATCCTCGACGACGGGCTCGACAACCTGTGGATGTCGTCCAACCGCGGGATCTGGCGGGTCAGCCGCACCCAGCTCGATGCCCGCGCGGAGGGGCTGCGCGCCACGGTCGAGTCGGTGCTCTACGGCGAGGCCGACGGCATGCCGAACCGCGAGTGCAACGGCGCGATCGATCCGGCGGGCTGGCGGACGCGCGACGGCCGGCTGTGGTTCCCGACGGTCAAGGGCGTGGTCGCGATCGATCCGGCGCACCTGCGCCCGACCCAGCCGCCGACCGCGCTGGTCGAGAGCGCGCGGGTCGATGGCCAGCCGCAGCGGCTCGCCGGCGCGCTGGTGCTCGCCCCGGGCACCGGCCGCCTCGAGCTCGCCTACACCGCGCCGGTGCTGCGCGGCCCCGAGCGGCTGCGGTTCCGCTACCGGCTCGACGGCTTCGACCGGGCGTGGAACGACGCCGGCGCGCAGCGGCTCGCGCAGTACACCAACCTGTCGCCCGGCGATTACCGCTTCATGGTCCAGGCCGGGCTCGACGGCGCCTGGGGCAAGGCCGGCACGCTCGCGGTCACGCTGCGGCCCGAGATCTATCAGACCGGCTGGTTCTACGCGCTGGCGATCGTGTCGATCGCGCTGGTGATCGTCGCGGTGCCGATGCTGCGCGTCCGCCAGCTCCGCGCCCATGCCCGCGAGCTCGATCAGCGCGTCCAGGAGGCCGCCCGCGAGCTCAAGGTGCTCTCTGGACTATTGCCAATCTGCGCCTGGTGCAAGAAGGTCCGCGACGATCGCGGCTACTGGAGCCAGATCGAGGCCTATCTCAGCGCGCGCACGGATACCCAGATCACACACGGCATCTGCCCGGACTGCAACGACAAGCTGATGGCCGACGACGGCCTGGCCTCGCGCCCGCGCTGACCGCCGGTTGGACCCGAGCGCGCTTCGAGACGTCCGCGGATGGCGGCTCGCCGATCGAGACTCGCGCGCTACGGCCGAAAGACTCCCAACGTGTTCGACCGCACAATCGCGGGCTGCACGCGGGCCGGCCGTGCGCCGGGTCGTCGAAGCTCCGGCTCACGCACGGCCGCAAAGCTCTGCGAGCCCGACCCGCGGCCTTTCGCTGCGGCGTCTGCAACCAGCCGAAACATCCGAGGAATCCACCCTTCGTCGGGTGCCGCCAGGATCGCATGCGCGCGCTGACAGCAAGACGCTACTTCCTCACACGATAAGTTCTGTCAAGCCGATTGACGGTCGTTATCTAGTTCGACTAGATTGCTTGCCGGGGCGGTTTTTTCGATGCCGACTGCAAGCCATCCATGATGGAGCCACCGCCTCGCCACCGCCGGTCTCGAGCCCGCCGTACGACAGTGGCGTAATGCGCAGTACGAAGTGCGACGATCGAGATCGAGCTCGAGATCGCGGCTGCCGTGGCGCGCGAAGCACATCGCTCGACGAGTAAAATCCATGTTGTCGCTGTTCGAACGATTCGAGTCCAACGTCCGCTATTACTGCCGGGACTTCCCGGTGGTGTTCAAGCGGGCCGAGCAGTCGTTCATGTTCGATGTAGACAAAAATCGCTATATCGATTTCATGTGCGGCGCCGGTGCGCTCAACTACGGACATAACCATCCGCAGATCAAGCGCGCCATACTCGATTACATCAGCGAAAACGGGATCATGCATTCACTGGACCTCTACACGGAGGCCAAGTACCAGTTTGTCGACGCGCTGCAATCCACGATCCTGGCGCCCCGCGGGTTTGCCTACAAGCAGCAGTTCACCGGTCCCACCGGGACCAACGCGGTCGAGGCCGCGCTCAAGCTGGCTCGCAAGGTGACCGGGCGGAGCTCCGTGGTCGCGTTCACCAATGCATTCCACGGCGTGTCGCTGGGGGCGCTGGCGGCGACCGCATCGGCCGGAAAGCGCAAGGCCGCCGGGGTCGCCCTCGGCGGGGTGACCCGCCTGCCCTACCAGGGCTTTCTCGGCGGCACGGCCGACGACGATGCGCGCTACGTCGAGGCCATGCTCACCCATCCAGGCAACGGGCTGGATGCGCCCGCGGCGATCGTCCTCGAGACCGTGCAGGGCGAGGGCGGCCTGCAGACCGCCTCGGCCGCGTGGCTGCAGCGCATCGCCGCGATCGCGGCGCGGATCGGGGCGCTGATCATCATCGATGATATCCAGACCGGCTGCGGTCGGACCGGCACGTTCTTCAGCTTCGAGGGCCTGCCCATCGTTCCGGATATCGTGTGCCTGTCGAAGTCGCTGAGCGGGATCGGGCTGCCGCTCTCGGTCGTGCTCATCGCACCGAAATACGATGTCTGGACGCCGGGCGAGCACAACGGGACGTTTCGCGGCAATAACCTCGCGTTCGTCAGCGCGCGCGCCGCGCTCGACCTCTGGCGAGACGAGGTGTTCCTGGCGGGCCTGCGGCGAAATGTCGACCAGCTGAAGACCCGGCTGCAGGACATCGTCCACACGTTCGGCCACGCCGGGCTCGTGCTCAAGGGCCGGGGCATGCTCCGCGGGATCGAGCTGTCCGACCCGGCGCTGGCACAGCAGGTCAAGGCCGAGGCGTTCCGGCGCCGGCTGGTGGTGGAGACCTGCGGGCCGACGGACTCCGTCGTCAAGCTCATGCCCGCGCTCACGATCGACGCCGAGGTCCTGAACGAGGGGCTCGATGTCCTCGCCAAGGCGCTCAGCCACGCCCTCCCCGCGCGCCCGCACCACCCGATCGCAAGCACGGCCGGCGTCGAGCGTGTGCTTGACTTCGCATCGCACACCGGTTAGACGAGCGGGCAGCCAGATGACGGTCGAGGGCATCCGCGATCGAGCGCGCTGGCGAGGAGCCATGGCCGGCGCGCCGCGGATCGCGGCCGTGATGGCGGTGATGGCGGCGACGGCCGTGCTGGTGCCGGTCCGCGGTCACGCCGAGGACGCAGCCGAACCGCCGCGGCCCCGGATGGTCGCGGTGAGGACCAGCGCGGCGCCGAACATCGATGGCGACGTGGGAGACGCCGCGTGGCAGCAGGCGGTTCCGACGACCGCGTTCACCCAGAAGTTCCCCAACGAGGCGCAGGCCCCCAGCGAGCCCACCGAGCTGCGCGTGCTGTACGACGACGCCGCGCTCTACGTCGCGTTCGATTGCGTCCAGCTCGGCACGCCGGTCAAGGGCCGGCTGGCGCGGCGCGATCGCCAGGTCGAGTCCGACTGGATCCAGGTCGCGATCGACGACGGCGCCAGCACCTACGAATTCTCGGTCAACGCGGCGGGCGTGCTCGGCGATGGCGTGCGCTTCAACGACACCGACTACGCGGCGCAGTGGGACGGCGTCTGGGACGCACAGGTCCGGCAGCACGACCGCGGATGGTCGGCCGAGCTGCGGATTCCACTCCGCATCTTCCGTGACAGCGTGGGAATCCGCGACTGGGGCTTTCAGGCTCGTCGCTACATCTCCGGGCGGCAGGAGACCGTCGAGTGGGCGTTCATTCCCAGGACGATGGCCGGAGAGGTCTCGCACTACGGCCGGCTGTCCGGCATCGCCGGGGTCCAGCGCTCGAATCCGCTCGAGCTCCTGCCCTATGTCGCGGCCGGGCTCGACTGGTCCGACATGACGCGCGATCGCCGCGCGTTCGGCGACCTCGGCTCGAGCGGGGCGGTCGGGCTCGACCTGCGATGGCGGATCGCTCAGCACCTCACGCTCGACGCCTCGGTCAACCCGGACTTCGCGCAGGTCGAGGCCGATCAGCTGGTGCTGAACCTGACCACGTTCGAGACCTTCGTGCCCGAGAAGCGGCCGTTCTTCATCAACGGCCTCGACCTGTTCCGGGTGCCGAGGATGGAGCTGTTTCCGACCCCGCAGACGCTGTTCTACACCCGGCGGATCGGCTCGGTGCCGCAGGTCCCGGACATCGGCGATGGCGGGGCGGGGGTGGCGGCGGCGCCGACACCGTCGACGATCTACGCGGCCGCCAAGTTCAATGGCCAGCTCGGCGGCGGGGTCACGGCGGGCGTGGTCTCCGCGGTGACCGGACGCAACGACCTCGCGATCACCGCACCGGGTACGCCCGCCATGCCCACCGCAGTCACCCGGGACTACCTCGCCGATCCGCTGGCGCTCGCCAACGTCGCGCGGATCAAGGTCGCCGTGGGCAGCGGCAGCAGCGTGGGCGTGCTGGCGACGGCGCTGCAGCGCTTCGAGCCCGATGGCGCCTATCCGATGGTGATGCAGCCCGACGGCAGCCAGCGCCAGCAGTGCCCCGACGGCTCGTCGATGCCGCGCGGCGAGCGCTGCTTTCACGACGCCTACGTGGCCGGGCTCGACGGCAGCTGGCGCTCCGGCTCGGGGAGCTACACGATCGCCGGCCAGGCGCTGGCGAGCCTGATCGAGCACGGCCCCGCGCGCACCATGCTGGACGGAACCGTCATCCACCCGGGGGACGCCGGGGCGGAGGGTCGGCTGTACCTGGCCAAGGAAGGTGGCCAGTGGCGGGGCTCGGTGGAGACCGACGTGACCGGGCGGCGCGTCGACTACAACGATCTCGGCTATCTGCAGCGGGCCAATCACCTCCGCGTGGTGCCCTATCTGGCGTATCGCATCGTCGACCCGTTCTGGGAGATCGCCGAGATGGAGGCCTACGCGTTCGTCAACCGGCGCCAGAACCTCGACGGCTTCACGTTGCTGCAGGGCTATTACCTCGGCAACAAGATCCGGTTCAAGAACTTCTGGTCGGTCATCGTCGAGGCAGCGCGCTACACCGAGCGCGGCGAGGACCGCCAGGTCGGCGATGGCACGGCGCTGCAACGCCTGCCCGCGACCGGCCTCGACGTCACCGTGAACACGGATCCGAGGCGGCAGCTCGCGGCGTCCGTGTTCACCGAGACCCTGGTGACGTCGCGCGGGAAGAGCTTCGAGCTCGACGGCGAGCTGACCTATCTACCGCTGCCACGGCTCGAGCTGCAGCTCTTGCCTCAGCTGATGTTCCGGTACGGGGATCCGAGGTTCGTGACCGGGAGCCGGGAAGACGGCGAGTACGTGTTCGGCGATCTCGACGCCCAGAGCGTGAGCGCGACCCTGCGCACGAGCTACACGTTCACCAACCGCCTGACGCTCCAGCTGTTCGGTCAGCTGCTGCTCGTCGCGGAGCACTACTCGGACTTCCGCTCGCTCCAGGTCGATCCCGCGGCCCGCCGCCCGGTGGTCCGGCCCGATCGGTTGACGCCGGTGGCGGCGCCGGCCGCGGACCCGGACAACGAGGAGACCAACCTCAACCTCAGCGCCGTGCTTCGCTGGGAGTTCCGTCCCGGATCGACGCTGTTTCTGGTGTACTCGCGGTTCCAGGCGCCCGCGCTGACGCCCGACCGCGACGCGCGGCTCGATCTGGGCGCGCTGCGCGCCGGGCCCGCCGAGGACGCGATTCGCCTGAAGCTGTCGTACTACTGGAACTGACGCAGGCTGCGACGCGACAGCTGCAGCGTGACCGCGACGCCGAGCGTGCCGAGGATCGCGAACAACAGCGGCACGGAGACCCGGGTCTCGCTCAGGAACTGCAGGAAGTGCTGCGCGGCCACCAGCGCGCCCGCCCCGAGCAAGATGATGACCGCGCCGAACGGCGTCGCCATCGACAGCACGAACGCGCGATCGCTGCTGTCGATCACCAGGTGATTGAGGTAGGTGGAGCGCACCGGCTTGAACGCCTCCTCCGAGACCTTGGCCACCCAGAACAGCACGAGCGCCACGGGGATGAGCGCGGACGCGACCGTGTCGCCGGCGCCGCCCAGGCCGAGGCCACGGACCAGGACGGCGAGCCCGGCCACCGACAGCGCACCGCAATTGAGCAATCCCCACCACCGGAATCGCAGGATCTGGCTGGCGGCCGGCCAGATCGCGCTCGACAGGTACGGGCCGACGAACCGGCTGGTCCCCATCGCCAGGTAGTACCAGTAGTAGTTCTGGAGCACGCCGCGAAGCACACCCGCGTCCGCGACGATCCGCGGCTCGGTCAGGAGCACCGGCAACAGATACGCGAAGCAGATCCAGCAGGTATAGAGCACCGAGGACACCAGCAACGCATTGCGCAGCTCGCGCTGCCGCAGCGTGCGCTGGAGCCGGGCCCAGATCCGCCAGTGCGCCGGCTCGTGGCTGACGACCAGGGGCCGGTGCTCGACCACCCGGAGCTTCACCCACAGCGCGGTGGGGAGCGTGATCCCGACGGCGACCAGCCAGGGCAGCGCGGTGATGGTCGCGAGCCCGCCGGGACCGGCCGACGGGTGATCGCGAAACACCGCGCTGGCGATCCACAGCGACAGCACGCCGCCGGCGACCATGAACGCACCGGACCACCGGCGCTGGGTCGCGAACAGCGGCAACAGCGCGGCGCCGGTCGGACCGTTCGCGAGCCGCAGCTCGTCGACGAACCACGCGTCCAGCGCGCCGTTGAACAGCGCCGACGACACCGCGAAGAACAGCTCGGCGATCAACGACAGCATGACGATGATCCGCTGCGGCTCCCCGAGCTGCCCGATCGCCTCGGCGGAGATCCCCCAGTAGGTCACGAACGCGAGCGACAGCCCGAGGAACGTCGCCGAGATCACCCGCCGCCGCCCGTAGGTATCGGCCCAGTCGCCGGTGATCGGCTCCGCGAAGAACTCGAACGCCATCGATGCGACGAGGATGAACAGCAGGTTATCGAGGATGCTCGCCGAGATGCCCCCGGCGCGGTGCAGCGCGTGCTTCAGGTACAGGAACGCATACGCGGTGTACAGGCCGTTGACGGCCGCAAAGATCGCGTTGATGATCAGATAGCTTCGCCAGATGTGGCGTTGCGCGATCGACAGCCCGGCAGCCGCGGATCTCCTGTCGTGCGTCACGAGCGCGAGGCCCAGGGCTCCGCGTAGTTGATCACCACGTTGTTCGGATCGTCGCCGAGCAGCACGCCGTTGATCGCCGTCGCGGCGCGGATCTCGCCGGCGCGCGCCAGCGCACCGGCGTAGCTGTCGGCGGCGACCACGAACGCGGCGAGGTGATCCGACTGGAAGGCGGTGGACGACAGCGCGGTGCCGAGCTTGATCACGAGCTTCTTGAACAGCACGTCGTCACCCGGGATGTCGATCGAGTCGAACTGGCGGGCATGGGCCGGCGGCAGGAAGTCCTGCCCGGCGACGTAGCGCACCGGCTGCGCCGGGAGCGCCGCCGGCGCCTCGCCCATCGCGAGGCGGACGAGCTCGTCCTCGAACCGGATCCCGAACGCGTGATCGATCAGGATCAGGATGTCACCGCCGGCGAAGCGCGCGTTGAGCTCGACCAGCTCGATGTCGCTGCCATCGCCGGGGCCCTCGGCTGCGCCGCGCGCCGGGACGATCAGCTCGGTGTGGGTCGCGCCGTGGTCGATCTCGAGGCACGCGTGGATCGCCCGCACCTTGTCGAAGATCTCCTCGCGCCGGGGGTGGGGGCAGGGAAACGTGTTCCCCATCTCGATCGCGATGTCGCGGGCCAGGACGGTGCGGTCGGTGATCCCCAGCGGGACGTAGGTTCCGCGGTGGCAATAGCCCTCGACCGAGATCAGCTCGCCGACCGCCTCCTCTTCGAGGACCAGCCCCCTGCCGGCCTTGAGGTGATCGGTGGTGAAGCGCTTGAGCGGGCGGCCATTGCCGTCCCACTGCGCGAGGTGCTCGCGCACGTCGGCCAGCGAGGTACAGCGCCGGACATAGACGCTGCCGGTGCCGTTCACCGGCTTCAGGAACGCCGCGCGCCCCGGGAACGGCCACTCGGACAGCCCGCGCAGCGCCGCGTCCTCGACGAAGCGCAGCTTGCTGAGCGAGGCGTCTCGCAGCCGGGTGCGCACGGCGAGCTTGTCGAGCAGGAACGCGATCTTGTCCGGACTGCTGCCCGGCAAGCCGAAGTGCTGCCGCAGCCGCGCGTCGGTGCGCAGCGTGATCTCGTACCCCGCGTACGTCCCACGCACCGGCCGATCTCCGCACCACGCGACGATGGTCTCGAACGCGTGCTGGCCGTCGAGCCAGCCGTCGACCTGGACGAAGTGCGACACGCTCGCCAGCGCCTGGTCGAACGGCGCAGGCGGCGCCACCGGCTGGCCGTGGCAGACGACGACCGTGAGCCCTCGCCGCCGAGCTGCCTCGATGACCAGGTACATGTGATTGCCCGGCTCGAGAACGAGGAACAGCTCATCCATGGACGCCTCCGTACTATAAAGCTCGTGCCCGGGCGACGTCCAGACCCGTCCAGTCCGATGATCGGCCGCCGCCCCCGGCGCGGGTGCCAGCCACCAGTTCAGCGCATCATTGGAATGCCGATCACGGACTCGAACCGGGAAAGCACGATGCTGGCCAGCTCGTCGATCAGCTCGTGGCGCTCGTGCGTGAGCTGGAACCGACCGATCGTATCGCCGGCCGTGCAGGCGCGCCCGGGCACGAGCAGCTCGGTGTCGAGGTAGACGACGTGCGGCGCGTACTCGGCCACCCAGTCGAAGCGGGCGCCGGCGGCGATCACGCCGTCGCGCTCGGGATTGAGCCGGTGCGAGGACACGACCCGGCCCTCGGGCAGCGCGGGGACCGGCAGCGGCGACCCGAGGTGCAGCGCGATCAGGTGGTCGTGGATGCTGTGGCCGGTGAAGCGCTCGTAGAGGAACGGAAACGCGCCACCCATCAACCGCGGGTTGGCCTCGACCAGCCGCGGGCCGTCGGCGGTGACGATCATCTCGAGGTGGAAGATGCCCAGATCGAGGCCGAGCGCGCGGCACACGCGCACCGCATAGTCCTCGCACTCCCGCCACGTGGCACGGTCGAGCCGGGCCGGCATGAAGGCACCGACCTCGACGACCTCGTCGGCCTTGCCGCGGTAGCGGCCCGAGACCGCGTAGTGCAGCGGCCGGTCGTCGATCATGCCGACCTCGACCGAGACCAGCTCGCCCACGAGCTTCTCCTCGATCACGATGCCGCGGCCGAACTGCTCGTGCAGCGCCGGCGGCAGCTCCGCCACCCCATCGAGGGCGGCGGCCGCCGCGCGCCGCAGGCCGGCCTCGTCGGTGACGACCGCCGCGAGCAGGCTGTCGCCGCCGCTCGACGGCTTGACCACCGCCGGGGCGCCGACCGCGCGAAACCCGGCGACCGCCTCGTCGAGGGTGCGCGCGAACGCGAACCGCGCGGACGGTACGCCGGCGCTGCGCAGCCGCTCCCGGCAGCGGTGCTTGTTCCGCGCCAGCCGCACCGCGTCGACGCTGGTGTAGCGCAGCCCGAGCTCGACGCAGACCTCCGCCAGCGCCTCGACGCAATACTCGAGGTGGCTGATCACGGCGTCGATCGGCCGCTCGGCGAGGATCTGGCGCAGCGCGCCGGCCAGCTGGATCGGATCGGTGGTCCGGTCGATCCACAGCACGCGCTCGGCACCGCCCAGGACGCGCCGGGTGTCGTCGTTCATGTGATAGAGGATCAGCGCCTCCGACATCACGGCGCTGAACCGGTGGCCGAGTGCCTTCGCGCGACGCATTCCGTCGATGCCGGCGAAGTTGCTGTCGACGAAGACGACGTGGGTCACGGGCACGCTCCTGGGCGAAGCCAGCCTACGATGGTCGTCACGAACCCCATCGGACGATTATAAGTGGGTCGCCCGTCCGTTTGCACGGGATCCGGTCACCCGCGGAACGCGCCGCGCTCGCAGGCTCAGGGTTCGGGGTCGCCGTGCGCGTCCTGCGTCAAGAACGCCAGGGCCGCTTTTACGAATGCGACGGCCTGACCCGCCGATCTCTCGATCTCGGCCCCGGGTGACAGGTTCAGCAGGAAGTAGTGCGCGTCGGCCTTGCTGCCGTCGGCCCACGTCACGTCGCGCTCGGTGCACAGGTACATGGCGCCCTCCCTCTCCCGGATCTCTCGAAACAGGGTGTTGTCGGCGCGAATGTCGGTGATGGCATATCGGTAGCCATGCGCGCGGCTCCACGCGCGGACGGCCTCGCGAGCGCGTTTGGCGATGCCCGACCTCCGGTACTTCGGAGCCATCCACGTCGCGTTCCATTCGACCGTGCGACTCGCCGGATCTCCACACTGGACAATCCCCGTGCTGCCCACCAGCTCTCCGTCGACAAAGCTTCCGATCGTGCAACGCACCGGGGTCTCAGTGCACCATTCGCGCCACTGAGCTTCGGTCGTGAGCTGTTGTTCCCGCGTGTAGGAGGAGCTGAAGAACTTGCCTTCACCGATCTCCAGGATCGATTGACGGAGCCGGCGGTACGCTTCGCTGTCCGCGGCGGTCAGGGGCCGGATGACCACCCGGTCGGAGTCAACCAGCGTCTCGGATTGCACGGGAGCCGTCATGTCTCATCCCTTCCGCGCCATCATAAGGTGCGTCGCGGGTCAGGTGCACGGGATCCAGTCAGGCTCCCCACAGACCTCGGGCACGGCGTGGGCGCAGCGCGCAACTCCACCACAAGCAATTGACTGGCCGCGGAAACTCGCGGACGTTCGAGGGATGGTCCCATTGAAGCGCCGGCTCAACCGGACCGACGCCCTCGCGATCACGCTGGGTGCCGTGATCGGTGTCGGCGTGTTCCGCAACACCGGGCTGGTGCTGCGCGGCACGGGCGGGTTCACCGGCGCGACCGTGCTCTGGTTCGTCATCGCCCTGCTGTGCTTCGGCGGCGCGTCGCTGTACGCCGACCTCAGCGGCCGCGTGCCCGAGGCCGGCGGCCCGTACGCGTACGTCCGGGTCGCGTTCGGCGGGCGCGCGGCGTTCCTCTACGGCTGGTTGAACGCCGGGGTCGCGATCCCGGCGCGCCAGGCGTCGACGGTGTCGGTCGCCGGGCTGCTGCTGTCGCAGTGGATCCCGGCGAGCCCGCGCTCGCTGGCGATCGCGCTCCTGCTGGTGCTCGCCGTCCTGCACCTGGGCGGCGTGCGCGCCGGGGCGATCGCGCAGCGGATCTTCACCGCCGGCAAGCTCGCCACGATCGTGATCGTCATCGGGCTGGCGATCTCGCTCGGCTGGCACGGCTCGACCGGCGACGCGAGCTTCGAGCCGGTGTCGTTCGCCGCCGCGGTCGGCGCGGTCTGGTACACCTACCTCGGCTGGCAGGACGTGGTGCTGCTCGCCGAGGAGCTCCACGAGCCGCGCCGCGATCTGCCGTTCGTGCTGTTCGGCACCGTCGCGCTGACCCTGGTGCTGTACATGGCGATCCACGTCACGGTGTACCTGGCGCTCGGCGGCGGCTCGGAGGCCTACGGTACGCTGCCGGCGCTCGACGTCGCGCGCCACGCGCTGGGCAATACCGGCGAGACCCTGCTGCGGGGCCTGATGATCTCGTCGATGATCGGCGTGTCCGCGGTAGGCGTGCTGCTGCGGCCGCGGCTGTCGATGGCGCTCGCGCGCGATGGGCTGGGGCCCGAGCAGCTCACCCGGGTCAGCCGCGTCGGCACGCCCTACGGCGGCCTGCTGTTTCACGTCGTGCTCGCGCTCGCGCTGGTCTCGACCGGCAGCTACGTGACGCTGCTCGAGCTGATCTCGTTCGCGATGGGCGTCATGGGGCTGTTCGAGATCGCGAGCTACTTCGTGGTGAGGCGCAAGCGGCCCGAGCTGCCCACCAGCCGGTTTCATCCCTGGGGCCCGCTCGCGTTCCTGCTCATGGCCGGCGCGCTGTGCATCCTCGGCGCCCTGGACAAGCCGAGGAGCGTCGTGACCTCGTTCGGGATCGTCGCGGCGATCGCGATCGTGTACGCGCTGACCCGCCCCAAGCTGACTGCACCCGAGGCCACGCCGCTCCCCGATCTGCCCGAAGCCCGCGTCCGGTCCGCGCCGCCGCATCCCGACGTCAAGGCGTGAGCGGGCGGGCGGCGATCTGGAGCGCTGGGGCTCCCGGATCACCGTTGATGCTGGCCGTCCGCCAGCCGGACGAGACCGTACTTCACCAACCACATGACGTGGCGGCCGGCGCGCGCCGGGGCTGCGCCGGTCTCGCTGGACAGCAGGCCCGTGATCTCGCCCAGCGCGAGATACCCGCCGTGCTGTCCCAGCAGCGCGAGCGCACTGGATGCCAGGTCGTACGAGATCACCCCGAAGGGTTGTGCGTGGAGCGGCAGGTCGTCCTCGCGCCGTAGAACGCGCCAGCCGGCGCCGGTGACCTCCAGCGCGGCGTTGGCCGGCAACACCGACGTGGCATAGTGCCCGAAGTCCTCGACGAAGGCCGGAACGGCGTAGTCTGCGCGCGCGGGGCTGGTATGGCAGGGTGCTCGTGATCGCAACCAGCCCTGCACGTTGTCGACCGGCGACACGAAAACGTCGGCCGCAGCGTGGAGCAGGTGGCGCTGCTCGGTCGGGGCCGGCTCGCGTACGATCACTCGGTCACTCACCCCGAGCATCTCGGCGCAGCGACGTATCAACGCGCCGTAGATCGGGCGCCCGGTCCCCGCGATCAGGAGCACGAGGTCGCGGGACGGGTTCGCGGCGACGAGGCGACGAAAGACCTCGACGAGCGGGAGCAGGTCGGCCTTGTCTGCGAAGGACA
>DASWRS010000153.1:0-8713 GCA_036403075.1 Kofleriaceae bacterium
GGGCTGTGCGGGTCGGTGACCAGCCGGTTGGCGAGCTCCTGGTCGCGGTACAGCCGGCGCCAGACCTGGGCCCAGCCGAGGAAGAACCGCTGGTCGCCGGTCATGCCGTCGATCACCGGCGCCGGCTTGCCGCCGAGCGACAGCTTGTAGGCGTTGTAGGCGACGGTGAGGCCGGCGAGGTCGGCGATGTTCTCGCCGAGGGTCAGCTCGCCCTTGACGCACTGGGCGGGCTTGCCGTCGGCCGCGGGGACCGGGCAGTACGCGCTGTACTGGGCGACCAGCTTGGCGGTCGCGGTCTTGAACTTGTCCGAGTCGTCCTTGGTCCACCAGTTCTTGAGCGCGCCGGTGGCGTCGAACTGGCTGCCCTGGTCGTCGAAGCCGTGGCTGATCTCGTGGCCGATCACCGCGCCGATGCCGCCGTAGTTGACCGCGTCGTCGGCATTGGGGTCGAAGAACGGCGGCTGGAGGATCGCCGCGGGGAACACGATCTCGTTGAGCTCGGGGTTGTAGTAGGCATTGACCGTCATCGGCGTCATGCCCCACTCGTCGCGATCGATCGGCTGACCGAGCTTGGCGAGCCGGCGGTTGTACTCGAACTCGGCGGTGCGGTCGGCGTTGCCGACGGCGTCACCCGCGGTGATGGTCAGCGCGGAGTAGTCGCGCCACTTCTTGGGGTAGCCGATCTTGGGGTTGTAGGTGGCGAGCTTGGCCTTGGCCTTGGCCTTGGTCTCCGGGCTCATCCACGTCAGGCCATCGAGCCGCTGGCCCATCGAGACGAGCAGGTTCTTGACCAGGGCGTCGGCGTGGGCCTTGGTCTCGGGCGTGAAGTACTTGGCGACGTAGAGCGTGCCGACCGCCTCGCCTATGCCGCGCGTGACCTGGTCGACGCCGCGCTTCCAGCGCTCCTTGATCTGCGGCGTGCCGGTGAGGGTCTTGCCGAACATCTCGAAGTGGACGTCGACGAACTTCTTGGGCAGGTACGGCGCGACCTCGGTCAGCGCGCGCAGCTTCAGATAGTCCTTCCAGACCGCGAGCGGCTCGGTCTTGACCAGCTGGCTGGTCGCCGTGATCGCCGTCGGCTGGTTGACGATGACGTGGGTCTGGCCTTCGAGGCCGGTCGCCTTGAGCCACACCGCCCACTCCATGCCCGGCGCCGCCTTCTGCAGCTCGGCGATCGTCATCTTGTTGTAGGTCTTCTGCGGATCGCGGTTCTGGACCCGGGTCCAGTGGGTCTGGGCGATCTTCTCCTCGAGGGCGTAGACCGCGGCGGCGCGCTTGTCGGCATCCTTGGCGCCGACCAGCGTGAACATCGCGGCGATGTACTTCTTGTAGCCGTCGCGGACCTTGGCGAACTGCTCCTTCTTGGCGTCGTACATGTCGCGATCGGGCAGGCCGAGGCCGCCCTGCGCGACGTGCGCGATGTACTTGTCGGGCTCGCGCGCGTCCTGGCTGACGACCGTGCGGAACGGGGTCTGGCCGAGCCGCCGCGCTTGGACCGCGAACTGCAGGACCACGCCACGGGTGTCCTTGATCTTGTCGATCTGGTCGAGCCAGGGCTTGACCGGCGCAAGGCCCTTGGCCTCGATCGCCGCCTCGTCCATGAACGTCTTGTAGGCGTCGCCGATCCGCTGGGCGTCGCTGCCCGGCGCGCCGGACGCGCTCTCGAGGATCTGCCGGGTGCGCTCGTCGGACCGATCGCTCAGCACGGTGAACATGCCGTACTCCGCCTTGTCGGCGGGGATCTGCGTCGAGGTCAGCCAGTGGCCGTTGGCGTAGCGGTAGAAGCTCGCGCCCGGCGCGACCGAGGGGTCCATGCCGGCGGTATCGAAGCCCCAGCCGCCGATCTCGGCCTTGGGCCGCGATGGATCGGGCGTGGCAGGTGCGGGGGCGGGCGCCGATGCGGTGGTCTCGGGCGCGGGCGCCGGGGTGGCAGGAGTGGTGGGGGTGGCTGCTGGCTTGGATCCGCAGCCGGTCATCATCGCGAGGGTGATCGCGAGCAGTCGTGTCTTCACGTGGGGCTCCCGGTGTGGGTGGGGATGCCCGGTGACGTACCAATTCACGACGAGTTTGACCAGGGCCCGCGCGTGATGAGGCCGCTGCGGCGCGGCATCGCGCTGTGCCGGCGCGCCCGACCGGCCGTTCAGACCGGAATCAGCCGCTGCATGGTCTCGATCACCCGGCGCAGCCGCATCGGCTTGTCGAGGAAGATGTTGGCTCCGGCGGCGAGCGCAGCGTCGCGCGCGGGTTCGCCACCGGCCGACACCGCGATGATCGGCATGTCGACCAGGCCGAGCTCCTTGCGGGCGACCGCGATCACCGTCGGGCCGTCGACCACCGGCAGGTAGACATCGATGATCAGCGCGTCGAACGGCTCCTCGCGCAGCAGCGCGAGCGCGGCGCGGCCGTCCTCGGCGTCGCGGAACGCGAAGGTCACGCCGCCGCCGAAGTCGCGCTTGGTCGCGCCGGTCAGCCCCTGCTGGATCAGCTCGGCGACGTGGCGGTTGTCCTCGACCACGAGCACGCGGAGCAGCCGCGCCATCACCCGCGGGTCGCGGGCGCGGATCCGCTCGACCAGCGCCGCCAGGGTATCGCGCGCCGGGCCGGGCACGAACTCGATCCCGGCCCCGGGATCGCCCTGGGCGTTGTCGCCCCGGGTCCAGCGCACGGTGCCGTCGATCGAGATCGGCTCGAGCAGGCCCGGGAAGCTCAGCACGAGCTGGACCTGGGTCCCGACCGGCAGCGAGCGGTTGGTGGTGACGAACGTGCCACCGCCGGACAGGTTGTCGGTGAAGTCGCCGACGAGGTCGTCGGCACCTTCGTACTCGACGAACAACGTCACCGCCTCGCGCGGAGCCCGCCGCTTCTCGTCGCCATCCGACATCATCACCGTTGGCGGAGGATCCCTTGGCGCTTCTCGGATCGCAAGCGCACCTGGTCAGCCGACGGGAACACTCAGCGTAAAGGTCGTACCTCGCCCGACCCGGCTCACGACGTGGATCTCACCGCCGTGGTCCCGGAGGATCTGCTGGCTCAGCGCCAGGCCCAGGCCGTTGCCGCCCTCCTTGGTCGAGAAGAACGGATCGAACAGCCGCGGCATCAGCTCGCTCGCGATCCCGACACCGTCGTCCTCGACGGCGACCTCGACCCGATCGCGCGCGCCGCGCGTCCGCACGATGACGGTGCCACCGCCCTTGACCGAGACCGCATCCGCGGCGTTGCGCACCAGGTTGATCAGGCACTGCCGGATCTGGTTGGCGTCGATGTTCCCGGTCGGGTCCTCCGGGTCGAGATCGGTCTCGACCGCGACCTGGCGGGTCGCGAGGTCGTTGCGCACGAAGCCGACCAGGTCCTCGACGATCGCGTTCAGCGACTCCCGGGCGAGCTTGGGCTTGCCGCCGCGCAGCCCCAGGTAGGTCTCGGTGACCTCGGTCAGCCGGTTGACCTCGCGGTGGATCGCGCGGCACAGCTCGCGCGCCTCGCTCGGCCCGTCGTCGAGCTCGTCCTCGAGCAGCTCGGTGTTGAGCCCGATCGACGACAGCGGGTTGCGGACCTCGTGGGCGATCTGGGCGGCCATCTTGCCGACCATGGCCAGCCGGGCGGCCCGCAGCTTCTCCTCCTCGCGCTCCTGGACCGCGCGGCCCATCGAGTTGAACTCACGCGCGAGATCGGCGATCTCGGCCGGCCCGGTCTCGGAGATCCGCTTGCCGTAGTCGCCGGCGGCGATGCGCCGGGCACCCTCGCGCAGCCGGCGCAACGGCCGCAGGGTCACGGCGACCCAGGCGGTGATCACCAGGCCGAGCAGCACGGCGACGACCACGAGGTAGATCGCGCGCATCAGGATCGTCCGCTCGTTGTCGGCCAGCCGGTCCTTGGTGCGCATCGCGCGGCTGTGCGAGCGATCGTGGATCGTCGTGACGATGCCGGAGATCGCGCGCTCGGTGTCGCGGAGCTTCAGCAGGGCGTCGTACGCGGCGCGGTGCGGTGGATCGAGCGCGTCGTAGGCGGCCTGGAAGCTCGGATCGGACTTGCTGGGGACTCTGAGCGGCGGGGCCGCGAGCAGGATCGCGTACAGCGGCTCGGCCCGCTCGACCTGCTGGATCAGCTCGCCGATCTGCTGCGCGGTCACCGGCAGGTGCCGGGCGACCTCGGACGCGGCCGGCTCGCCGGTCTGGGCGTCGGGCGTCGGGACCACCGCGCGGATCTGGTCGAGCGCCTGGTTGCGCTTCTTGAGCCAGCTCGTGACCGCGCGGGTCACGTCGCTCTGCCGGGTCGCCTCCAGGATGCCCTGGTCGAGGTAGCCCCGGAGATCGTCCTCGCGCTGGGCCAGGTTGGCCGATGCCAGCGCGAGCGGCACGTAACCGCGGAGAATCAGAGAGGCCTCGTCCTCGACTTCCTGGAGGTTCCACACGATCGTGGCGGCGAACACGGCAAACGTGCCGGTCAGCGCGACAAAACCGAGGAGGATCCGGGCCGATAGCGTCCTCATGACGAGCGTCACCACACGCTAGCGCGGGGGGCTCTGCGGAGCCAGACCGCGCGTTTTCGGGGAGCGGGATGTGTATACTACGTTCCGAGGAACCCCGATGACCCGTGTTCTTTCCTCAGCTTGTATCGTTCTGCTCCTGCTGCTGGGCATGGCAGGCCGGACGTGGGCGAGCGGCAAACCGCCGATCGCGATCCTCGGTCTCGAGGTCTACGACAACGGCAGCGGGATCGATCCCGAGACCACGCGCGCGGCCAAGGAGCTCACGGCGGCGCTGCGCGATCGCGCCAAGGCCGGCACCGGCCCGTACACCCCCGTCCAGGGCGGCGACAAGGAGCTGATCGACGAGAAGCTGCTCAACAACTGCGACTCCGAGGCCGCCAGCTGCATGGCCGCGATCGGCACCGAGCTCGGGGCCGAGTTCCTCATGTACGGCAAGATCGAGAAGGCGCAGCTCAACGGCCAGCCGATCTACCGGGTCTCGCTCCGCCTGCTCAACGTCAACCGCAAGCAGCTGACGAGCTCGACCGTCGAGAACATCCCGGTCGATGCCGCCGTCGGGGTCAAGGCGTCGACCGCGGCCAGGACCTGGTACTCCAAGCTCGCCGTGGTCAGCGGCGGGACCGTGGCGATCCGCGCCAACATCGATCGCGGCACCGTGCTGCTCGACGGCGACGCCCGGGGCACGCTGGCCAGCGGCGTGGCGAGCCTGACCGGCGTCGTCGATGGCCGCCACACACTCGCGGTCGAGGCCAAGGACTACCAGCGCTACGAGACCCAGATCACGGTTCGCACCGGCGAGACCACGACCCAGAACGTGACCATGGTCGAGATGCCCCGGAAGCTCCCGCCGGGGCCGTCGACCGAGCCGCCGATCACCCGCGAGGGCACGGTGACCGCGCACGCCAGGACCAACCTGTGGAAGCCGGTGTTCTACGGCGCGCTGGTGCTCGACGCCAGCGCCGCGGGGTTTGCGATCTACGAGTGGCGCAAGAGCATCACCGACGGCAACAACATCAAGACCCGCGGACCCAACAACGCGCCGCTGACCGAGGGTGATTGCGGCAATTACCCCGACCCGGATCTCAAGCGCGCCTGCACCGATCACGACCGCTGGCGGATCGGGGTGATCGTCGGCGGCGTGCTCGGCGCGGCCGTGATCGGCTCGTTCTACATGGCCTACCTGCACGACTCGGGCTCGGAGGCCGAGGCCAAGACCGCCAGCGGTGGCCGCCGCAAGCGCCGCGAGCTGGCGATCACGCCGATCGTCACGCCGCAGGGCGGAGGGGCGACGCTGCGATTCGACTGGTGAACGACCGGAAACGAGGCGCACGAGGCCAACGAGGCGCACGAGGCGAACGGGGGGACGACCTGGGAATGATGGTCAGGGTGCTCGCCATATGCCTCGGGCTGCTGATCGGCTCGGGCGGATCGGTCTGGGCAGACAAGCCCCGGATCGCGGTGCTCGGACTCGAAGCCGCGCCGGCCGCGGGCGGCCTGATCGACCCCGCCGCGCAGCTGGTGGCCAAGGAGATCACCCGCGAGCTGCGCCAGCGGGTCCAGACGCCGGCCTGCCCGTACGTGATGGCGCCCAACAGCAGCCAGGAGCTGCTCGACGAGAAGATCCTGATGTCGTGCGACACCGAGGCGGCGGACTGCATGGTCGTGATCGGCGCCGGGCTCGCCAGCGACGTCGTGCTCTACGGCCGGGTCGACCGGCGCGGCGAGAGCTTCCGGGTCTCGCTCAAGCTGCTCGACGTCAAGCGCCGGACGGTGCAGCCGGCGATCGACGAGGTCCCGGTCGGCGCGGCGGTGTCGGGGGTGTCGCGGCGGCTCTACAACAAGCTGATCGGCGATGGCCCGCGCAGCGATGGCACGCTGCTGGTGCGCGCCCGGAGCGACACCGGCGCGGCCGTCCGCGGCGGCATGGTCAAGGTCGACGACGAGCCCCGGGGCCAGCTCACCGGCGGCAAGCTGATCGTGACCGAGGTGATCGATGGCCAGCACAGCGTCGCGATCGAGGTCCCGGGCCACCGCCGGTTCGAGGAGATCGTGATGGTCCACGGCGGCACGCAGGCGACGATCGATGCCTTGCTGCACGCGACCGAGCCGGCGCCGCCGGAGCGGCCCGAGCGGCCGGAGCGGCCCGACGCGCCGGTCGCACCGGGCCGGCCGTCGCCGCTGTGGAAGCTCGCGGCCGGCGCCGGGGTCGCGATCGCGCTCGGCGGCGGCGGGTTCGCGTTCTACAGCTACGACCGCGAGGTCAACCACAACAGCCCGCGGTTCCAGGTCGCGATCGACCCGCTCACCGGCAAGCAGTACCAGAAGTTCTCGGCGCCGGACTCGAGCGACTGCGGCAAGACCAGCGACAAGATCACCGGCGAGCGCCACACCGTGTTCCCGGGTGAGAACCGGGGGATCTTCGACCGCGCCTGCACCTGGCACACCCGGACGTACCTCGGGATCGGCGTGGCCGCGGTCGGCGGCCTGGTCGCGATCGGGTCGCTGATCATGATGAGCCGCGATCCGGGGCCACCGGACCGGCCGGTGACCGGTGCGCGCGCCAGGCAGTCCGAGCGCGCCAGGAGATCCGAGCTCGGGATCATCCCGATCGTCACGCCCGAGCTCGCCGGCGCGCAGCTGTCGCTCGACTGGTAGCCCGCGGTCAGCGGCGGAAGCTGTCGAGGTCGATGCCGAGCCGGCGCGCCCAGCGGTAGATCTGCGTGCGCCGCGTGGCCATCGC
This sequence comes from Kofleriaceae bacterium, assembly GCA_036403075.1. GTDB lineage: Bacteria > Myxococcota_A > Polyangia > Haliangiales > Haliangiaceae > JABFXX01. Next base: position 7,227 of record DASWRS010000153.1, read on the forward strand.
GCGGCTGACCGCGACCACGTTGCCGCGGTGCACGGTGAGCAGGCCGATCAGCCGCTCGCGCAGCGCCTCGTTACTATCGCCCTTGCCACCCTCGTTGCCGGCGTCGCGCGTGCTCGGGGTCGACGGGGCCGCCGCCTCGGCCGGCGCTGCGTCGGCCGCCGGGCGGCGCAGCAGCTCGACGAGGTGCGACGGCTGGATCACGCCGTCGGCCGCGAGCGTGACCGCGGTCAGCAGGGTCTTCTCCAGCGCGCGGATGTTGAGCGGCCAGCGGTGGCTGAGCAGCACGCGCAGCGCCGCCGGCGAGAACTGGATCGCGCTGCCGCCGGGGATCATCGCGAGCAGCCGGCGCAGCAGCAGGCCGAAGTCGGCGCGGCGGTCGCACAGCGGCGGCAGCGCGAGCGTGAACCCCGAGATCCGGCCGAACAGGTCGTCGCGGAACGCGCCGCGCTCGACCAGGCGAGGCAGGTCGCGGTGGGTCGCGGCGCACAGCCGGACGTCGACCTTGACCGGCCGGTCATCGCCGATCGGCACGACCTCGCGCTCCTGCAGCACGCGGAGGAACGCGGTCTGCGACGCCAGCGGCAGCTCGCCGATCTCGTCGAGGAACAGCGTGCCGCCCTCGGCGCTGCGGACCAGCCCGGTGCGCTCGCCGACCGCGCCGGTGAATGCGCCGCGGCGGTGGCCGAACAGCTCGGCCTCGAGCAGCGCCGCGGGCAGCGCGCCGCAGTTGACCGCCACGAACGCTCCGGTCCGCCCCGACAGCGCGTGCAGCGCGCGGGCGACGACCTCCTTGCCGGTCCCGGTCTCGCCGAGCAGCACGATCGACACCGTCGTGCTGGCCAGGCGGCGCAGCGCGGCGAACCCGCCGGCGAGCGGGCCGACGAAGGTCGCGAGCGCGGGCAGCGGCGCGGCGAGCTCGCCGTCGATCACGTCGTCGTCGGCACCGTCCTCGATCGGCTGCTCGCCGAACAGCAGGAACGTGTGGCCGAGCTCGATCAGCGCGCCGTGGGTGACGATCGCCTGCCGCGTGATGTGCGCGTTGACCACCGCGCCGTTCTTGGACCTCGGATCGTCGAGCACCCAGCCGGCCGGGCCGCGCAGCAGCCGGCCGTGGTGGCTCGACATCCACGGATCGGGGATCCGGATCTCGAGCACGCGGGTCTGGCCGATCACCGCCCGGATCGTCGAGCGCGCGCCGCGGCCGAACCGGACCTCGTCGATGTCCCCCAGCAGGTGGCGAGACGACGGCACGCGCAGGTCATCGCTGACCGCCAGCACCACGAGGTACGGCTGCGCGGCCGAGCCGGGCTCGCCGGCCCGGTGGGGCGACACGCTCGTGATCGTGTCGCTGGGCACTGCGCCGAGATCCTGGGACGACTGATCCTCCACGCGACGGCGCCATGCACCGATCGTACCTTGGCCCGAGCGGCGGACCTGGCCACGATCTGCCGCGCTCGCCCTGGCCTCGCGGCGCGACCGGCCGGAGC
>DASWRS010000154.1:0-17761 GCA_036403075.1 Kofleriaceae bacterium
CGTGGCCGCGTTCTCGAGCAGGCGCGCGGTCAGCCAGTGGTCGTGCTCGACGAGACGATCGGAGAGATCCATGGTCGTGGTCCTCGGCTGGCCGGGCAGCAGCAGGCCGCCCGGTGGGTGGAAGTGGATCGCGTTGGGCGCCGACAGCCGGAAGTCGCGCGGCTCGTCGGCGAACCGGCTCGGCGGCACGCCGAAGGCGCGACTGAACGCGCGCGAGAATGCCTCGACGGCGTCGTAGCCGGCCTCGAGGCCGGCGTCGGTGACGGTGGCGCTGCGGCCCAGCCGCCAGGCGGCGCGCTCGAGCAGCAGGCGCCGCCGGAACCCCGCGGGCGCCTCGCCGATGCCGGCGCGGACCAGGCGATTGAAGTGGAACGGGCTGAGCATCGCCCGCGCCGCCAGCGCCGGGCCGTCGAGTCCCTCGTCGAGCGCCTCGAGCACGGCGTCGACGACGTCGCGCAGGCGATCCGGCGGCACAGCTCCCATGCCCGGAGCATGCCAGCGCCCGCCACGGCGCGCATGACCGGGATTGCTGCGGCGCCCGTGGGCGAACCTCCGGGCTACTTCGCGTTCCTTGAGGACGGTCGCGCGCGACGAGAACCGGACGCGGCCAACACCCGCCGTCGGGCTTCTGACACGAGGTCGCTCAGCCCCGCCGCCGGTCCACCACGTACGCCGGTGACAGCTCGACCGCAGACGGGTCGGCGGACTGCCGCTCTCGCCGCCCGGCGCCGCTGGTCAACGCGCCGATCACGAAGCAGATCGCCCCCCAGATCATCAGGAACTCCCCGAAGATGCCGGCCAGATCGGCGATGCCGAACAGCGGCAGGTCACCCCCATGACGACTTCCGGTCTGGGTCGCCATGACCACGATGAACATCACCAGCCCGGCGGCGAAGGTCCCCGCCCCGGGCACGGCACACCGATGATCAGCTCCATATGCCTGGCCTTCGAGCAAGCCGGATGCCGGCGCGCCGTGAGCTGCGCCCAACCGACGATGCACGGCGGCTCACAGCCCGTGCCAGTAATCCTCGACGCGCAACGGGTAGCCCGGATCGGCGCGATCGAGCGCGACGTCGTAGCGAATGTCTGAGGCGGTGCGAACCGGTCGTCACCGGCGACGACATCCTGCCCCAGATGGCGCTGCGGATATCGGCTGCGCCCGTACGCGTCCGGCCCGAGCGAGCGGGGGCATACTGCCCGGCATGACGCGTCGTTGGCTGTGGCTCTGGATGTTTGCATGCGGCTGCCCGACCGGTTCCACGGCTCCTGCCGGACCCGGGAGCCCGGCCGCGGTCACCGCGACGGCGACGGCGACGGCACCGGCGACGGCGTTCGTGGCCCAGCCGGGCGACACGGCGATCACGGATGTGTCTGTCGTGCCGATGACGAGCGACGGGGTGCTGGCGCATCACACGGTGGTGATCCGAGGCGATCGCATCGCGGCGGTCGCGCCGAGCGCGAGCGTTGCGCTGCCGCGTGGAGTCACCGTGATCGATGGCGCTGGCAAGTGGCTGATGCCGGGCCTGGCGGACATGCACGTCCACACCTGGTACGACGACGACCTGACGCTGTTCGTCGCCGCCGGCGTGACGACGATCCGCAACATGTGGGGCGTCCCGCAGCACCTCACCTGGCGATCGCAGATCGCACGCGGCGAGCGGCTGGGCCCGACGATCGTCACCGCGGGCGCGCTCATCGACGGCGCTCCGCCGGACTGGCCGGGCAGCGTCGTGCTCGCCAGCGCCGATGGCGCCGAGTCGCTCGTCGCCGCACAGCAGGCGGCCGGCTACGATTTCTTGAAGCCGGTCTCGCGCCTGACGCCGGCGGCGTACCGGGCGCTCGCCGCCGCGGGCGCGCGACACGGCATGGTGCTGGCCGGCCACGTGCCGGTCGACGTCGGGCTCGAGGGTGCGCTGGCGGCCCGCCAGCGATCGATCGAGCACCTCGACGGCTATCTCGCCGCGCTGGTGCCGCCCGGCGTGGCGCTGCCCGGCGTCGACGACGAGCCGGCCCGCACGCGCGCCGTGCTGGCCAGGCTCGATGCCTCGCGCCTGCCCGGGCTGATCGACCGCACGATCGCCGCGGGGACGTGGAACTGCCCGACGCTGATCGTCTACGATCGCGTCCCCGAGCTCCACGACGCCGCGACCCTCGAGCAGCGCGTGCAGTGGCTCGACAAGATCCCCGTCGCCCGCCGCGTGCGGTGGCTCCACGAGCTCCAGGCCGCGCACCCGTCCGCGGACGACGCGGCGACGGCCCGCGCCGCCACCGCGCAGCTCGCCGGGATCGTCGCCGCGCTCGCAGCCGCGAATGCGCCGATCCTGGTCGGCACCGACACCGGCGGCCCGTTCGTGATCCCGGGCGAGGCGCTGCACGACGAGATCGAGCTGATCGTCGCCGCGGGCGTGCCGCGGCCGCGCGTGCTGCGAGCGGCCACCGCCGGCGCGTGGCGCTACCTCGGTCAGCCCCACGAGGCCGGCGTCGTCGAGACCGGCGCGCGCGCCGACCTCGTGCTCGTGGCGCGCGATCCGCTGACGGCGGCGCTGCCGCTGATCCCCGAAGGCGTCATGCTCCGCGGGCGCTGGCTGCCGCGCAGCGAGCTCGAGTCCCGGCTCGCCGAGATCGCCCGGCGCGCCCCGCCGACGGACGACCCCTGGGCCGCCGCGCCGCCGCTGGTCGCCGACGGCGAGCCGGTGCACCAGGCGCGGTACGACATCGCGATCGCCGGGACCATCGTCGGCGCGGAGCGGCTCGTCGTCGGTGGAGCCGGCGGCAAGCGCACGATCGTCGGACAGATCTTCGACCCCGGCACCGCGGTCGAGACCGCGTACCAGCTCGGCCGCGACACGGCCGCGGTCACCGGCGTCTACCACACGATGACGGTCTCCCTCGCCGGGAAGCTCGCCGCCGGCACGCTGGTGGTCACCGGCACGGATCTGACCGGCACGCCGGTGTCGCTGCGCGCGCCCGTCCCGGCGGGCACGTTCCTGACCGGCCCGGGGATCGGCGGAATGCTGCCGCTAGTCGACCGGCTCGCCGGGATGCCCGCCGGGACCCGGCGCACGGTCGCCTCGCTCGAGCTCGGCTACTTCCCGACGATCGCGATCGTCCCGGCTCGCCACGAGGTCGAGCGCAGGCCCGATGCCGGCGGCCACCAGGTGTTCCGCGTCACGACGACGCGCAGCGGGGACACCGTCACCAGCGAGCTGGTGGTCGACGGCGACGGCCTCATCGTGGCGCGGACCGATGGCGCGCCGGTCGACACCCGCATCACGCGGCGACCGTGATAGCCGCGCGCGCTCGCCGATTCGCTCAACGGTGTTGATCGAATCCGGCGACCATCAGCAACCTGCTGAATCGCCGATCCTTCGGGCCTCGGTCAGGTCTGGTACCTCGGTCCGACACCTGGAACCGTCCATGTTGTCGTGCCACGGGGCGACGACAGGGGGGCGCGCCGTTCTGGGCTCCTGGCTCCCGGTCCACCTGTGTAACTTGATGTCGATCGGACGGACAGAGGTCGTCTGGGCTCAGAGCCGGAACAGCGCCTTGTACTGGGCCTCATCGAGCACCCACGCAACGTTGCCCGCCCGGGCGCGGATGTCGGCGATGTGGTTGTTTCCGACCTTGTAGACCGTCTTGGCCGCGCCCGCGAGGTCGGTCTGCAGCGCGGCGAGCATCCGATCCGAGCGGAGCTTACGCATGACCGGCGCGTTGTCCGCGTGTCCCGACACTTCCTTCAGGTGGTCGAACTTGTCGAGCAGGTCAGGTGCGTTGTTCGCGATGAGCGGAGCATTGTATACTGCCGCGTCGTCGGGCCGCGCCTCGATCAACTCCAGCGTCTGATAGAGGACCGTCCGGAGCTCGTTCAACCTGGCGTAGGAGATCAGTGTCTCGCCCTGGTAGTCCGCGCTCGCCTCGATGGCGCCCTGCGCGTAGTTGTTGAATTCGCCCTGGTATCGATTGTAGGCGGCGTCCATCTGGCCGAGGTAGTCCGCCCGGGCCTGGGTGTCGCCATGGTTCGCCTTGCGTGCCAGGAGCTGCTCGTAGAAGTCCTCGAGCATGTAGAGCAGCCGGTACGCAGGGGGATCAGGCGTGACGTTCCCGCCGGAGCTCTGGATGCCCTGATTCTCGTAGCGCACCTGGATGTGGTGGGCCGGGAGCAGCGTCCCTTCCATCGCGCGCGCCTCGACATCTCCGTGGGTCTCGCCGGCCACGATCACGTTCCTCGCCGCGAACATCCGCTGCAACCGGTCGGGCGCGCCGCCGTCCACCTCGTCCAGCACCTCCCACGCTGCGTAGGCCTTGCCCGGCGCGGCAAAGGTCGTCTGGAGGGCCGCGGTGACGATCGGTAGCCGGCCGGCGTTCGTGTAGGCGGTCACGGCCGCGTTGAACCTGGCAAGCAGCTCGCCGCTGCCGCCGATCGACGTCAGTACCTCCCGGAATGCGGCGACATGGTTGCCTTGTCCCGCCAGGTTCGCGATCCGGGCGACCGCAGCGTCGTCCCCCGCGTCGAACACCGTGCTCATGCGCGACCACTTCCGCTGGACGGCGCCGCTGCCGTGCAACGCCGCACCCGGATCCTGGCCGTGCGTGCCGGAGCCCGGCGCATACGCGTCCAGTGACGCCTCCGCCGATTTGCCCTGGACCACGAGGCCTGCCACTTCATCGGCGTGTTGCTCGTGGCGGTCGCCCACCTTGCCCACGCCGCCGGCGAGCTGCACGCCGCCGCGCTGCTGCACCACGTGCGCCGCCTCGTGCGCCACGGTGTGCAGATCTGCGCCGTCGCCCAGCACGACGTGATCCCCCATCGCGTACGCCTGCGCGCCCATGTCGCGCGCGCTCGCCGCCGCGTCGGCCCCGACATGCGCCTGGATCCCCGAGATATCGTGCCGGCCGAAGGCGCGCTGGATCCGATCCACGTACGGCAGCTTCGTCGCTGGCGTCGCTGCACCGCGCGCGGCCGCCGCATGCGCGCGGGCCGGATCCTCCGCGGACGCGGCGGTCGCGCCCGGCGGGAGCCCGAACACCCTCTGCACGGGCACGAACGAAGCCGGGGCCGCGGAGCGCGGGAGCGTGTCGGCAGTGGTGTTCGCCGCGCCCGGGGCTGCCCTCCCCGGGACCGCGAGGCCCGGAGCCGCTTCGGCCGTGGCGGTCGCGCGACCGTCCGCCGCGAGACCTTCGGTCAGCGTGTGCTTGCCGGGCGAGCGCTGACGCTGGACGCCGTGCCCATCGATCGAACACTGCACGCCGAGACCTCGGCCGGGGGCTCGCTCTCGATCCACGGTGACTCCTCGTTATCGGGGACGGGTTCGGCGCACGAATCGCAAGCCCGCACGTCACTGTAGGCACGCGGCGGGCGACGGTCCATGACGGCCGATTACCGCGGGAGGCGCGGGTCACGGCGGGTCGGGCCGCCGATCGCCCATCACGCGCGCGGCCACCCGCGCTCCCGGCTCCCAGGACAACCTCGGCACCTGTACTGGATCGCCGGACTCTCGGTCACGGCCCGGGCGTACGCCCCCCGGCGAGCTCAGCGCGCCGGCGTCGCGCCGGCGAAGCGCGCGATCACGCGGTCGACGTCGTTGCCGAACAGCCGCGCGAGCTCGGCGCGGGCGGCGGCCGGTGGCCGCGCACCGAACGCGCAGCGCGCTGCGGTCTCGGCGCCGAAGCTCGGCGTCTGGCAGAACGACGTATTCCAGTGCTCGGCCAGCCGCGCAGGGAGCTCAGCGTCCAGCTGGGCGAGCAGCCGCGCGAACCAGTCCTCGAAGCTCGGCAGCCGCGCCCGCGACGGCGTCACGCCGGCGGGCCCGAAGCTGACGTCGTGGTCGTATCCCACCTGGCGATCGACGCTCGCGACCCGGACCTCGAGCGGCGCGGCACCGCCGGCGAGCTCGACCGCGAGGCCCCACGTTCCGCTGTAGTTGCCGACCTGCTCGGTCGCCTCGTAGCGATAGCTCCGCGGCTCCATGTGCGTCCGGGTCACGTTGCGCCACGCGGTGCGGTACGCCGTGCGGTAGGCGGTGCGAAACGCCGTCCGATAGGCCGTGCGATACGCGGTCCGGTACGACGTGCGGTACCGCGTCTCGCTGCGCGAGCCCGTGCTCGACACCGAGCGCGTGCACGTGCTGGAGGACCTGCCAAAGCCGCACGAATAGGACTCTGTGTGGCATTCGGTCGTCGGGACCTGGACGGTATACGAGTCCTGGTACGACTCCTGATAGGGCTCCTGGTATGACTCGGAATACGATTCCAGATACGATTCCTGATAGGGCTCTTGATAGGACTCGCGCTCGATCCGACTCACCGTCTCCCACCAGGGCGCCGTGATCTCTGCACTGGCGGACCGGTACACCACCGCTTGATGACCGGCGAGTGCGACCCGGGCCTCCGCTTGCCCGGCGTCCGCGCTGAACCACGCGGTTCGCCGCAGCGCGGACGCGGGGGCGGCGTCGAGCCGTGCGCGCTGCTCGGCGGTCATGCCGACGATCTCTCCCTCGGTCGAGATCCCGGCGACGCGCTCGGGCAATGGCGGCGGCGGCGGCGTGTCGATCCCGAAATGGGCGCAGTATGCCGCCGCGAGCCGGGCCAGGTACGGCGCCTCGCCGGCCTCGGACGGAACCGCCGCGCGGCAGATCGCATCTCCGGCCTCGTGCACTTCGCGGATCAGCGACGGCCACAGCGGCTCGAGCTCGGCGAACCCGAGCTGGCCGCGCCGCGCGGTGATCGCCTCCTCGACCGCGAGCACCTCCCCGCCGGCGACCAGGCGGCGGATCTGACCGTGGAGATAGGCGCCAGCGGCCGCGACCTCGCCGGAGATCGCCCGCTCGACGGCGTCACTGTTCACCTCGCGCCACTCGCGGCGGCGCGACAGCAGATCCGCGAGCGTCGCCAGCGCCGGTTCCTGCCGGCCGGCGGCGCGGAGCTTGCTCGCGCGGATCGCCAGCACCCGCAGGGCGCGGCTCCGCGCGTCATCGCGGCGGGCGCGCAGCGACGCATCCTCAGGCGACCGCTCGGCGAGCGCGCCGTACTGGTCAGCCGCGCCGACGTAATCGCCGCGCTCGAAGGCCACGTCTGCGCGGCCACGCACGCCAGCGCAACCCGACACGACGAACGAGACGACCCAGACAATCGAGACCCACAACGCTCCACGCATCGCGCCATCATGTAGTACCAGACGCGCCGCCGGTCAATCGCGATCGAGCGAGGGCAAAGCGGCACGACCTCCCGGGTCTGACGCTACTCCGGCCCGCGCTTCCACGGCAGCGTGACGATGCGCTTGCCCGCCGGATCCTGGAGCCAGATATCGACCGGTTGATCCGAACGCGGCCCGCGATAGCGCCGCGGCGAGGCTCCCCAATGCCGTCGCCGCGCGCGGGTCCGCGCCGATCTCCGGGCGGCTCGTGAGCGCCACGACGCGGCGCTGTCCGGAGATCCGCAGCGTCACGCCCGCCTGCCCGCCGGGATGGAAGACTCTGTACTCCTGGAGTACGGCGACGACCGCTCGGGCCTCCACCTCCTGGATGCCCGGGAGGTAGCGGACCGACTGGCCATCGGCGACGGTGAGCGTGTGCGGCCGGGTCGCCCAGGGCAGCTTGATCTGCGGCTCGAGGTCGGGATTGGCGAGCCAGATGTCGACCTCGTTGCCATCGAGCGCACGGAGCGACAGCTCGTCGGCGAGCGCGTGCCACTCGATTTGCTGCTGCTCGTCATCGAGGAACTCGGCCATCACGACGAGCTCGACCACGTGGCGCCCGTGATCGTGGAGCACCACAGCGGTCGCCCGATGGGCGGGCGTGAAGTAGTGCATCGCGACCATCGCATCGCCGACCGCCTGGGCCTCCTTCCGGGTGCCACCGTTGGTGAAGCGCACGTTGCCCCCGGCGACCTCGACCTCGCCCGGCTTGAACACCAGCTGGTACCCGACGGACAGGCAGACCAGCGCGGCGACCGCGATCGCCGCGCTCACCAGGGCAATGCCGACGACGCGCCAGTTCGAGGCGAAGCTGCCGCCGGCCTCGACGTGGCGGTCGTACGCCGCGCTCTGCATGGACGACATGCACATCATCACCAGCAGCGGCACGAACGCGACCAATGGCGCCGGAAGGATCAGGCTGAGCGCGAACAGACACGGCAGGCCGGCCACGGAGAGCGCTAGCGTGTTGCGCGCGGCGCGCGGCCGGGCCAGCCGCTTGTAGTTCACCGCGAGCAGCCAGCCGCCGCCGATCGCACTGCCGAGGAACGCGGCGGCGCAGATCTGACGTGGCGAGTACATCGGATGGATCGAGATCACCGCGACGCCGGGCGGCAGCACCTCGGGCGTCAGCGTGGCCGGGTGAGGCGCGGTGCCCTGTGGCACGGCATCGGGTAGCGGGGCACCGCGGGGCGGTGGTGCGTCGGCAGACACCCGCGCACGGTATCACGTACAAAGCGGGCACCTGCCGGCACAGGTGGCGGCTCTCCCCGATGACCGGCTGTTCGAGCCGCAGCTCGGTAAGCGGACGCGCGGCGCAGATCTGGTCCAGCTCGGCCGCCCCTCATGATGTGACCTGCCGCGAGGACGCGCGGAGGATCGAACGCGTGCAGCTCGATCAGCGCGTGAACACGCGCCGGCCCGCGCGGATCGTGCACGTCACGGTCGCGAACCGACGGACATCGCCCGCCGGGTCTCCCGCGAGGACAACCAGATCCGCGGCGAGCTTCTCGGCCACCTGACCACGCCGGTCGGAGCCCTCCAGCGCGCCGCCGGCGCCGTCGTCAGCGCGGCGAGGATCTGCATCGGCGTGAGGCCGGCCTCGGCGAGGCGCACGTACTCCTCCGTCGGATCGAGGACCGTCATGTAGCCGGCATCGGTGCCGAACAACACCTTGGGGCTACGAGCTCGCGAAGGGACACGTGCCCGAGGACGTCACTCAGAGGATCATCCGGGGCTCGTGCGGCGATGCGGGAGACGATCACCTCGACGAGGCGCACCGCAGACGGCCGCGAGTCTCTCGAGGCATGGCGCCGCGTGGCCGTTTCCATCCCCGATCACAGCTGGGTGTAGGTGCTTGCCATCGACACGCTGGGGCTGTGAGGAGGAATAACTCGCACAAGCGAGCGATCGCGCTCGATCGGGCTAAAAAGTGCTCACTTGCGACGCAGGCGCTCATGCTTACACAATGGAGGTCGGCCGGCTGGTTGTCCAGCCGCCTGCGTAGGAGATACTTGCTTCACACAAGAACTGCTGCACTGACACTCTTCCTGTCCTCTGCAATCTTCACATCCGCCTGTTCGGATAACTCGTCTGGCGGCGCGGACGCAGCCAACCATCCGCCCAACCCGTTGGGGCTCGGACCGGCCCCTGTGGATCTAGGGTCGACCACCGACGTGGCCGCCTCGGGCAGCTACGTCCTGCTCGCAAAGACCGGGATCACGAACGTCACCGGGTCATCGATCAGCGGCGGAAACCTGGGGGTGAGCCCCGCGGCCGCGAGCTCCATCACGGGCTTCGCGTTGACCCTCGATTCGACGAACGTGTTCGCGACGTCGCCCTCGGTCGTGTCGCCGGCGAAGGTCTTCGCGAGTAACTACGCAGTCCCGACGCCATCGAACCTCACGACGGCCGTGCTCTCGATGCAGACCGCCTACACCGATGCGGCGGCACGAACGAATCCGGATTTTCTGAATCTCGGGAGCGGCAACATCGCCGGACTGACGCTCGCCCCGGGGCTCTACCGGTGGGGCACGGGCGTCACGATCCCGAACGACGTCACGATCTCGGGGAGCGCGACCGACGTGTGGATCTTCCAGATCTCCAATGACCTCGACCTCAGCAACTTGAAGCGCGTGACCCTCGCCGGCGGTGCACAGGCGAAGAACATCTTCTGGCAGGTTGCAGGCCGCGTGACGATTCACGAAAATGCCCACTTCGAAGGCGTCATTCTCTGCCAGACCGCGATCACGCTGCAGACGACCGCGACGATGCACGGCAGGGCGCTGGCGCAGTCGCTCATCGCGATCGACAACAACGCCGTGACCGCTCCGTAAGCACGCGCCGATCGACCAGCTGCGCAAGATCCGCCGACGCCGGCCAGAACAAGGCCGCCTGCGAGCAGTTCGCGTCACTGAGTCACCGCCAGCGCCATCGGCGCCCTCCGCGCTACTGCAGCCGCGCTTCCACGGCAGCGTGATGATGCGCTTGCCCGCCGGATCTTGGAGCCAGACATCGACCGGCTGATCCGCGAACGCGGCCCGCGATAGCGCCGCGGCGCGGCGCGGTTCCCCACGATTGACGTCGGGCCCGCGGTCGCCCAGGTCAAGGCCGAGGCACCGATCAGCGCGTCGAAGCTGACGCGGACGTCGACCTACTCCTACGCAAGATTTATGTTCTCAGACGGGACCGTGGCCTACGGTGGCGGTCACGGCCAGAGTAGTCATTCATGGAGCCGCGATCTCTCGTGGTGGCTCGACCCCGCGCGCCAGGCGCGCGCGATATGTGGCGATGGTTGTCGGGGGAAAAGCGACCACGCGTGCGATCTCGGTATCGGCGAGCGTCGTGAACACAGCGAGCCCGCGTGCGAGGTATACCCACTGTCCGTCTTTGGACTCGACGACGTCATCCCAGTACGCCAGCTTCGTGTCGGGCGTGCCGAGCACGGTGCGCAAGGCGTCCCACCCTCCCAGCGGTCGAGGGGCCTCGATCTCGACCGCGAGCACGTGTTCCCCGTCGTGCCAAAGCCGTAGTCGATCACCTGCCACTCCGGTCTCGACCGCGCGCCAGCGCACCTGTGCGCGGTCCGAGCCGAGAGAGCCTGTTGCATCGCGGGCACTGGCCAGCGCATCGATGGCCCGCGTGGCATCGGCGATCGTGCAGTCCGTGGACAGGCGCGCGTCGGCAATCTTGCCGCTGGCCAGGTTGCGGATCGCGGCGGTACAGGCGGTATCGGTCATGGCAACTCCCGAGGCAGAGCCAGCAGTGGTAGGTTCGTGAGTGGGGGTTCCGCACGCCGTGGCCGCCATCGCGGCGAGCACACGTGCGCGGTGGCTCATGGAGCACCGCCGATGAGCTCGATCTCGCCGAGGAAGTACGCCGCGAACATGTTGCTCGCGCCGACCACGCCGACCACCTGCTCGGCCTCCACTGCCTGGGCATAGCCGCCGTAGCTCGGCGGCGCCTCGACCGTGCCGGGATCGTGGTACGGACCCTCGACCTGCTTCCGCAGCGTCGCGTCGCTGTAGTTCACGGTCGACAGCACGGTCTTGGTGAGGTATTCGGTCGCCCCCTCGCGCAGGGTGTGGCCGCGCGCCGGGTCGGTCTTGCTGAGCTTGGCCGAGTACGTGCGGTACCGGCTGTGGTTGAGCGTGTGGATGTACTCGTGGACGAGCGTCTGGAACGACTGCCACATGAACTTGCGGTTCTCCGTGGCGTCGGTGCTCTTGAACAGCTGCATGAACACCTCGTGGGTGTCGGGGTCGGCCGCGCCCGGCCAGCCCTTCTGGATCTCGCGCAGCTCCACGCCGCGCTTGCCGGCGATATCGTCGACAACCTCCTCCACGATCTTCTTCTCCGGACCACGGCTCACGATCGCCCCGTAGTCTGCGTTGAGCTGGGCGACCTGGCGGTTGGAGTTGACGATCTTCTGGACGCGCCACTTCGCGATCCCGGCCAGCTTGTCACCGGCCGCTGCGCCTGCTGCACCACCGGCCGCCTGCTTTGTCTCGAGGTCCTTGATCTTCTTGTCCTCGGTTGCCCACCGATCGCGCAGGTTCGTGGTCGCGTCGAACGCCGGTCCGCTCGCGTAGCCACCGAACACCGCGTCGGTCTTCGTCTTGGACGCCTGCCCGGCCTGGGCAACGTCGCTCAGCTGGTGCAGGTTCTTGGGATCGGCGTGGTCCTTGCCCTTGTCCTTCGCGAGCGACGCGAACTGGGCATCGACGACCTTGTTGATCAGCGTGGTCAGGCTTGCCTTGTACTTCCCCTTGCCGTTCTTCTTGCCGTCCTCGTCGAAGGCGACCGCCTTGCCTGTCGTCTTGTCGACGGTCTGCATCGCAGCGAGCACGTCGGTTGCCTCGGTCGCCTCGGCCGCGCTCGGTTTGCTTGTCCCGGCCATCAGCTCCTTGGGGGCGGTGCCATACGCGTACTCGGTGCCCTCGGTGGGCTTGGTCGGCGGCGCTTTGCCCTTCGCGATCGCGGCGTCGCGTGTGGTCGGCGAACACCGCGTCGAGCGCGCTCAGCGTCGCCTTGTCGACGATGCCCGAGTCGGTGATCGACTTGCTCGACTGGAACGCCTTGACCGCGGCGGTCGTGGCAGCATCGAAGCGACGGGTGCGCGCGACCGCCTGGCCGGCGTCGGCCAGCGCCGACTGCAGCCGGCTGACGGCGAGCCCGCTGTCGCCCGCCTTGAGCGTTGCGGTTCCGCCCGCCACCTTCTCGAGCGTGGGGTCGCCCATGAAGCGCGGCGACTTGAAGACCTTCTCGCCGATCTTCTCGTTCGCCTCCATGGGATCATGATCTTCGCCGTCGTGTTCCGTCCGCGGTGACGCCGCAGCCGGCGTCTCCTCGAGCAAGTGCTGGACCGAGGATCCTCGTGACGCCGTGGCGCCAGTCGGGTCGCCGACGCGGTCGAGCAGTGATTCACTCGACTTGCCCTGAACGACGAGGTCAGCGACTGCGTCGGCGTGCCGCTCATGAGGGTCGCCGGCCTCGCCCACGCCACCCTTGAGCTGGACGCCACCGCGCTGCTGGACGACATGCGCGGCCTCGTGCGCCGCGGTGTGGAGGTCGGGTGACTTCGCGAATGCCACGTGATCCCCGGTCGCGAACGCCGCGGCGCCCATCGCCTCGGCGCCTTGCGCGGATCGTTCGTCCACGTGGGCGTGGATCTGGCTCACGTCGTGCCTGCCGAACGCCCGCTGGATCGCATGGGCGTGTGGCAGCGATGCCCCCGGGCCGCTTGTTCCGTGCGCGGCAGCCGCATGCACCTGCTCCGCGTCGGTGGGCATCAGTGCGCCGGCGCTGCGGCGCTGGACGGCCGCCTCGACCGGGGCGAGCTGGGATGTCAACGTCACCTTGCCAGGCAACAGCGGCGGCGCATCCCCGACGGGTTGCTCCGCGACGCTGCGCTCGCCCTTCCTGGAAGATCGATCAACGCTCATCTGCGCCTCCTGCCCATCACGACGCCTGGATCTTATGGGTGGGGGCCGCCGGATGCTAGCCGCACGCCGCCGGGCCGCCGCGAGCTCGTCGTGTGCTCCGTAGGCAGCACGCTCACGCAGCTTCGTTCGGCGGCGACTCAACGGCGACTAGAGAGTCGTTTCGACCACTAGAGTCGTCTAACTATGTGGAGGATTGGGGGATCGAACCCCAGACCCTCGGCTTGCAAAGCCGATGCTCTCCCGCTGAGCTAATCCCCCGGGTCGGCTTTGTGGGTAGCGCGGGCGGCCCCGGTGCGTCAAGCGGGCAGCCCCGAGACCGCTACGTAGGGGCCCGAAATAGCTGGAGCAGCAGGCCGGCTTCCGTGGCGGTGCGCTCGGCGGCCAGGCCCGCTGCCGCGGCCGAGGCGGCGACGTCGGCCGGGGCCAGCCGCAGCTTGGGGTAGCTGCCGATGCGGGTGCGGAGGCCGGCCGGTTCGGCGGTGGTGAGGATGTCGGTGACCGACACGTGGTCGGCGCCGACGGCCTCGACGAGGTCGGCCTCGTGGGTCTCGACCGAGGGTGCGGCGGCGCGCAGCTCGGCGAGCAGGCGGGCGTGGAAGTCGACGGCGGTGACGTGCTCGCCGGCGCGGGCGAGGGGCACCGCGTGGGCGCCGAAGCCGGCGCCGAGATCGAGGTAGCGCGCGAAGCCGGCGAGGTCGTGGCCGGCGAGCCAGGCGGCGCCGCGCGCGAACGGATCATCGTCGCCGGCGACGGACCAGCGGTAGTGCTCGCGGAGGAGCTGGTCGTAGTGTTGCCGGGCGGTGGTGACGGCGGAGGGGATACGCGGCGGCCGGCCGTCAACGGCAGCGTCCGGCAGCGCGGCGGCCTACCCGGCCTTGGGCGGCGGCACGCCCTGCCCCGCGGCCGGGGCTTCCTCGTCGAGGACCAGGTCGACCAGGTCCTCCTGGGGGCGCTGCAGCGCCCGCTCGGGCTGCGGCTTGCGGGGGAACAGCGGCGGCGGGTACATGGCGCGCGCCGAGGCCGAGGCCTGGCCCCAGATCAGGAACATGACGCTCCAGACGGTCGGCATCCAGAACAGCACCTCGGGGTAGCGCATGACGAAGCCGCAGACGTAGCCGACGGTCATGAGGACCATCAGGATCACGCTGAGCAGCTTGTTCTTGGTCATGCCGACCTTGGGCATCGGCAGCCGCGAGGCCATGAGGTAGCCGAAGATGACCACGGCGATCGGGAAGTAGGTCCAGACCGCGACCGGGGTGTGGACCGAGTCGCCGAACAGCTTGGCGCCGCCGAAGTCCGGCGTGGTCTGCGGATCGTACTTGAGGAACAAGAGCATCCAGATCGCGAGCATCCCGCCCGACAGCGTGGTCGGGAACCCGAAGAAGATCTTGGTCGGGACCTGATCGTCGGACAGCACGTTGTAGCGGGCGAGCCGGAAGATCGCGCACAGCATGTAGCCGCCGCACGCGGCGAACAGCAGGTAGTACGCCAGGCTGCCGCGATCGTGGTACGGCAGATCGGCCCGGCCGGTGAGATAGGTCAGGATCAGGAACGCCGGGGCAATGCCGAAGTTGATCGAGTCGGCGAACGAGTCGAGCTGCATGCCGAGCTCGCTGGTGCCCTTGACCGCGCGCGCGACGAGGCCGTCGAGGCGATCGGTGAGGACGGCGTAGATGACCATCCAGGCGGCGAGCGCGTAGTGGCCGTTGTGCGACGACCACAGCGAGACCAGGCCGAAGATCATCGACGACAGCGTGATGAGGTTCGGCGCGAGGTAGCGGAAGAATCGGGTGGAGGCCATCAGTTTCGTCGCTTGCCGGCGTGGTCCATGAGCCTGGCATAGAGTCTGGGACCCAGGCTCTCCGTCATCATACCTTCGACGATCCGGGCGATCTCGGCCTGCGGGTCGCCTTCGCGGTAGACAAACTTGATTGCCATCCCCGACTCCTCGCCGGCGGCCTCGTCGATGATGCGCTGGACCTCACCGTGGATCGTGAGCGGCTCGTCGCGACCAGGCACGAACAGCTTGAACAGGAATTCGGTGCCCACCGGGAGCGGTCTTGTGGTCTTGATGAAGGTCCCGCCGCGCGAGATGTTCTTGGTGTAATCGGCGAAGAACGTGTTGAGCCGCTTGTACTCCACCTTGAGCTCGATCGGGCTGCGGACGTCGATGCGGCGTTCGCGCTCGGGGTCCTCGGGCACGCCCCACCATAGCAGGAACGCTCGATGAGGGTTGGGCCGGTGCGCACGGCGATCGTGCAGATGCGCGCACGCTGGCGGCTGCGGATCTGGGCGGTGCTCGCGGCGGGGCTGGGCATCGGGCTCGGCGGCGTGCCGCTGTTCGGCGTGCTCGGGTTCGAGCTGGCGACCGCCGCGGCGCTGCTGGCCGCGGTGATGGGGCTCGACGTCGGCAGCGCGCTTGCGCGCGAGGTCCAGCGGTTGCCCGAGAGCGGGCCCGACGGCGGGCCGGCGAGCGTGGTCCACCGTACGTACGCCGGGCGGATGATGGCGGCGTCGACCGCGGCGGCGGCCGGGCTGGCGATTGCCGTGGCGGCGATTCCGGCGCTGATCGCGGCGATCCGCGGGATCTGGACGCCGACCTGCGACTGGGGCTTCGGCATCGTGAGCTACCTGGCGATGCCGCTGGCGACGGCGGCGCTGGCCGGCGCGGTCGGGCATGCGCTCGGCGTGGTGTGCGGGCCCCGGCGGTTCACCGGCGCCGCGGTGGCGCAGCTGCCGGTCGTGGTCGTCGTCCTGGCCGCGCTGTGGCGGTTCTACAGCGAGCCGCCGGTGTTCAGCTACAACGCGATCCTCGGCTACTTCCCGGGCAACCTCTACGACGAGAACATCCGGCTCGGCTGGCCGCTGGTGTGGTCGCGGCTCGAGGACGCCGGCTGGGCGGCGGCGATCGTCGCGCTGGTGACGCTCGGGCTCGACGTGCCGCGCCACCGGCTGCGCTGGCGGATGGCCCGCCCGGCGGGGCGGCGGCTCGGCGCGCTGGCGATCGCGGCCGCGGCGATCGCGGCGGCGGCGGTGCTGCACGGCTTCGGCGGCGCGCTCGGCTACGCGCCCGACGCCGAGGACCTCGAGGCGGTGCTCGACGGCCGGATCGAGACCCCGCACTTCATCATCCACTACGCGCACACCCGGGACATCGACGCGGAGATCGTCGCGATCGCCCAGGATCACGAGTTTCGCTACGCCCAGGTGGTCGACGAGCTCGGCGGGGTCGCGCCCGCCGGCAAGCTGCGCTCGTTCTACTTCGCCGACCGCGAGCAGAAGGGCCGCTGGTTCGGCGCGCGCGACGTCGAGATGGCCAAGCCGTGGCGGCGCGAGATCTACCTCGAGCACCGCGCGTTCCCGCACGGCTCGCTGCGCCACGAGATCGCGCACGCGGTGGCGAGCGCGTTCGGCGATCCGGTGTTCGGGGTGGCGACGCGCCACGGCGTGTTCGCCAACCCGGGGCTGATCGAGGGGCTCGCGGTCGCGCTCGACTGGCCCGGGGGCTACGACCAGCCGACGCCGCACGAGGCGGTGCGCGCGATGGCCGACCTGGGGGTCGAGCCGTCGATCCGCCAGCTCCTGTCGCTCGAGTTCTTCTCGGTGTCGTCGGCGCGCGGCTACACGACCGCCGGATCGTTCCTGCGGTTCCTGCTCGAGCGCCACGGACCGGACAAGCTGCGCGCGCTGTACGGAAGCGGCGGCGACTTCGAGGCGGCGTACGGCGCGCCGCTGCCGGCGCTCGAGGCCGAGTGGCGCGCGATGCTCGCGGACATCGTGTTGCCGCCGGGCGCGAGCGAGGCGCAGCGCGAGCGGTTCCGCGGCGGCAGCGTGTTCGCCCGGCCGTGCCCGCACGCGATCGCGGGGCGGCGCGAGCGCGCGGCGCGGGCGTTCGGCGCCGGCGATCGCCGGACCGCGGTGGAGCTGCTACGCGACAACTGCCGCGAGGCGCCCGGCGAGCCGCGCTACCGCATGGACCTCGGCGGCGTGCTGATCGGCGGCGACCTCGGCGAGCACGCCGAGGCGGTGGCGACCTGGACCGCGCTCGCGCGCGACGCCGCGCACGTGACGTCGACGTTGCGGGTCGAGGCGCTCGAGCGGCTGGCCCGCGAGGCGGCCGCGCGGGGCGATCGCGCCGCGGTCGAGGCCCGGATCCGCGAGGCCGCGGCGCTGCCGATCGCCGGCACCGAGCGCCGCCAGCTCGCCGCCGAGCAGCTCGCGCTCGCGCACCGCGGCCCCGCCGCCGTGGCGCTCTACGGCTACTTCTTCGTGCCCGGCCCGATCGACGCGGCGCTGCTCGCGACCTGGGCCGCCGCCGCCGAGCCCGAGCTCGGCTTCGCGCACTACCTGCTCGGGCTGCAACGCCAGGGCCAGGGCACGTGGGCCGAGTCGGCGGCCGAGCTCGATCGGGCGCTCACGCTGGGGCTGCCCGACGTGCTGTTCGTGCGCAACGCGGCGCGCCGGCTCGCGGTGGCGGCGTACCGCAGCCATGATCGCGCCCGGGTCGAGCGCGCGATCGCCGTCTTGTCCGGCCCCGGCATGATGACGCCCGACCACCTGCTCGCGAAGGACTGGCAGGATCGCCTGGCGTTCGACGCGAAACGAATCAGCCATTGACGAGCTCGGC
>DASWRS010000155.1:0-11058 GCA_036403075.1 Kofleriaceae bacterium
GTGCCAATCGCTATTTGGTAAATCCGGTCACGAGCAGGTTCGTGAGCTGGGCGGCCGTGAGCGGTGCACCCGTGGTGGCGGCGAGCATGGAGAGGAAGTTGGCGTCCGGGTCGTTGACGAGGAGGCCGCCGGTTCCGGCCAGGGTGCCACCCGTGCTGGGGTCGATGGCGTAGTCGTGGCCGTTGCCGGGGTCGGCGCCGGGGGCGATGGTGAGCTTTCCTGCGATCTGCCCGACCTTTTGCGCGATGTCGGTGCCGGTCTGGGCGACGCCCGCGCTCGCGACCTGGATGGTGCCGGCCATGTACGAGTCGGAGTCGTCGCTCACGACGTCCGCGTTGGTGCGAATCCACCTTCCGCCGCAAATGCCGTCCGGGTTGCTCTCGAAGCCAAAGCGGAACGGGAACACGAACTCCTTGTCGTCGAACAGGTGATCGAAGCTGGTGTGACCGCTGGCCCAGATGTCATGCTTGCCGCTGATGTCGCCGCCGGGCAGCGTGATCTGGCGGTAGATCACCTCCGGGGTCGCGATGGCGGCGGCCATGACGGCGTCGATGGGGTTCTGGCTCCCGATACCGCACCGGAGGCTGTTGTTGCCGAAGAGGACCGCCTCGAGGGCGAGCGTTCCCGGCAGCGCGGGCACCAGGAATGTCGCCGTTCCGTTCTGCGTCCGATCGGTGGTCCCGCTGGTGAAGGCGATCGCCGGGATCGCCGGGAGCCCCGGAAGCCCGCCGCGCGTCCAGACGTCGAGCCGGTCGGAGCCCAGGTACGAGAGGAACTCGTCGAAGTCGCCGCGGTTACCGTGTGGAAATTCGTGGATGAAGTCGGCAGTGCAGCCGATGATAAACGGGCTGCAGCCCCGTAGATCGTGCGACAAGTTGACCGACGGCGAGCCCGCGACGAAGATCGGCAACGTGGTCGCGGCCTGGAGCGCCGGGGGCAGGGTGCTCAGAGCGCCGGCGCTGGGCAGCTTGACCGCGTTCAAGATGTCGCCGAGCCGGCCGGGAACGCTGCCCGAGAGAATGCGCGGAGACCAGCCCGCTCGGCCCACGAGCAACTCGCCGTTCACACCGGGATCCGTGATCGGCGCCGCCGCCGGGATCGCGCCGCTGGTGTAGCGCACGATGACCTTGCGCAGCGGCAGCTGCACGTTGACATGGTTGAGTGTGAGGCACCGCCCCAACACGTCGAGCTCATTGCCCACGCCGGGCGCGAACGGGCTCGGAAACAGCGACGCCCCTTGCGGGTTTGCGAGCGCGCCCAGCACACCGGCCTCCGGGTTGTCCGGCGTTCCCACGAGCGGCACCCGGCCGCCCTGCGCGCTGCTCGCCCCAACCCCGGCCAAGCACGCGAGCGATTGCCCCGCCGCGCGCGGCACGCCCTTGAGCACGGTGCCCAGCGCGGTCACCAGATCCACGGGCTTGATCGGCCCGAGATCCGGGACCGGGCTCGCGAGCGCCTTGCCGATGTTCGTGGCCTGGTCGACCACGCCGTCCTGTGCGAAGTAGAGCGTCTGCAGCGCCTTGCCCGCGTCGGTCGGCGACAGGCTGCACCCACCCTTCGCGCCCGGGGTGCGCAGAAGCTCCGTCACGTCGACGAACGACAGGATGTTGCGCGTCTTGGTCAGGCCCACGATGCCCTCCGCATCGGGACCACCCGTGTATGCACCGCAGTGGCTGCCCACGAGGAACTTCGACGCGTCGGTCAAGAGCTTCGCAGAATCGGAGGTGGGGTAGGCCGCTTGAAGCCCGCTCTGGATCTGTGAATTGGAGAACGTGGCCGGCGCGTTGGACAACGCGAAGGGCAATTGAATGGCCGCTTCGGCGGCTTCGAGGGCGGCCACCGGCTGTGCCCGACCCGGGAGCGTCACCTTGGACAACGTGGGCAACGCGACGCTCGCGTCATAACCTGCACTCTGCAAGTGTCGGAGTGCCTGCAGCGCCGTTTGAAACAAGTCCGGCGACGCGGTGATCTGCTGCTGCAAGATGTCAACGAGCGAGAACGCCGCGAGGCCGTTTTTGTCCACTGCGTGCACCAGCAAGTCGAGCTGCTGCAGGGGATCGGTCACGCCGAGCTGCTGCGTGACGATCCTGAGCATCTCGGCGATGCTGATCGGGTGGGCCGGCGTGTTCAGGTTCGATTGAAGGAGCGCGTCGACGATCTGCTGGTTGGCGAAGGCCGGAACGTCGTTGTTGTGCGCATCCTTGACGGTGGCGTTCCTGGCGAGGGTGGCGGCGGTTTCGGCCGTGGCGTTCCAGCTCCCTGAAAAGACGACGCCGTTCACCAGTTGAAGCAGCGTGAACGGCACGTCGGACGGGCTCGCGGCGGCGATGGCCAGGAGCGGGAGGCGGCTGCCCGCGAGCTCGTCGAAGTTGACGTCTTGCGCGCGAACATCGGAGAACAGGACGCGAAAGCCGTCGTCCACCCCGAGGGCGAAGTCGGTCTTGAGCACGGCGGCGATGTCCTCGGCGCTGCTGCCGCGGTGGTGCATCACACGCGTGCGCACCACCGGGTGTGTGTCGATCGAGAAGACAATGGGCACCAGGGTGCCGGGCACGAAGGCGCCCGGCTGGAGCACGCCGAGCAAGCTGCTCACGGCCACGAGATCGACGCTGCCCAGCTTGAGCCCCGCCACGCGAAACGCCATGCGAAATCGCTCGCCGGGGTGCGCCTGGCTGCTCACCCACCCCGCCGAATAGGTGAAGCCCACCAGCTTCACCGCCTCGAGGAGGCCCGATCTGGACGTGACAGTGTGCGACAATATACAATCATTGGTCGTGAGGCGGCAGATCTGGATGACGATCTGATCCCGGAGCGAAAGGTCCTCCTCCGTGGAAATCACGACCGAGGTTTCGTCGGCGATGGGCAACGTGCGATGAAGCACGTGGCCGATATCGAGGACGCCCGTCGAGGCTGGCGCCGGGTGAACGGCCGCGAGCCCCGAGCTTGCGGACATGGTTTCTTCCGTCGTTCCCGCTTGCTCTGGAGACGGCACGTCCGCGTCGCTGCAACCCAGGCCCGCCGACGCAAGGAGCGCGGCCAAGCCCACCACACGATTTTTCGACAATCTACCCCACATGCTCATGACAGAGTCCTCCCATGCGACCGCGCGCCGATGGCGCGCCCCGCGGTTATGGGAGCGCCCAGAGCAACGGCCATACCAGGCTATTCCGACGATGCGCGTGGCCGAGGCCCCGCGCGCGCTGGCGCTGGCGCGGGCGCGGGGCTCGCGCTCGGCTCGTCGTTTTGCGCCGTCGACGCGGCACCGCCGTTCGTGCCTGGCACCAGACGAGATCGCAGGAAGCCTTGGCGCCGGACGCGTGCCACGATCGCCTGGCACACGTGCCATCGGCATTGTGCCAGCGACCCGCTGGTGTCGAATGCACTCTCGTCGCCGGGCCTTCGCACTTGGTTCGACCCCAGCAGTCCGGAGGCGACCCGCCGCGTGCGCGTGGTGGTCAAGGATGGCGAGGTCCACTTCCGTGAGGGGGCTACCTGTCACCAACCCGGGCAACGCGCCGCTGACCTTCCAGGCCACGTTCGCCGCGCCGTTCTCCACCACGTGCACTTTCGGCTGCACGTGCACCGGCTCGACCTGCGGCGGCACCGCCGCGTCCCTCGGGCACCGCCGCGCTGGCGGTCGGCGCCGGCAAGACAGTGACGTTCGAGGATGATATGAGTAACTTCGTAACGAGGATCACGTAACCAGGATCGTCATCTCATGGGACTACAAGGTCTAGTTCGCTGGCTGCTCCCCAAAGAGGAGCACTTCTACGATTTTCTCGAGCGCCAAGCCGTCGCGGCTCACGACGGCGCGTCCGCGCTGGCAGCGTTCAAACTGGAAGGGGCCTCCGCCGACGTGGTCGCGAGGAGCGTGCAGGTGGTCGAGCATCAGGGCGATGCCATCGTGCACGAGCTCGAGGAGGCGCTCGCAAAGACGTTCGTCACCCCGATCGATCGCGAGGATCTGCAGAAGCTCTCGTCCCAGCTCGACGACATCCTCGATCTTACCAACGGGGCGGCGCGGGCCTCGGTGCTGTTCGGCGTCAGGCGGCCGACCCCGGCGATGGTCACGCTCATCGACAAGCTCGTGGCCTGCACCGTGGTGTTGAAGGACACGTTGCCAAACCTCCGCAAGCACGCCTATTCGGAGCTGATCACCGCGAGCCGCGCGCTGCGGCAGCTCGAAAAAGAGGCCGACGTGGTCTATCGCGAGGCGGTGCGCGGTCTGTTCAGCGACGAAAAGGTCGACGCGAAGGTGCTGCTCCGCGAGAAGCAGGTCCTCGAAGACCTGGAGAAGGCGATCGACCGTTGCGAGTACGTGGCCGACACCCTCGCCAACCTCGCGGTCAAGAATGGTTAGCCTCCTCATCGTCGTCATCGTGACGGCCATCGTCTTCGACTTCATCAACGGCTTCCACGATGCAGCGAATGCGATCGCCACGATCGTCTCCACGGGCGTCTTGCCGATTCGCACCGCCGTGCTCATGGCCGGGCTGTTCAACTTCATCGGCGCGATCACCGGGACCGCGGTCGCCAAGACGATCGCGTCGGGATTCGCCGACCCGGCCATCGTCGTGCAGACCGTCGTGCTCGCTGCCTTGCTCGGAGCGATCACCTGGAACCTGATCACGTGGTGGTACGGCATCCCGTCGAGCTCGTCGCATGCGCTCGTCGGTGGTCTGGCCGGCGCGGTCGTCGCGCATGCCGGAGTCGGCGCCTTCAAGTGGTCGGCGCTCGGCGAGAAGGTCCTGCTCCCGCTCGTGCTCTCGCCGCTGCTAGGCTTCGTGATCGCGTTCGCGGTGATGATCGGCCTGACGTGGGGTGTGCGGCGCATGCGCCCGCAGACCGTTCATCGGGGGTCTCGCAAGATGCAGCTCGTGTCGGCGTGCATGATGGCGCTCGGTCACGGTTCGAACGATGCCCAGAAGTCGATGGGGATCATCGCGCTCGCGCTCGCAGCGTTCGTCGCCGCCGGACACACCGGGCTTCCGTCGTGGATGCTTCCGAACGGCGATGGGATCCCGCTCTGGGTCGTCATCTCGTGCGCTGCGGCGATCGCGCTCGGCACGGCCGCGGGCGGCAAGAAGATCATCAAGACCATGGGCACGAAGATCATCCGCATCACGCCCTTGCAAGGGTTCGCGGCAGAGACCGCGGGGGCGGCCACCATCTTCGCCGCGAGCCGCCTCGGTGTCCCGGTGTCGACCACGCATTGCATCAACGCCTGCATCATGGGGGTCGGTGCGAGCAAGCGCATCTCGGCCGTGCGGTGGGGCGTCGCCGGGAACATCCTGACGGCCTGGGTGTTGACGATCCCGCTGAGCGCCGCCTTCGCCTTCGTTGCGATGCTCGGCCTGCAGGTCGTGTTCGGCGCCCGCTGAGCTCGACCACGCAGCGGACGAGAAGACACCGTCAACGACGTCAAGGAACTTGACATGTCGACGCGCCCCGTAAGATCGATGCATGGATGCTGCCGAGCAGCTCGTGCCCATGGAGACCGAGCCGCTGCCACGGGCGGAGATCTGCGCGCGGTATCCCGATCAATTCGTCTGCCTGGCCGAAGTGGTGCCGGTCGAGCTTCGAGGCCCGGAGATCCGGCGGCGCGAGTCGTCGGCCATGGCCTCACGCGCCGGGCTGCCTTCGAGCCGATTCGTGACCGTCGGGAGCAGTACTCGCCTTGGTCCGTCCGGTTTACAGGCGAGTGCACGAAGCCACTGCGTCGCCCCACGCTGGTCCTCGATGACGAAGCTCTCGAGTTCTTTTTCCGTAGGCGCGAGCTGATCATCGTCGAAGCGAAGATGGATGGACCTCGCGGATCGACGATCATATAGCTTGTGTTCGACACCGGCGCCGAGGCGACTACGCTGACCCCCGGCTCTCTGTCACCTCACTGATCGGCGTGCTGTCGGGCGCACCAGCAGCGCCTGGTGCTCGAGCATCGAATGCAGGATGGCCGCCGTCGAGCGGCGGCTGCCCATGTGGCGCCGCCTCAGATGGAATCGACAGCGCTGCGCGACAAGAGCGTCGAGCTCGGTGATCGCGCATCGTGCGCCACGGCGTCGAGCTCGGCGACGGCGGCGCTGGCCGGCTGGCAGGACAGCCGTGGCCGACCAGCGCCCGTAGACGTGAGCCGGGAGGAAGGGAACGGGGCTACGCGCTCGGCTCGACACCCCAGATCAGCGCACCGTCCTGGTACAGGGTCACGGTCTGCGTGTCCTTGTACACGAAGCTCGGGTCGGAGATGAAGGAGTAGGTCTCGGTCGTGTTGAAGCTCGACCAGTTGACGTGGTGGACCCGCGTCTGGATCTCTCCGCTGTTCCGGCCGGCAGCCACCGATCCGGCGCCAGGCCTGAAGCTGATCTCGAGGTAGGTGTTCGCCTTCGATCTGGCGGGGGAGAGAACCACGAACTTGGCGGTGATGTTACTGCAGTTCACCTGGGCCCAGTCGCAGTCGAACTCCAGCGGGTCGGAGGGGCTCTCGTTGGTGAACCAGTACCGCATCGTGAGCGAACTGAGCGGCACCGCGCTGGCGCTGGTGTTGACGACCTGGTAGAGCGCGTACAGCGTGTTGTCGGGATTGTCGTTGTCGTGTGAGCGGTCCTGAACCTTCACGCCGGTCTGCGCGGCCGGAACGACAGCGGCCTGGGCGGCAGCGGGCACCGAGATCGCGGGCCGCGCCTCGTTGATCGCTTCGTCGTTGCCGACGCTGCCATCGGCCATGCACCCGGTGCCCAGCACACCGAGGGCAAGACACAGGCCGTAACCAAACACGGACGCTCGCATAGATACGATATTCATGGGAATCCTCCATATCGAGGCGTTTAGTCACGTCTCGGCCAACGAAAGGTAGTCGGTACAGCACTACTCGTCAACACTCGTCGACGCGCATCCGGCGCAGGCCAGGCATTTCTCACGAGGGCCGCAGCCTGTTGCTAGCCCTGTCACTGGACCTCGCGATCACCTCGCAATCGTGCGTAATTTTGAATGCGAAATACAATAATTATTCCTGTATGTGAAACAACATTACTTCGAACTGTGGCATTCTGGTTCTCGGCCGGTCGACGCTGTACGTGAAACCACGTTCCCACGAGACTGCGCGCCGCGCTCTCACTGCGTGGGGTCCGGCATTGCAGCTTCACCGACGGGAGGCGTGCACGAAAGCGCCATTACCTGTCAGTCGCACCGTATGTGAAACTGCATTTCACGGAGGACCTCTCGTCATGGACCTCTCGTCATGGACCTCATCGTGTGCTGAAACCTCCGGGGGAGTGGGCTGTGGGGACGCGCTCCTCGGGAATCACGGCAGCGACCGCGACGCACGGTTCGCTCCGGACTGCGCGACGAGGTCAGCCGCGTCGGCTGATCGCGGCGGTCGCGGAGGTCGCGGAGATCGACTGACTCAAGGTGCCGCCGGATCGACGGCGCCGCTTCACATCGGGTTATCGGGCTGCGACTCGGCGAGTACACGTACAACGAGATCGTCACGGAATTGCTCGAGAGCATCGATGTCCGTGTTCGACCAGCCCTGGGCAGCGGCAACGCGGCGGATAGGTAGGGCTCGTGCACTCCAGGCGAACGTCAACGGCGAGAATCCAGCGTCCTGGCCGGGACAGTCGGCGAGGGCGCGCGTCAGAGCGAGGCCGGACTCGATCAGCACGCGGACATCAACGAGGTCGCGCAGCTCCGACCGGCTCAGGAGAGCGCAGAGCTTGTTGACGAGGAGCTGATGCGGCGTTTCGACGAGGATCGTGGCAGTTCCCACTGCGAACGGCTGTGCGGCCTCGGCGATCGGCGTCGGGTCGGCAACGAGGTCAACGACGACGGACTCGGTGCCGAGGCGGACGTCAAGCTGTGCGAAGGTAGGGGTGGTACGCAGGGCGGTCACCGTCATGTCGGCAGCCTGCAGCGCGTGGGTCGCATCGGCGACGAGCGATCCGAGCGTTCGCTCGTGGTGGAAGAACAGATCGAGATCGCGGGTCTCGCGGTGCTTGGTATGAAAGCCGGCGAGTGCAGCGCCGCCGGTCAGGGTCCACGCCGGCTGCAGCCCGGACAGCGCGATCAGAACTTGCTCCTGAAGCGGTGACAGCTTACTGGGCGGCACCGGGCAGCGCCTTCCAGCAGCCGAGTAGCCAGATCCAGAAGTCGCGGCTGCGGCCGAGGTAGCGGGTGACGAGCGGGAACAGTGCGGTGATCTCGGCGAGCGTGGCGAACGTGAAGACGTCGTCGGGCTTGGCCTGGCGCATGAGCTTGCCGAGGTAGTAGGCGCGAACCTCGGGATCGGGATCGGCAAGGCGCGCGCGAAACACGTCGATGGTCAGGTCCTCGTCCCAGAGGAAATACGGCCGACCCTTGGCGTCAACCAAGCGGTCGGGGGGCGTGGGTGCGAGCAGGGACATACAGCGCGAGGGTACGTGGTCGTGGAGGCGGCGGGAGTCCACCCGCCAAGCGAGCGGCACCTCCCGCGCGGGCGAGCGGAGCAAGAACGCCGAGTTCCCGGAAGGGGACGAGAAGACTCCAGGTGGTGGAGGCGGCGGGAGTCGAACCCGCGTCCGAAGATGGATCAGGACGAGCTTCTACGTGCGTAGGCACGCCGTTTGAGTGTCTCGCGCTCGCCGGCGGCGGCCGGCCTGCGAGCGCGACGAGCCAGCTTTGTCTCGGCCTCCTTGTGCTGACGGGTCAGGAGGCCCAGCCTGATTGTGTCGGTGCTCTGCAGCTACAGACGGAAGCCGCAGGAACCGTCGTTACCTGAGGTTATCAGGCAGCGAGAGCAACAGCGTTATCGTTCGCAGTTGCATGGTTTGCCCCTTTTTACGTGGCCTGGGGCGCCACGACGCGCGACTCGAGCGTCGCCATCCTCGTCGAAACCGTTACGCCCCCTTGTCAAAGAACGATCTGGCTCACTATGGGGCGCGGATCGGGGTAGGTCAACTGGTCGGAGGCGTTCCTAGGGATGGCCCGCATCAGCTGGCGAGGGCGGCGAGGTGGACTGGGCGGGCCAGGTCGAGGTCGTCGCCTTGCGGGTCGATGGTACCGGCGGGGAGCACCAGGGCGAGGGCGCGGCGGGCGGCGGCGGCATCGCCGTCGGTGGTGGCGTCGAGGACCGCGCCGGCCGCCTCGAGGACGGCGAGCGAGCGGGTGATGGCGGCCTCGAGGAGCTCGTCGAAGCTGCCCCAGGGGCCGTGGAGGTAGCGTGGGCGGGCGGCGTCCTTGGCGGCCGGGGAGGCGATGCGCTTGCCGAGCGGGGTGCCGAGCAGCCAGGCGTGCGTGGCGTAGCCGCGCGTGAAGCCGGTGAGCTCGCGGGCGCTGGGGGCGGCGCCGAGGGCGTCGGCCCAGGCCTCGCGGAGCAGGCCGCCGAGGCGGGCGTCGAGGCGGCGCGCGAGCTGGATGGTGAGGTAGCCGGTGATCGCCGGGGTGCCCATGGTGTCGCGGCCGAGGTAGCGCTCGTGGAAGCAGACGGACTGAAACTTCTCGACCTCGCGGTGCGAGGCGTCGTGGCTGGCGCCGGTGGGGAAGGCGCGGGCAAGGGCGTTGACCAGCGGGTGGAGCGCGCGATCGATCGCGCAGTGCGACGCGAGGCCCAGGGCGATGGCGGCGAGATCGTCGTCGCGCTCGCGGCGCGCCACGGCGAGGAGGCTGCCGAGCAGCGCGACGGCGCCGCCGTCGTGGATCTGGACGCCCCAGGGCGACGGCCGGGCCGGCAGACGGGTGACGTAGCGGATCACCTCGGCGGTGTAGCGATGGAAGTAGGGCAGGTCGGGGACCAGGGCGCCGAGGCGCGCGGCGTCGTCGCGGCGGACGAGGCGGCGCCGCACCGAGGGAGCGAGCGCGGGAGAGGCCATGGCCTCGCGCAGCGCGGTGAGATGGATCCCCTCGGCAGGCATGGGGACACCATAGCGTTTCGGTGAGGCGGCGCGCGGACGGCGGCGCGATCCACGCGCTGGCCTGGGGTAGTGGCCGTCGCGGCGCGCGGACGGCGCGGCGCGATCCACGCGCTGGCCTGGGGGTGGTGGACGTCGCGGCGCGCGGACGGCGCGGGCGATCTACGCGCGGGCGGTGCTGGCCTCGGCGCTGGCGGCGGCGCGCGGCGCGGCGACGCCGAGGTCGTGGGTGGCGGCGAAGGCGGCGAGCTCGGGCCAGTGGTCGGTGAGCCAGGCGAGCGAGCCGGGGTTGGTGGCGCGCAGCAGGCGGAGCCAGGTCTCGGCGGCGGCGGCGTGGCGCGGGCTGCTGACGCTGGTCGCGGCGAAGGCGCGCAGCAGCCAGACGGCGCGCATGTTGTTGACGGTGAGCCGGGACTGCAGGCGCTCCCAGGTCTGGTCGTAGTGGCGCAGCGCGTCCTCGAGCTTGCCGGCGCGACACAGCACGAGGCCCTCGACATCGGCGCGCTGTGCGTACTCCTGGCCGGGATCGCCGAACGCCGCGTGGCCCGTGCGGCCGGCGTCGAGCCAGCGCTGCGCCTTGTCGAGATCACCGCCGATCGCGAACGCGCGGGCGAGCTGGAGGGCGGCAAGCCCGCGGATCCCGTCGATCCCGAGGTCCGGCATGCGGTGGATGCCGAGGAGGACGCCGACCGCCGCGGCCGAGTCGCCCATGCGGATCAGGGCGTGGGCCTGGTTGTACGCGGCGGCGGGCCAGACATTGGGCTTGGCGCGAAACCGCCGCGCGAGGTCGCCGAACAGCTGCGCGGCGCGGGCATGGTCGCCATCGCCGAGGGCCTTGTAGGCCGGGCCCAGCTGGGTGTTGAAGCGCCGCGAGGTGCCGATCAGCCACACGAACAGGCCGGTGGGGACGGCGAAGCAGCCGACGCACAGCGCCCAGAGCCACCATGGCAGTGCGCCATCGTCGTGCGTGCGTGGGCCGGCATGGGTCGAGCTCGACGAGCTGTCCATGACCGCGTAGATGATGAGGAACAGCGCGATGAAGCCGAGCCACAGGAACACGGTGCGCCGGGCGGCGGACCGCGGCGGCGGCGCGGGGGGTGGCTCCTGCGGTAACCAGGTCTCGGCCATGGCGAAGTGAACCATGCCCGCCGCGGCCGCTGCAATTGGCTGCGCAGGACGG
>DASWRS010000156.1:0-11315 GCA_036403075.1 Kofleriaceae bacterium
ACCCCGACCGGCGCCGCCCGCGCCGCCCGGAGCCACGCCATGACCCGACCCTCCCCGCCGGTCGATCGCGAGCTCGCGCGCGACGTCGCCAAGCAGATCGATCGCCGCCGGATCAAGCGCCGGCTGACCCTGTGGAGCGCGCTGCTCGCGCTGATCTCCGCCGCGGCGCTGTACCTGCGGTGCGGCAGCGGCCTCGGCCTGGGCGGCGGGGTCGGGCTCGGCGGCGACGGCGACCGGGCATCGCGTCCGACGGCGGCCGTGCGCTGCGCGATCCACGTGTCGGCAGATGGCATCTCGGTCGGTGGCCGCACGACCTCGCGCGACGATGCGGTGACGGGGTGCAAGGCAGCCCCCGGGGTCGACGTGTTCCCGACCGGCGACGCCCGCCACGGCGACGTCGAGGCACTCCGGACCGCGCTCGAGGCCGCCGGCGCGCGGGCCGTGGTGGTACATCCGCCGCCGCGGGCCGACAGGGCGCCGCCGCGGGCCGACAGGGCGCCGCCGCGGGCGGACAGAGCGCCGGGCGAGCCGCGCCGCTGACGCCCACGCTATCCGGCCGCTCCCCGAGCCGCTGCCCCGGGCGTATCTCGTGGCCGAGGCGCACCGGGCGATCCTTTCGCCATGACCCGTACGCGGAACCGCCAGGCTGGCTTCACCCTGCTCGAGTTGATGGTGACGGTGGCGATCATCGCAGTGCTCGCGGCGATCGCGATCCCGAGCTTCGCCGGCGAGTCGCGCAAGGCCAAGGGCGACTCCGAGGTCGCCGCGTTCTTCGGCGAGCTGGTGGTTCGCGAGGAGCAGTACGCGATCGAGAACGGCCGCTACCTGTCGACCAGCACCGGCGAGTCGACCACGTTCCCGGCGACGCCCACGGCCCGCGCCCAGACCCTGGGCACGCTGCCGGCGACCTGGCAGTCGCTCAAGGTCCGGACCCCCGAGGGCGCGGCGCGCTGCGGCTACGTCGTGATCGGCGGGACCCGGACCGACACCGCCGGCACGATCGCCCGCACCACGTTCAACTACACCGCGCCGGCGAGGAACTGGTTCTACGTCCTCGCCCACTGCAACCTCGACGGCAACTCGGCGGTCGACAGCTACTACTTCGCCAGCAGCGACGACGCGCGGATCCAGAAGTCGAACGCCGGCCGGTGAGCCGCCGCGGGCCCGGCTACGGGCAGGCCGGGAACTGCGCCGCGCCCGGCTGCGGCGCGCCGGCCGCGGACGCGATCGCTGGATCCTCGAGCGTGTGGCCGTGGACGTCGGTGACGCGCAGCGCGTACGGCCCGGCGCCGAGCCCGCTCGACGCCACGAAGTAGTTGTCGTCGCCGCGGGGGATCGCGCGGTAGGCGCCGCCGGCGCCGCGGGCCTCGAGCCGCACGATCGCGTGGCGGTGGTTGCGCAGCTGGATCGCCGTCCAGGACGCGTTCGACCCGGGCTTGATCTGGTAGGCGATCGGCCCGGTCACGGGACAGGCGACGTCGTGCCACGCGATCCGCGTCCGGCCGGCGGACAGAGGCGCGATCTGCGCGAACGCCTCGCGGCTGAGATCGAGATCGCCGTGCTTGCAGCCCGGGCACTGATCGACGACGCGCACCACGACGTCGCCGAGCGGCCCGGACACCGCGAGGCAGGCGCCGCACCACGCGGCGTGGGCGTAGTCGGGGCCGTCGAGCGCCGCGACCATCCGGTCGGCGGACGCCTCGAAGCTGCAGCTGCCGGCGGCGGTGGCGTCGTAGTACGTGGCCTCGCCCATCTCGGCCACCGGCGCGCCGCTGCATCCGGCGGCGGCGCGGCCGGCGTCCGGCGGCTCGCGCGACGAGCAGCCGCCGCACGCGGCGAGCCCGAGCCCGAGCCCGAACGCGAACGCGAACCCCGGCGGCCGGCGCATGGCGCCAGCATCGCCCCGGGGCGGTGGGCGTGCAACCGGCGATTCGCCGGGTACGTCGATTCAGCCGCCGACCGGCTGACCGTTGATGCTGACGTTGGTCGAGACCACGTCGCCCGACGGAGCGGACGGCGCCGACGGCGCGGCTTGCGGCAGGATCTGCGGCGCGGGCTGCGGCATCTGCACGATCTGCTGCATCACGGGCGGCGCCGCGGGCGGGCAGCAGCACTGGCGCTGGTGGCAGCCGCCGCTGACGGACAGCAGGAGCTCGGGCGCGATCGATTCCAGGGTGAAGGGCGTGGTGTTCAGCATGGCAAACACCTCGTGCAGCGCATGTGCCACCAGGTGGTGGCCGTGCAATCGCGCGCTTGGCCGTGGAGCGATCCGGCGGCTCGTCACCCGCAGGATGCAAGCTGGGTAATACTGGGCGCATGAAGCATGCGTTGCTCGCGCTCGCGCTGTCGGGCTGCGTGACCACCGCGGGCATCGCCAGGCACAACGACGTCGGGCTCCCGCTGCTGGCCGGCGCCGCGGCGGCCGATCTCGCCGTCACCGCGCTCGCGGCGTCGCAGATCCAGGACTACTCGGTGGGCGCCTCGCTCGCCACGGCGCTGGCGATCACCGCGGTCGACCTCGCCGCGGCGTGCCTGCTCGGCGCCTGCTCGGCCCTGAGGTTGTGATCTCGTGCACCCGAGCATGACGCTGCGCGGGCGCCAGATGGCGTTCGCGTTCGCCGTCCTGATCGCGTTCGCGCTGCCCAGGCGCGTCGACTGCGGCTATCCCGGCGCGACCTGCGGCCACGCCGGCAAGTGGCGAACGATCTGCACCAGCTACGAGGTCGAGCCGCTGGGCTTCTACGTGATCGAGCTCGCGGTGCAGCGCAACGTCGGCTTCGCCTACACCACGGGAGACGACTGCCGGTAATCGCTGCTTGCAAGGCCCGGGCAGATCCCGAACACTCGTGGGGGATGTACCGCGACGCCTCGCCCCAGCTCGACGAACGGGACCGCGCGGTCGGCGCGATCTTGATCGGCGAGGCGCTGCTCGCCTCGTGCGATCGCGCCCGGGTGCTCGGCGAGTCCCACGGCCCCGACGCCTGGCGGGCGATCCGCGACGCCCACGACGAGTTCCCCGAGATCTGGCGCAGCCTCGACCGGGCGCGCCACGTGCTCGCGCAGCGCGGCGTCAACGTGATCGGCTACGACGAGCTGCGGCCGCACGTCCGCACCCAGCTCGCGCTCGCCGGCGACCCCGAGGTCGTGCGGGTCGATCCGGCCGCGCTCGACGACGCGCGCCGCGCCGCCGACGAGCTCAAGCTCGCCGTGCCGGGCGCCGACTGGGCGGCGATCGAGAAGCGGACCAGCGGCCTGGTCCACGCGCCGCTGGTGCCCCGCCACCGCCACCGGCTGATCGCCGCCGGCCTGGTGGTGGCGTTCGCCGCCGTCGTGGTGACGTGGACGGCGTCGCTGGTGCCGGTCACCCGGCCCGACCGGTACGACGCGATGCGCCGCGAGATCGCCGAGATTGCGCGGCAGCGCAAGCACAAGATCGTCGAGCTCCAGGCCAGCCTCGGCGAGCGCTGCGATCCGCCCGCGGCCCACGAGCTCGCCCGCCAGCTGGTGATGGACGGCCGCGGCGCCGCGGTCAAGCAGTTCGCGGCGGACTACACCGAGCGCTGCGGCGACGACGTCGTGGTCCTCCACTGGGCCAGCGCGCCGCTGC
Source organism: Kofleriaceae bacterium (assembly GCA_036403075.1). Classification (GTDB taxonomy): domain Bacteria; phylum Myxococcota_A; class Polyangia; order Haliangiales; family Haliangiaceae; genus JABFXX01. The sequence continues at coordinate 3,608 of DASWRS010000156.1, forward strand.
CCTGAGGCGACGAGACTTCATCGAGCCTTCGATGATCCGCCGTGCTCCTCGACGCGAGCTATCGCCGTTCGTCACCCGGCTGTGGGCGTCGGCCGGCGAGGCCGCGACCGCCGAGCGCGAGCTGGTGCTGCCGACCGGCGCGATGCACGTGGTGATCCGGATCGATGATCCGCTCCGGGTGTTCGACGCGATCGACGCCGCGCAGCCGCGCACGATCGGCCACGCGATCATCGGCGGCGCGCGCGCCGACGCGTACGTCCGCGACGTGTCGCGGCCGGCGTCCTCGGTGGGCGCGCAGCTCCGTCCGGGAGTCGCCGAGCTGCTGCTCGGCGTTTCCGGCCGCGCGCTGGCCGGGCGCCACACGCGGCTCGACGATGTCTGGGGAGCGTTCGCCGGCGAGCTCCGCGACCGCCTCGCGGAGGCCGGCGATCCGGTGCAGCGGCTCGACGTGTTCGAGGCCGCGCTGCTCGCCCGGCTGCCGCGCGTCCGCGGCGTCCACCCGGCGGTCGCCCACGCGCTGGCCCGGTTCGCGGCGACCGACGAGATCGCGGCGATCGTCGGCGAGGTCGGCTACAGCCACCGCCGGTTCATCGCGCTGTTTCACGACGCGGTCGGCCTGACCCCCAAGCGCTACTGCCGGGTCCAGCGGCTGCAGCGCGCGATCGCGCGGATCGGCGGCCGCCCGCTCGCCGAGGTCGCGGCCGGCGCCGGCTACAGCGATCAGGCGCACCTGTGCCGCGAGTTCCGCGAGCTGGCCGGCGTGTCGCCCGGCGAGTACCGCGCGCTGGCCCCCGCCGCGAGCCACCACGTGCCGCTGGTCCGCGGCTGACCCGGCGCGCGGCGCCGCGCCACGCGAGGTCAATTTCGTTCAAGACGCCCCGCGGCGGGCACGGCATCTTGGGGTCATGACGATCCACGAAGTGTTCCCCTACCTGCGCGTGTCGAGCGCGGCCAAGGCGATCGAGTTCTACCGCGCCGCGTTCGGTGCGACCGAGAAGTTCCGGCTCACCGAACCGAGCGGACGGATCGGCCACGCCGAGCTCTCGTTCGGCGCGGCGGTCGTGATGGTCAGCGACGAGTACCCCGAGTACGGCATCCACGGCCCCGGCCCCGGGACGCGCGCGACCTCGTCGATCCACCTCCACGTCGAGGACTGCGACGCGATGATCCGGCGCGCCGTCGAGCTCGGCGCCCAGCTGCTGCGTGAGCCCAAGGACCAGTTCTACGGCGAGCGCTCGGGCACGATCCGCGATCCGTTCGGCCACGAGTGGCTGATCGGCCACCACCTCGAGGACGTGTCGACCGATGAGATGCAGCGGCGCTACGACGCGATCATGAAGGCGACCTGAAGCGCCGCGGTTCGCGTGGGCGGCGGCGCACGCGGCGGGATCATTCGTAGTCGATCGCGACGACCTCGGCCTGGCCGCCGCGCGGCAGCGCGACCTCGTCGCCGACCCGCGCGCCGTACAGCGCCTGGGCCAGCGGCGACTGCCAGAACAGCCGGCCCTGGCGCGCGTCGGCCTCGAGCGCTCCGACGATCCGATAGCGGGTGTGCTTGCCCGACGCGTCCTCGAGCGTGACGGCGGCGCCCAGGCTGGCGGCGCCGCGATCGCCCGGCGGCTCGACGATCTGCGCGGTCGCCAGGTGCTCGGTGAGCTCGCGGTGCCGCGCGTCGTCGGTGCAGCTCGCGAGCTCGCGGCGCGCCGCCTGCGCGCCCGCCGGCGTCATGTAGTTGGGCTCCGGGACCGCCACGCCCCGGCGCGGCGGCGGCGGCTCGGGCACATCGTCGGATTCCCGGGTGAACGCCTTGCTCACCGGCACACTGTACCCCGCGGATGCGTGTCGCACGAGTCGCATGCGACGGACCGCGCGACGCACACGATCGTGCTCGACGGCGAATCTCGCCCCGTGCAGAGTCGATCGAGCCGGCATGGAGCTGCGTGCGCGTACCAAGCTCGGGATCGTCGTCGCCGCCGCGGCGACGTTCGCGGCGCTGCTCGCGAGCTACAGCGCGTTTCGCCCGGTGCGCGACGCGCTGATCCTCGACCGAAACCCGGACAGCCTGCCGTGGGTGTGGCTCGCGACGTTCCTCGCGATCGGCATCGCATCGCCGGTGTGGAGCGCGCTCCTGGCCCGGCGTTCGCCGCGCCGGTTCGTCGGCGTGGCGTTCCACGTGTTCGCCGCATGCCTGATCGGGTTCGTCCTCCTCGTCCGGTCCGAGGTCGCGCCGGTCGTGGTCGGGCGGGTGTTCTACGTCTGGTCGGCGGTGTTCAACCTGTTCGTGATCTCGGTGTTCTGGAGCCTGTTGGCCGACCTGCTCGGGCCGACCACCGCCCGGCAGCTCTACGGTCCGATCGCCGCAGGCGGCACGATCGGGGCGATCGCCGGGCCGGCGCTGTCCGGGCTGCTGGTCGGCACGATCGGCGTCGCCGGCGTGCTCCTGATCTCGGCGCTGCTGCTCGAGCTCGCGGTGGTCGGTGTGCGGTTCGTGCAGCGCGCGGCCGAGGGCGGGGTCCGCGAGCCCGGCACCGATCCCCGCGGCGGCGCCGCCGCCGCCGAGCCCGGCACCGCCGCCGCCGAGCCCAGCGCCGCCGCCGAGCCCGGCGCCGCCGCCGCCGAGCCCGGCGCGCTGCGCGGCGGCGGTGCGTTCACCGGCATCGTCCAGGTCGCGCGGTCGCCCTACCTCGCGGCGATCGTCGGCTACGTCGTGTGCACCTCGTGCGCCGCGACGTTCATGTACCTCGCCCAGGCCCGGATCGTGTACGCCGCGCACCTCGACGTCGTCGCGCGCACCGCCTACTTCTCGTCGATCGACGTCTGGACCCAGGTCGCGGCGTTCGCGCTCCAGCTCGTGATCGCCGGCCCGGCGCTGCGCTGGCTCGGGCCCGGCATCGTGCTCGCCGTGCTGCCGATCGCCCAGGCGGTCGGGCTGTCCGTGCTCGCGGCGGTGCCCGAGCTCGGCGTGCTCGCGGTCGTGCAGGTGATCGGCAAGGCGGCGACCCACGGCCTGACGCGGCCCGCGCGCGAGCTGCTGTTCACCGTGGTCAGCCGCGACGACAAGTACCGCGCCAAGAACGCGATCGACACGATCGGCTACCGCTTCGGCGACCTCGGCTCGAGCTGGCTCAACAAGGGGCTGGCGGCGATCGGCGGCGGCGCGCTCGCGCTCGCCACGATCCCGCTGGTCGCGATCTGGCTCGGGCTCGCCGCGATCGTCGGCATCGGATTCCACCGGCGCGTCGCCCGATCTTCGGCGGACGCCCTCGCCAAGGAGCGTACATGACCCTCGATCGTCGCAACTTCGTCCTGGGCTCGCTCGCCACCGGCGTCGCCGCCGCGTGCGGTGGCCGCGGTAGCGGTGCCGGCGGTGCCGGCGGTGCCGGCGGTGATCGCCCCGCCGCCGCGCCGTCCGGGACCCGGACGACCACCGCGGCCGACCGGCCCGCCGCCACACCGCCGGCCAGGAAGTCGATCCTCGTGCTCGGCGGCACCGGCTTCCTCGGCCCGCACGTGGTGACCGCGGCGCTCGCGCGCGGCCACAGCGTCACGTTGTTCAACCGCGGCAAGACCCACGCCGACCTGTTCCCCGGGGTCGAGAAGCTGCACGGCGACCGCGACGGCCACCTCGAGGCCCTGGCCAACCGGACGTGGGACGCGGTGGTCGACCCGTCGGGCTACGTGCCGCGCCTGGTCAAGGCATCGGCCGAGCTGCTGGCGCCCAGCGTCGGTCACTACGTGTTCATCTCGACGATCTCGGTCTACGCCAAGATGGACGTGGTCGACGCCGACGAGTCGCTGGCGCTCGACACGCTCGCCGATCCAACCAGCGAGGACGTCAAGGCCCACTACGGCGCGCTCAAGGCGCTGTGCGAGCAGGCGGCCGAGGCCGCGATGCCGGGCCGGGTCGCCACCCTCCGCCCGGGCCTGATCATCGGCCCCGGCGATCCGACCGGCCGGTTCAGCCACTGGCCGACCCGGCTCGCCGAGGGCGGCGAGGTGCTCGCGCCGGGCAACGGCCAGACGCCGGTGCAGTACATCGACGGCCGCGACCTCGGCGCCTGGATCGTCCGCGTCGTCGAGGACCGCACCGTCGGCACGATGAACGCGCTCGGCCCCGAGCACCGGGTCACGATGAAGCAGGTGCTCGACGACTGCAACCACGCGCTCGGCGACAAGGCGCAGCTGACCTGGGTCGACGCCGCGTTCCTCGATAAGCATGGCGTCGCGCCGTGGAGCGAGATGCCGATGTGGATCGACAACCAGGGCGAGTTCGCCGGGTTCGGCACGCTGCGCAACACCCGCGCGGTCAAGGCCGGCCTGACGTTCCGGCCGATCGGCGACACCGCCCGCGATACGCTGGCCTGGCTCCAGACCTTGCCCGAGGCCGAGCGCGCCAAGGCCCGCTCGACGGGGATCAAGCCCGACAAGGAAGCCAAGGTGCTCGCCGCCTGGAAGTCGCGCGGCTGATCGCACGCGGCATCAGCGACCGGTCAGCGACCGGTTTAGCGATAGAACGGTTGCCAGCGGGCCTGGGCGCGGCCCGGCCACCAGCCACCCGCGGCGCTGTACCCCGACCAGCCCCAGCCCGGGGACACGGCGTATTGCGGGCGCATCGGCGCGTAGTACATCGGCGCGAAGCCCGGCGCCGCGCATGGCGGGCGGCACGCAGGCATGGGCGCGGGCACGGCACATACCGGCGCGCATCCGCCGGTGGTCTGGATCAAGCTGTCGGGCGCAAGAGTCTCCATGGTCATCTCCCTGGCGGTTCGGTGGTGTGAGCCGCCGACCCTGGCCAGAGCAGTTGCCATGCCACGGCTCGCCCCGCTCTGATTCCACGGAGTTGAGCGATACCCCGCGGCCGAGGGTGTCGCGCGCGGTGAGCGACCCCTGCGTACCCCGGTGTTCAGTCGTCGCGTCGCGGCGGCTCGCGTTCGACCGCGTTCTACATGTTCTTCTTCGCCGTGTTCGCGTTCGCCGCGGCGCTCGCGTTCGGGCTGTACGCGCGGCGCTACCGCGAGGTCGATCACTACCGGACGTGAGCCGGCCGGTGCGATGACGATCCGCGACGGGCGGTGGCCGTCATCGTTGCATCGGAGCTGCTAGGTTGACTTCATGGTCGAGCGCTACACGTTGACGTCGCTCGACGAGATCGCCGAGGTGTTCGGCGTCGCGCCACCCGAGGGCCCGCCGCGGTTCAACATCGCGCCGCTCCAGATCGCGCCGATCTGCACCGCCGCCGGGCTGGTCGCCGCGCGCTGGGGACTGCTGCCGCCGTGGCGCGGGCACGGCGGCAAGCGCGGCCCGCACGTCCTGCACGCACCGATCGACGCGATCGAGCAGGTGCCCGTCCTGCGCAATGCATTCAAGAGCCAGCGTTGCCTGGTGATCGCGGACGGCTTCTACCTCTGGCGGCGCACCGCGAAGAAGTCCCAGCCGATCTGGCTGCACCCCGCCGCCGACCCGGCGCGGCCGGGCTCGCGATCGCGCACGGTCGGGTTCGCGGGAGTCGCGGCGACGCACCGCGACGACGGCCAGCCGAGCTTTGCCATCATCGTCGGTCCGGCGAGCCCGCTGGTCGCGCCGCTCGCGCCGGTCATGCCCGTCGTCGTCCCCGCCGACTGCCATGCCGCGTGGCTCGGCGGCCCGCGCGACCGCGCCCGCGACCTCCTCGAATTTCCACCGACCGGCTGGCGCGCCGACCCGGTCTCGACCTGGGTGAACTCGGTGGAACACGACGACGCGCGGTGCGTGGAACCGATCGGAAACCCCGCACAGGGTGAGCTGTTCTGATACCGTGCCGCCCGTGAGCGCTCCCGACTCCCATGTCGCTGACCGCGCGCGAACGCGGAGGCTGTACCTGTCCGTGCTGATCGCGATCGCGCTCGGCGTCGTCCTCGGGATCGTCGCGCCCGAGACGGCGGCCAAGATGAAGCCGCTCGGCGACGGCTTCATCAAGCTGATCAAGATGACGATCGCGCCGCTGATCTTCTGCACGGTCGTCGTCGGGATCGCCGGCATGAAGAGCCTGAAGGAGGTCGGCAGGGCCGGTGGCCTGGCGATCCTCTACTTCGAGATCATGTCGACCATCGCGCTGGTGATCGGCCTGGTGGTGGTCAATCTGGTCCAGCCGGGCCGCGGGATGAACATCGATCCCAAGAAGCTCGACACGACCGGCATCTCGCAATACGTCGGCGCGCCTGCCGCGACACCGGCGGCCGCCGCGACACCGGCGCCCGCTGCAACGCCGGCCGCGGCACCGACGGCGCCTGCCGCGACACCGACTGCGCCAGCTGCAACACCGGCGGCGCCTGCCGCGGCACCGGCTGCGCCCGCCGCGGCGCCGGCGACCTCGGTGGCACCTGCCGGACCCGCGGCTTCGGCCGCACCGGAGCCGGCCACGGCCGCCGGCTCGACGGCCGCCGGGGCCACGCACGCCGCGGCCGCGACCACGACTCGCCCGGCGACGCCCGGTGGGGCTCGCCCCGCGGGGGCCGCCGGCTCGCCAGCGAGCAAGCTGACGCTCCAGGGCTTCTTGCTCGAGATCATCCCCGACACCTTCGTCGGTGCGTTCACCAAGGGCGATCTGCTGCCGGTCCTCTTGCTCGCGCTGCTGTTCGGCTTCGCGCTGCATCGCACCGGCGCGCGCGGCAAGCCGATCCTCGACTTCGTCGATCGCTTCGGCCACGTGATCTTCGGGATCGTCCGGATCATCATGGTCCTGGCGCCGATCGGCGCGTTCGGCGCGATGGCGTTCACCGTCGGACAGCACGGCGTTGGCACGCTTGCCTCGCTCGGGGCGCTGATGAGCTGCTTCTACGCGACCTGTCTGGTGTTCGTGTTCGGCGTGCTCGGCATCGTCGCCCGGCTCAGCGGGTTCTCGATCTTCCAGTTCGTGCGCTACATCCGCGACGAGCTGTTCATCGTGCTCGGCACGTCGTCGTCCGAGTCGGCGCTGCCGCGGATGATCACCCGGCTGGAGTCGCTCGGCGCGAGCAAGCCGGTCGTCGGCCTCGTGATCCCCGCGGGCTACTCGTTCAACCTCGACGGCACGTCGATCTACCTGTCGATGGCGGCGCTGTTCGTCGCGCAAGCGTTCGGCGTCCACCTCTCCATCGGTGAGCAGCTCAGCGTGCTCGGCGTGCTGATGCTGACGTCGAAGGGCGCGGCGGGGGTGACGGGCTCGGGATTCATCGTGCTCGCGAGCACGCTCTCGGCGATGCGGGTGGTGCCGGTGGAGGGAGTGGCGATCCTGCTCGGGGTGGACCGGTTCATGAGTGAGGCGCGGGCGATCACGAATCTGATCGGGAACGCGGTGGCGACGATGGTAATCGCACGATGGGAAGGAGCGCTCGACATGGATCGTGTGCGGCGGGTGCTCGCGCACGGGGTTCCCGAGCTGCACGACGAGACGATCGACGTCGTCACGCCGGCGTGAGCCGGCTGCTGAATCAGGCGGTCGCCACGACGGATTTCGGTCGCGGCGACATCAGCAGATGCGCGAGGCCGGCGGCGAAAAACCCGACGAAACAGGCGTAGTCGTAGAGCGGCTTCAAGACGGGAATCACGAATCCGCCCCAGGCCAGCGCGCAGCCGATCGCCGTTGCGGCGATGGCTCGCAGGTTCCAGCCGCCGTACTCGCCGTCGGACAGGTAGAGGTCCTCGAGATTCAGCTCGCGCCGCCGCACCAGCCAGTAGTCCACGACCAGCA
>DASWRS010000157.1:0-39208 GCA_036403075.1 Kofleriaceae bacterium
CGCGCTCGCCGTCCACCGCGACCTCGCCTATGCCAAGGTGCGCGACAAGGCCTCGGGCAAGCTCTACGTGCTCGCCGGCGCGCTGGTCGAGCGCTACTTCGAGGCGAGCGCGATCGAGACCGTGGCGACGATGACCGGCGCCGAGCTGATCGGCACGGCGTACCGGCCGCTGTTTCCGTACTTCCAGGACACGCCGGGCGCGTTCCGCGTGATCCACGCCGACCACGTGACGCTCGACGCCGGCACCGGGCTGGTCCACATGGCGCCGGCGTTCGGCGAGGAGGACTTCATCGCCTGCGGCAGGCACGACATCCCGATCGTCAATCCGGTCGATGACGATGGCATGTTCACCGCCGAGGTCCCCGACTTCGCCGGGCGCCGCGTCAAGGACGCCGATCGCGACATCATCCAGCGGCTCAAGGACCAGGGCAGCCTGTTCCGCCACGACACGATCACCCACAGCTATCCGTTCTGCTGGCGTTCGAACACGCCGCTGATCTACCGCGCGGTGTCGACCTGGTTCGTCCGGGTCGAGGCGATCAAGGACCAGATCCTCGCCGGCAACCGCGGCACGACCTGGGTGCCCGACCACCTGCGCGACGGCCGGTTCGGCAAGTGGCTCGAGAACGCCCGGGACTGGGCGGTGTCGCGCAACCGGTTCTGGGGCACGCCGCTGCCGATCTGGAAGAACGATCGGGGCGAGACGGTGTGCATCGGATCGATCGCCGAGCTCGAGGAGCGCAGCGGCCAGCGCGTGGCCGATCTGCACCTCGACGCGGTCGGCGGGATCGAGATCCCGTCGGCCACGGGCGGCCCGCCGCTCCGACAGTCCGGCGGCGTGCTCGACTGCTGGTTCGAGAGCGGCTCGATGCCGTACGCGCAGTGGGGCTATCCGCGGACCCACCGGGCCGAGTTCGAGGCCTCGTTCCCGGCGGACTTCATCGCCGAGGGGCTCGATCAGACGCGCGGCTGGTTCTACACGCTGACCGTGATCGGCAATGCGCTGTTCGGCACCTCGCCGTTCAAGAACGTGGTCGTCAACGGCCTGGTGCTGGCCGAGGACGGCAAGAAGATGTCCAAGAGCCTGCGCAACTACCCCGATCCCCAGGTCATCTTCGACGAGCACGGCGCCGACGCGCTGCGCCTGTACCTGGTCGACTCGCCGGCGGTCAAGGCCCAGGAGGTGCTGTTCAGCGAGAAGGGCGTGCGCGACGTGGTCCGCAAGATCCTGCTGCGCTGGTGGAACGCGTACTCGTTCTACTTCAGCTACGCCAACATCGAGGCGTTCGAGCCGCGCGGGCTCGCGCCGAGCTCGCCCAACGTGCTCGATCGTTGGATCCTGTCGCGGCTCCACGGCCTGATCGAGAACACCAACCGCGAGATGGAGGCCTACCGGCTCTACAACGTGGTGCCCGATCTGCTGCAGTTCATCGAGGAGCTCACCAATACGTATATCCGCTTCAACCGCCCGCAGTTCTGGGCCGACGGCATGCCCGAGACCAAGCGGGCCGCGTTCGAGACCCTGTTCTTCGTGCTCCACACGCTGGCCCGGGTCATGGCCCCGTTCACGCCGTTCCTGTCCGAGGCGACCTACGACAACCTGTCGCGCGTGCTGCCGGCGCGCGAGGACAGCGTCCACCTCGAGGCCTATCCCGAAGCCGAGCTCGGCCGGATCGATCGCGAGCTCGAGGACGCGGTCGCGCGGATGTCGCAGATGGTCGTGATGGCGCGAAACATCCGCGAGACGCTCGGCGTCAAGGCCAAGATCCCGCTCCGGCGCTTGACCGTGATCCACCGCGACCGCCGCGTGCTCGACGCGATCCGCCAGCTCGAGGCCTGCTTCGTCGACGAGCTCAACGTCCGGACGGTGGTCTACGAGGATCGCGAGGACGCCTGGGTCCAGATCTCGGCCCGGGCCAACTTCAAGAAGCTCGGCGCCCGGCTCGGCAAGAAGATGAAGCCGGTGGCGCACGCGGTGCAGCAGCTCACCGTGGACGACATCGCCGCGCTCGAGGCTGGGCACACGCTCGAGCTCGAGGGCGAGCCGATCGCGCTCGACGACGTCGAGATCCGCCGCGCCGCCCGGGGCACCAGCGACGCGCTCGCCAGCGATCAGCTGATCTCGATCGCGCTCGATCCGACGGTGACCGAGGATCAGGTCCGGGAGGGGCTCGGCCGCGAGGTGATCCGCCGGATCCAGCTCGCGCGCCGGACCGCCGGGTTGAACCTCGACGATCGGATCGCCGTCGAGCTCGCGTGCGACGCCGAGCTGCGCGCCGCGATCGAGGCCCACGAGCCGCAGATCCGCGACGCCACGCTGGCCGCGACGCTGCAGATCGTCGAGGCGCCGGTGGGCACGTTCGTCGACGGCGCCGAGATCGACAGCCGCACGCTGACGATCGGCCTCCGCGTCGCGCGCTAGGCGCGGCGCCGATTCGACAGCCTCCGGAAAGGCGAAGCAGGCGGCTATGGCAGGCAGGTCGCGAGCAGCACGCTCACCGCGGCGGCGCCGGAGTCTGCGACGACGAGGTCGGGCCTGCGATCGCCGCTGACGTCCATCACCGCGACCGAGACCGGCTGAGCACCGGCCGGGTAGTCGAGCTTGGCCTGGAACGTGCCGTCGCCGTTGCCGAGCAGCACGCTCGTTGCGCCGGCACTGGCGCTGGCGACGACGAGGTCGAGCACACCGTCGCCGTTGACGTCCGCCACCGCGATCGACCGCGGCTCCGGGCCGGTCGGATAGCTGGCGCTCACGTGAAACGTACCGTCGCCGTAGCCGAGCAAGACGCTCACCGTGTTGCCGCTGATGCCGGCGCTGGCGGTCGCGGTCTCGGTCTCGTTGCTGCGCGCGTCGGCGCTGGCGATCAGGAGGTCGGGCCTGCCGTCTCCGTTGACGTCCGCCACCGCGACCGACCGTGGCGCCGGGCCGGCGGGATAGTCGGCCTTGGCTTGAAACGTCCCGTTGCCGTTGCCCAAAAGCACGCTCACCGCGCCGCCGCCGCGGTCGGCGACGACGAGATCGGGCTTGCCGTCGCCGTTGACATCCGCCACCGCGACGGACTGCGGGTCGAGCCCGGTCGGATAGTCGACCTTGGTCTGAAACGTGCCATTGCCATTGCCGAGCAGCACACTGACCGTGCCGGCGCCGGCGTTGGCCACCAGCAGGTCGGGCTTGCCGTCGTGATTGACATCCGCCGCCGCAGCCGCCGCCGGGCTCGGGCCGGTCGCCGCGTCGAGCCTGGCCTGAAACGTGCCATCACCGTTGCCGAGCAGCACGCTCACCGTGCTGTCGTCGGCGTTGGCCACGATCAGGTCGGGCTTGCCGTCGCCGCTCATGTCCACCACGGCGACCGAGCTGGCCCCTGCACCCGCAGGATAGCTGACCTTGGTTTGAAATGTGCCATTGCCATGGCCGAGCAGCACGCTCACGGTGCGGTCGCTTCCATCGGCGACGATCAGGTCGGGCTTGTCGTCGCTGTTGACGTCGGCCGCCGCGACCGAGCTCGGCTGCGAGCCGGTGGCATAGCGGATGCCGGTCCGGAACGTGCCGTCGCCGGCGCCGGGCAGGATCGTCACCGTGTTGCCGCTGGCGTTGACCGACACGAGGTCGGGCTTGCCGTCGCCGCCGACGTCCGCCACGACGGTCAGCCCGCCCCCGGTCGGATAGTCGACCCTGGCCTGAAACGCGCCGTTGCCTCGACCCAGCAACACGCTCGCCGTGTCCACGTCGCCGCCCACGGCGATGTCGGGTTGGCCGTCCCCGTTGACGTCCGCCACGGCGACCGACACCGGGGAGGTCCCTACCGGATAGTCGACCTTGGTCTGAAACGTGCCATTGCCGTTGCCGAGCAGCACGCTCACCGTGAGGGACAGGAGGTTGGCCACCACGAGGTCGGGTCTGGCGTCGCCGCTCACATCGGTCACTGCGATCGAATAGGGCTCGTTCCCTCCCGGATAGTCGACCTTGGCTTGAAACGTGCCATTGCCGTTGCCGAGCAGCACGCTCACCGTGCCGTCGAGGTTGGCCACCGCGAGATCGGGCTTGCGGTCGCCGCTGACATCCGCGATGGCGACCCAATGTGGATTGCGGCCCGTCGGGTAATCAACCTTGGCTTGAAACGTGCCATTGCCGTTGCCGAGCAAGACGCTCACCGTGTTCGCGTCGTAGTTGGCCACGACGATGTCGGGCGCGCTGTCGCCGTTCACGTCGGCCACCGCCAGCGAGCGCGGTGACAGACCGCTCGTATGGTCGGTGCTGGTTTGAAACGTGCCATTGCCGTTGCCGAGCAAGACGCTCACCGTGTTGACGTAGTTGGCGGTCACGATGTCGGGCCTGCCGTCGGCGTTCACGTCGACGACCGCGACCGCCTCCGGGCCCGAGCCGGTCGCAAAGTCGGCCTTGGCTTGAAACGTGCCATCGCCGTTACCGAGCAGCACGCTCACGGTGTTGGCGTTGATGTTGGCGACGACGAGGTCGGGCTTGCCGTCGCCGTTCACGTCCGCTGCGGCGACCGACACCGGTACCGCCCCCGTCGCCGGTGACGGCGCGGACGGAAACCCGAGCCGTGCGCAGCGCACGCCGCCGTCGCCGCCTGCGTCGGGGCCGGCATCTCCGGCCGGCTTGGTGAACGACGTATCCGGGATCTTGCACGCCGCGATCGCGACGAGTGCGAGGACGCTCGGCGCGACGATCCAGGTTCGGTGGTGCTGCAGATCCAGTCGGGCTCGCATGATCCCCCTTCGGGGGGGTAGACGGCGCGCCCGCGCGATGTGAAGCACGGCCGCGCGAATGATCCAGGCGCTCCTGGATTCCTGTTGGAATCCTCGGCGCTTGCTATGGTGCGACCGTGTCCGATCCGCTGGCGCCGTTCGGCCGCGCGACCCAGACCTGGTTCCGTCAGAGCTTCGCCGAACCGACGCCGGTGCAGGCGCGCGGCTGGGCGAGCATCGCGGCGGGCGACCACACGCTGATGCTGGCGCCGACCGGCAGCGGCAAGACCCTGGCGGCCTTCCTGTGGTGCCTCGATCGGCTCGCGCACCCGCCGCCGGCCCGGAGCGTGGGCAACGGCGACGGCGACGCCGAGCCCGGCACCCGCGTGGTCTACGTCTCGCCGATCAAGGCGCTGGCGTACGACGTCGAGCGCAACCTGCGCGCGCCGCTCGCCGGGCTGCAGCGCCTGGGCGCCGGCGGCGCGATCACGGTCGACGTCCGCACCGGCGACACGCCCGCCAAGGAGCGCGAGCGCCAGCGCAGGCACCCCGCGCAGATCCTGATCACGACGCCCGAGTCGCTGTACCTGATCCTCGCGGGCCGGTCGCGCGAGCGGCTGCGCGCGGTCGACACGATCATCGTCGACGAGATCCACGCGCTGGCGCCGACCAAGCGCGGCATCCACCTGGGGCTGTCGCTCGAGCGGCTGTGCCACCTGGTGACCAGCTCAGGCGGCCGCGAGCCGCAGCGCATCGGGCTGTCGGCCACGCAGCGGCCGCTGATCGAGGTCGCTCGCTACCTGGGCGGCGACCGGCCGGTGGAGATCGTCGATGCCAGCGCGCCGCCGGCGATGGACCTGGCGATCGTCGTGCCGGCGCAGGAGATGGACCACCCGGGGACCGCGGCGCGCGACGGCGGCGGGATGTGGCCGCTGATCTATCCCCGGCTGCTCGAGATGATCCTGGCGCACCGGACCACGATCATCTTCGTCAACTCGCGGCGGCTGGCCGAGCGCGTGTCGCAGCAGCTGACCGAGCTGGCGACGACCACCGGGGTGGCACCGGAAGGCATCGAGCTGGTCCGGGCGCACCACGGCTCGGTCGCGCGGCACCAGCGGCTCGAGATCGAGGAGGCGCTCAAGGCCGGCCGGCTGCGCGCGATCGCCGCGACGTCGTCGCTCGAGCTCGGCATCGACATGGGCGCGGTCGACCTCGTGATCCAGGTCGAGTCGCCGGGCGCGGTGTCGCGCGGGCTGCAGCGGATCGGCCGCGCCGGCCACCACGTCGGCGGGGTCAGCATCGGCCGGATCGTCCCCAAGTTCCGCGGCGACCTGCTCGAGGCCACCGTGGTCGCCGACCGGATGCGCGCCGGCGAGGTCGAGGCGATCCGGGTCCCGGACAGCGCGCTCGATGTCCTGGCGCAGCAGATCGTCGCGATGGTCGCCGTCGATGCCTGGCGGGTCGACGACCTCGAGCGCCTGATCCACCGCACCGCGAGCTATCGCGAGCTGTCGCGCGGCGCCTTGACCGGGGTGCTCGACATGCTGGCCGGGCGCTACCCGAGCGACGAGTTCGCCGAGCTCCGGCCGCGGCTGATCTGGGACCGCCAGAGCGACGTGCTGGTCGGCCGCAAGGGCGCGCGGCTGCTCAGCGTGGTGTCCGGCGGCACGATCCCCGATCGCGGGACCTACGCGGTGCACGCCGGCGTGGGCGGGCCGCGGGTCGGCGAGCTCGACGAGGAGATGGTGGCCGAGAGCCGCAAGGGCGAGACCTTCCTGCTCGGCGCGACGACCTGGCGGATCGAGGACATCACGCGCGACCGGGTGATCGTGTCGCCGGCGCCCGGCGAGCCGGGCAAGATGCCGTTCTGGCGCGGCGAGGGGCCGGGTCGCCCGCTCGAGCTCGGCCGCGCGCTCGGCGCGTTCTGCCGCGACCTCGACGAGCGGCTCGCGCGCGACCCGGCCGCGGCGCACGCCTGGCTGACCGACACGCACCGGCTCGATCGGTTCGCCGCCGACAACCTGATCGGGTACCTCGGTGACCAGCGCGCCGCGGCCGGCGGCGTGCCGACCGATCGCGCGATCACGATCGAGCGGTTCCGCGACGAGCTCGGCGACGTCCGGGTCTGCATCCTGTCGCCGTTCGGCAGCCGGGTCCACGCGCCGTGGTCGCTGGTGCTCGCCCGGCAGCTCGAGACCGAGCTCGGCTATCCGATCCACCCGCTGTACACCGACGACGGCATCGCGCTCCGGTTCGCCGACGGCGACGCGCTGCCGACCGACGACCAGCTGATCCCGGATCCCGACGACGTCGAGGGCGTGCTGGTCGACGAGCTGGCGCGCTCGAGCGTGTTCGCCAGCCACTTCCGCGAGAACGCGGCGCGGGCGTTACTGTTGCCGCGCCGCCGCCCCGGCCAGCGCACGCCGCTGTGGGCGCAGCGGCTGCGCGCCCAGCAGCTGATGGGCGTCGCGCTCCGGTTCCCGGCGTTCCCGATCACGCTCGAGACCTACCGCGAGGTCCTGCGCGACGTGTTCGACCTGCCGGCGCTGGTCGACGTGCTGCGCCGGATCCGGTCGCGCGAGATCCGGATCGAGCCGGCGCAGACCGACATGGCGTCGCCGTTCGCGCGCTCGCTGGTGTTCGACTACGTCGCGGCGTTCCTCTACGAGGGCGACGCGCCGCTCGCCGAGCGCAAGGCCCAGGCGCTGACGCTCGACCGAAACATGCTGGCCGAGCTGATCGGCGGCGGCGAGCTACGCGAGCTGCTCGATCTCGACGTCATGGCCGAGGTCGAGGCCGAGCTCCAGCAGCTGGCGCCGGAGCGCCGGGCGCGCAGCGCCGATGAGATCCACGATCTGCTGCGCCGGCTGGGCGACCTCACCGCCGATGACATCGCGGCGCGCACCGACGAAGTGGCGCTGGCCGAGAGCCTCGAGGCCAGCGCTGGATCGCGCTCGCCGGGATCGGCGCGCCGCGGAGAGCCGGAGACCGCACGCCCGGCCGCAGGCGACCCGACCCGCGACCCCGAGCACGGGGCCGGCCGGTCCGGGGGAGCCGCGCCGCCGGCCGCGATCGCGCGGGCGCTCGCCGCGCTGACGGCGAGCCGGCGGATCGCGCCGGTGCGGATCGCCGGCGCCGCCCGCCACGTCGCCGCCGAGGACGCCGCGCGCTACCGCGACGGCCTCGGGGTCCAGCTGCCGCCCGGGCTGCCGGCCGCGCTGCTCGAGCCGGTGGCCGACGGGCTGACCTCGCTGGTGGCGCGCTGGGCCCGGACCCACACCGCGTTCACCGCCGCCGAGCCCGCCGCGCGCTGGGGGCTGCCGCCGGCGCAGATCGAGCCGGTGCTCGGGCTGCTCGAGGCCCGCGGCCAGCTGGTGCGCGGCGAGCTCCGGCCCGGCGGCACGCACCTCGACAGCTGCGATCCCGAGGTGCTGCGCCAGCTGCGCCGCCGCACGCTGGCCAAGCTGCGCGCCCAGGTGGCGCCGGTCGGCGCGGCCACGTTCGCCGCGTTCCTGCCGCGCTGGCACGGCCTCGACCAGCCCCGCCGCGGCATCGGCGCCCTGCGCGACGCGGTCGCCCGGCTCGAGGGCGTCGCGCTGGCGTTCTCCGAGCTCGAGGCCCGGATCCTGCCGGCGCGGATCCTCGACTACCACCCGCGGATGCTCGACGAGCTCGGCGCGGCAGGCGAGCTGGTCTGGGTCGGCGCCGGCGCGCTCGGGGTCCGCGACGGCCGGGTGATCCTGCTGCGCCGCGATCGCGCGCTCGCGCTGGCGCCCGAGCCGCAGCCGGTCGCGCACGCCACGCCGGTGCACGACGCGATCCTCGCGCAGCTCGCGCAGGTCGGCGCATCGTTCCTGGTCGCGATCGAGCAGGCGGTCGCCGCCGCGGTCGCGCGCCCCGCCAGCGGCGGCCACGCGCCGATCGTCGCCGCGCTGTGGGACCTGGTGTGGGCCGGCGCGGTCACCAACGACACGTTCGCCCCGCTGCGCTCGCTCGGTCAGCCCGCGGGCCGGCGGGTCAACGCCCACGCCGCGTTCGGCGGCCGGTGGTCGCTGGTGAGCTCGCTCGGGCCGCCGGCGACGCCGACGATGCGGGCGCACGCCCAGGCCACCGCGCTGCTCGAGCGCTGGGGCATCGCGGGCCGCGCCACCGCGCGCGCCGACGATCTCCCCGGCGGCTTCGCGGCGATCGGCGACGTGCTCCGGGCGATGGAGGACGCCGGCACCGTCCGCCGGGGCTACTTCGTCGAGAGCCTCGAGGGCGCCCAGTTCGCGTGGCCCGGCGCGATCGACCGCCTGCGCGAGGCGCCGCGCGGCGAGGCCCAGCGCGTCGACGTCCTGCCCACCGTCGATCCGGCGTGCGCGTGGGGCAGCGCCCTGCCCTGGCCGCGGCTGCGCGATCCGACCGCGCGGCCCGCCCGCCGGGTCGGCGCCACCGCGATCCTGGTCGACGGCGAGCTCGCGGTGTGGCTCGAGCCCAAGGCGCGCCGGATCGCGACCGGCGACCTGCCCACCGAGGCGATCGAGCTCGCGCTCGCGGTCGGCCTGCCGCGGGTGGCAGCGCGCGCGCGCCGCCGCGAGCTGCTGATCGAGCAGATCGACGGGGTCGCGGCCGCCGAGTCGCCGCTGGCGCGTACCCTGCTTGCCGGCCCCGCGCGGACCGACTACCGCGGCATCGTGGTGCGTGCCCAGGCAACCTCGGTGGCGCCTCCGCCTCCACCATTGGCGCCGATCCCGGTGCCGGCGCAGCTGTCAACGACGATCCCGCAGCCTGCAACTTCGTTGGCACCCGGCGGCATCAGCCCCGTGCCCGCGTCGGAGCCTGATCTGGAAGGCCTGGACTTCGAAGATGATTCCAGCGATCCCGGCGAGCCGGAGGAGCTCGCCGCCGAGCCCGATGCCGAGGGCGACTTCGACGCCGATGCCTGAGCGGATCTGCCACGCGCAAAACGATGCGGCCGTGCCGGCGCTAGAATGACGGCCATCACGTGCCCGAGGGCGACAGCATCCACAGGATCGCGGCGCTGCTGGCGCCCCGTCTCACGGGACGGCGGCTCGAGCGCGTGACCACGCAGGGCCTGGTGCGCGACGTCGCCGGACGGACGGTGACCCGGGTGTCGGCGCACGGCAAGCACCTGGTCATCGAGCTCGATAACGGCGCCTACCTCCGGGCGCACCTCGGGATGAACGGCCGGTTCCGCGCGTACGACCGCGAGGCCGGCGAGGCGATGCTGGCCCGGCTGTCCCCCGGCCGCGCCAGCCTGGCGCTGGTCACCAAGGACGGCGTCTACGTCTGGATCGGCGCGCCGACGATCGAGCTGTCCCGGCTGCGCGATCCGCGCCGGGGCATGGCCGTCGGCGCGCTCGGGCCCGACGTGCTCGCGGCCGGGTTCGATGTCCGCGCCGCCGCGGCGCGCGCGGCCGAGCACCCGACCCGGATGATCGCCGAGGTGCTGCTCGATCAGCGCGTCGTCGCCGGGATCGGCAACATTTACAAGTGCGAGGCGCTGTTCGCCGCCGCGGTCGACCCGCGCACGCCGGTGGCGCAGCTCGACCTCCGGACGCTCGAGGCGATCTACGCGGCCGCTCGGCGGCTGATGGCGGCGAGCGTCGAGGCCTCGCCCGGCTCGCTCGCCGGGACGGCGCGGCGCGACCATGCCGTGTATGGCCGCACCGGCAAGCCGTGTCCGCGGTGCGGATCGACGATCGCCTGCTACTCGCTGGGCGAGCCGCCGCGGTGGACCTGGTCGTGCCCGATCTGCCAGCCGCCCGCCGATCCCCCGCGGCGATAGCCGGCCGATCGCGCCGGGCGGACACCGCGGGCGCCGTGGCAAGTCGAGGAGCCGGAGCTGTCTCACGCGGCCGGCGACAACCACCCGGAACCTGGTCGACCGCGCGTGGTATCGAGGTTGCTCGGGGTGCGGCCGGCTCGAAAGGACCGACATGACCCCGGCACTCGCGTACGCCACCGCTCCTGCTCCGCTGTCCAGCGAGGTGTCGACCACGCTGCGCGTCGGTGCAGGTGTCGCGTACGAGATCTTTTCAGATGCGGTGGAAATCCCGCGCTGGCTGCCGATGGTGCAGACCGCGCGGACGCTCGTCCGCTACCCCGATGGACGCCCACGGCGCGTGGCATTCACGCGTACGCTCGAGCGAGGCTGTCTCGGGTACACGCTCGAGTACCGCTACGACCCGGACCGCCTCACGGTCGCGTGGACCACGCCGGAGGCGTCGAACGTGGTGCTCACCGGCGAGGCGCGGTTCATCGCGCTGTCGGCCCGCGCATGCCTGATGCTGTATCGCCTCGTGCTCGATCTGCCGATCGTCGACGACCTGCTGCGCGGCGAGCTCGATCGTCACCCGGCGTCGCAGGTCGTCGCAGAGTTCCGCGAGCATCTGCGCAGGCTCTGCTGAGCTGCGCAGTGGCCGTACACGGATTGCGTGAGGTGCAGCTAGTTGCTGCGTCGGCGATTGGTCTCGTCGAGGTTTGTTGTGTACGATGTGATCCGTGCCGAACGAGCGCCGCCCGGATCAGCATCCGCCGTCTGCCGTGCCGAGCACGCCGGTACCGGGTGTGCAGCGCGCCTCGAGCGCGTCCGACGTCGAGCTGATGAACTTCGCCACCGGCAGCGTTCCACATACGCTGTACGAAGTCAGCGACGCCGGATATCACCTGCGCGAGCTCGAGGACAAGCTGCAGCGCTGCCTGGCCACGCTGACCTTGCACTTCCAGCCCATCGTCCACGCCGGCACGCGCGCCCGGTTCGGCTACGAGGCGCTGCTGCGGTCCGCGGACAAGTCGCTGCCCCACCCCGGCGCGATCCTCGACGCCGCGGAGCGGCTCGAGCGCACCACCACGCTGGGCCGCAACGTCCGCGCCCAGGCCGCGAAGGTCGTCGCGAACACCCCGCCCGAGCGCGGCCTGATGTTCGTCAACCTCCACCTGCTCGACCTGTTCGACAAGCAGCTGCTGTCGCCGTTCGCGCCGTTGTCCAAGGTCGCGTCGCGCGTCGTCCTCGAGATCACCGAGCGCACCTCGCTCGAGGGTCAGCTCGATCTGCGCTACCGCGTCGCCGAGCTGCGCGAGCTCGGGTTCCTGATCGCGATCGACGATCTCGGCGGCGGCCACGCCCGGATGAGCACGTTCACGCCGCTCGACACCGACTTCGTCAAGCTCGACATGTCGCTGGTCCGCGACGTCGACAAGCACCAGATGAAGCAGCGGCTGATCCGCTCGGTGACCCAGCTGTGCCGCGAGCAGGGCACGCGGGTGATCGGAGAGGGCGTCGAGACCGAGGCCGAGGCCCAGGTGCTGGTCGATCTGGGCTGCGATCTGCTGCAGGGCTACGTGATCGCCCGGCCCGGCCCGGCGTTCGTCGATCCGCTGTGACCTGCTCGCCGCTGCGACCTACTCGAGATCGAACGCGTACAGGTTGCCGCGGTTGGACATCGCGAACAGCCGGCCATCGGGCGTGATCGTCGGCGCCGACGACACCCCCTCGCCCGGATCGAAGTACTCCAGGATCTCGCCGGTCCGGCGATCGGCGATGAACATGCCGTCGCGGGCGAGCGAGTACACCAGCAGCTCGTTCCACACCACCGGCACGGACGGCTCGCCGCCGTCCTTGGCGCCGACCCGCCACAGCACGTTGCCGCCGAGATCGATCGCGTAGGTCCCGAGGTCGGCGACGCTGACGTACAGGACCTTGCCGTCGGTCGCGATGCCGCCGACGTTGCCGGTCGAGCTCGGCTGGGCGACGTCCCAGAACGGCACCCGCCAGCGGATCAGCCCGGTGGTCTTGTCGAGCGCGTAGACCCCGCCGGACGACGACGACGCGTAGACCTGCTCGCCGACCACGACCGGGGTGGCGTCGACGTCGACGAAGCGATCGGCTTCGCCCTTGAGCGAGGTCGACCAGGCGACCGAGCCGGTGTCTTTGCGCAGCGCGACCAGCGTGCCGTTGGCGAACCCGGTGAAGATCAGGTCGTTGTCGACCCCGATGCCGGCGTGGCCGCGCAGCGTGTACTCCTCGGGAGTCTCGCCCTTGTACTGCCACTTGAACTTGCCGGTGATCGCGTCGACCGCGACGACCTGATCGGCCTCGTTGGAGAACACGATCAGATCGCCGGTCGCGACCGGCCGCTGCTCGATCGGCCCGCGGCTCTGGTAGCGCCACTTTTCGACGCCGGTCTGCGCGTCGACCGCGAGCAGCGTGCCATCGGCGCTGCCGACGTAGAGCACGCCACCGACCACGATCGGCGCGGACGCCACGGCGCCCAGCCGCTTGCGCCAGCGCACTGACCCGCTGGACGACCGCAGCGCGAAGAACCATCCGCTCGACGAGCCGATGTACACGGTGTCGGCGTAGACCGCCGCGGCCGCGAACTCCTGGGGCTCGACCTCGGTCAGCCGGTCCGCGGTCGCGAACTTCCAGCGCAGCGACAGGCGATCTTCGCCGAGCGGCTCGGGCGGGCCGCCGCGCATCGCGTCGGCGTGCTTCCACGCCGCGGGCGTGCACCCGGCCGCTCCGGCCATGGTGACCAGGGCGACCATCCCGAAGTACTTCAGCAAGTGGTTCATGAACGAGTTCACGGGTTGATCCATGGGGGCCATGGGCGACGTTCCCGTCCCCCTTTGCCGGCAGAGCCGGGACATTCCCCCGTCCGCGCGTCGCGTCGCGCGGAGTTCACGCCGCTCCCAGGCTGGCGAGCCGCTTGTCGAGCAGCTCGCCGAGCTCGCGGTCGTCCTTGTTGGCGGTCTTGGCCTTCTCGAACAGCGCCTTGGCCTCGGCGCGCTTGCCGAGCAGCTGCTGGATCCGGCCCTGGTGATAGAGCGCGAAGGCGCGGCGCGGGCCGGCCTCGTCGGGCTGCATCGCGACGAACGCCGCGAGCGCCTCCTCGAGCCCCTTCTGGCGCGCCGCCGGATCTTTTTCGGCCGCGGCCTTGGCCTCGATCGCCAGGCCCAGGCCCTCGCGGGACAGCAGGCCGTCGAGCCCCTTGTCGGCCACGCCCTTGCGGTACTCGGCGATCGCCTCGTCCGGCTTGCCGGCGTCGAGCAGCTGGCCGCCCCGGAACGCCGGGCCCGCCGCGTCGGTGCCCTGCTTGGCGATCGCGTCGAGCACCGCCGCGCCGCGATCCTTGACGGTGGCAAAGCTCGGCGCCTTGGGATCCGGCTTGTCGTCCTTGCCGCGGATCGGCGCGCGGGCGACATCGAGGATCTGGCCGAGCTTCTCGGTCTCGGCGATCTGCTTGCGCTCGCGGAACCAGCGGATCGTGAAGACCACGAGCAGCACCACGCTGAGCGCGATGATGCCGATGATGATCTGCTTGAGGTGCGGCCGGATGCGGTCGAGGATCGACTCGCCTCCGATGTGCACCGGCTTCGGGGGCTCTACGGGCTTGGAGGCGTCCTTCTCGGCCATGGCGGGTCGGGGGGATGTAGCACCGGGGTCGGTGGCGCGTCAATTCGCACCCTTGGACTGTGATGCGCCGCCCGGAGTTGCCCGGCCCGTGCGGCCTGGTGCGGGGCCGAGCGGCCGGGTACCGGATCGGTGCGGTCCGACCGATCTCGCGGCGGCCCGCCGGGTCAGTTGTCGTTCGCGCCCTCGGCGATCCAGTCGTGGAGCAGCCGGAGCTGGTCGGCGTCGAAGAACGGCGGGCCGTTGAGCGGCATGCGCGAGCCGAACGGCGGCGAGTCGGACAGCTTCTGGTACATGATGCTGGCGCACGGCTCGCCGGCGACCACGACCCGCGCCCCCGAATTGGCCCCGCCGGCCCGGAGCGACATGAACGAGCTCAGGTCGAGCCCGCTGAGCTGGGTCCCGGGTCCGGCCCCGACGGAGGACGGCAGGTGGCAGCCGCAGCCGCCGACCGGGCGCGAGATCAGCGGCCGGATGTCGCGTGAGAACGACACCGAGGTGCGGGGCTGGGTATCGGTGTTGTCGCACACCCCGGCGAGCCGCGGCCCGACGTCGGGCTCGATCGCGCACGCGGTCAGGATGGCCAGCCCCACGCCGGCGAGCACGGCGCGCGGGCTCACAGCAAGCCCTCCGCGAACTGGAGCTGCAGGACGAGCAGCGTCGAGGTGACGGTGAACGCGGCCACCGGGGGCGAGACCGTGCTCGTGATCGCGCCGGTCGCCGCGGACCGCCCGAACAGGTCACCGTCCTTCTTGAGGTTGTCGGCGGCCGTGATCGAGAGATCGACGTCGACCACGACGCTCAGCGGGGTGTAGGTCGTCATCGTCTTGGGCGCGGCCGTGGGGATCGTCGCCTGGAAGATCGGCCGCGTGGTGTCGTAGCCGACGCTGTTCGATGTGCGCAGGAAGCTGACCTGCTTCGTGGGGAGCAGACCGAACGGGTTGGCCTGCAGGCCGAGGGCGCCGCCGAACTGGTAGGTGTCCGCGATGTGGCCGTGCGCGTAGACCTGGGTCGGCATCGCGGTGACGCCGGTCGCGACCTCGATCCGGGTCCCGGGCCGGACGATCGGGCTGTCGACAAAGGTCTTGATCGCCACCGGCGCGGAGACCAGGCCGAGCTGGATCGCGTCGGCCAGCGCGGCCGTGGTGGTGATCTTCTGGTCGTGGTACGCGGCGGTGACGACCACGCGATAGATCGTGTGGATCGGGTTGTACTCGCTGTCGCCGGGCACCGCGTCGACCAGCGGCAGGTGCGTGGTCAGCGGCGTGAACGCCGCGGCGGCGTCGCCGGTGCCGAGGAGGTAGATCGGGGCCGGCGCGCGATCCGCCGCGCCGAACGCCCAGAAGTGCACCAGGTCGCCGTTGGAGAACCCGGTGCCGCGCGGGATCACGCCGCCGGACGCGTCGAGCGCGCTGGGGTCGAGGCCGTCGTTGAGCGTGATCTGGTTCAGCAGGTCGGGGTCGTCGGCGACCGACGGGATCGCGGCGTTGCTCGGCAGGATGCTGGCGCTCGCCCCGGGCTTGTCGTCGACCAGCGGATCGAGGCGGCACGCGACGGTGGCTCCGAGCGAGGCGGCGGCGGCGGCAAGCGCGGCGGCGACGCGGTGCGTGGTGGGCGGCATGTTCACAGGGCTCCCGTGACGGCGAGGTGGATCGCGATCTCGTCGGAGAAGTCGCTGAAGTCGTAGAGCTCGCCGCTGAGCTTGAGCCGGGTCGCGCCGCGCAGCTTGAAGCTCGCGCCGGCGGTGTAGCGCAGCAAGGCGCTGTCGGACCGGAGCTCGCTGGTGCGCAGCACGTTGCCCTGGCGGCGCAGGCCGTCCCAGCGCAGGATGAAGTCGAGCCGGTCGGTCGCGGGCAGCTCGAGCTCGGTGTAGAAGCCCTGCTTGAGGAAGTACGGATCGTACTTGCCGTTCTTGCCCGGGCCGTACTTGAAGCGCTGCGCCGGATCGGTGCCGAGCGCCATCTCGGTCCGCCGCGCCAGGTACTCGGCGCGCAGGAACACGCGCGACAGCTGGAGCAGGAAGTGGGCGCCGGCGATCTGGTAGTGCAGCTTGTTGTCGGGGTCGTAGGTCCCGAACATCCCCGACCCGCCGGCGGTGATCGTCGCGCTGCGGGTGACCACGTTGAGCGCGGCGTTGGCGCCGAGCGACGGCCGCGAGTTGTTGTCGACGTAGTAGGCATCGCCCGAGCGCGACAGCCTGTAGTCGAAGTCGCTGGCGTCGGCGCCGGCGCGCGGC
Organism: Kofleriaceae bacterium; assembly: GCA_036403075.1. Lineage (GTDB taxonomy): Bacteria > Myxococcota_A > Polyangia > Haliangiales > Haliangiaceae > JABFXX01. The sequence goes on from DASWRS010000157.1 coordinate 16,365, forward strand.
CCGCCGACCGCGTAGGCCGCGTAGTCGAGCCGGACGTCGTCGCCGAAGTAGTGCGCGCCGCTGAGCTCGACGCCGTTGTCGACCCACGGCGACGGTAGGACGCCCATGTTCCACTCGGAGAACCGCAGCATGCGGCCCATGTCGTAGGGCAGCGGCTTGTCGCTGGTGCGGTGGTTCGCCGGGTCATGGCGGATCGGGAACGAGCCGAACTGCGGCGTGAACCGGCCGACCCGGAAGCTGAGCTCGTCGGCGATCCGCAGGTCGAAGAACGCCATGCCGGCCTCGATGCCGTGGCACGCGACGCACAGCTTGATGCTCGCGGTCACGTTGTCGCCGAAGTCCTGCGTGACCTTGAGCGAGACCTCGACGGTCGCGGCGTCGAGCGCGATCTTGCGGCCGATCGAGTCGCTGGGCACCGCCATGTAGTCGAGCTGGATCGATCCGGCGAAGTTGCGCTCGAGATTGTCGGCAGAGGCCGCGCGGCCGCCGACCGTGGCGATCGAGACGATCGCCACCGCACACACCAGGAGGACGCGCCGCGTGGAGATCATGAGTGGCCCTGCTTGCAGTCGATGCACGCTTCCTCGACGAACCGGAGGCAGCGAAAGATGGTGCCGGCGTCGCGCACCGAGATCCCGCTCGACGGCTTGAGCCGCATCTGCTCGACGTACATCTGCCAGCGCCCGAGGCCGATGCCGCGCGACACCACGACGCGATCGATCGGGTGGCAGCGCGCGCACTTGGTGGTGGCCAGCGCGCAGGCCTGGGCGACGTCGGGCGGCGGGTTCGGCGCGCCGGACAGGAGCCCGCGCGGCGCGTCGGCGCACGCCGCGGTGACGAGCAGCGCGGCCAGCGTCGCCCGCGCAGCCACGCGGTGGAGCCTGCGGATCATGGGGCGGGTCACGATGGACGGAACCTGATCAGGGCCAGGACCTGCGCCGTGCCGACGTCGGGCGCCTGCTGGGTGTGGACCTGCGCGATCACGCCCGCCGCGCAGCTCGCGAGCGAGCCGAGGCTCGCGCCGCCGGTCGTGACGTGGGTCGCCCCGCTGTTCTCGTCGATCTCGAACGTGACCTGGAGGTCGATCGCCGGCGTCGCGTTGCCGGCGCGCGCGGCGGCCTGGTAGCACGCGCGCAGCGACCCCAGGTGGCGCTCGAGGCCGCGCTTCACCACCGACGCCGCCAGCGAGCCCTTGACCTCGAGCGTCGCGACCTCGAGCGTGGCATCGAGCGAGCCCGGGCCGGCCGGCGGCGACGGCCTGACCGGGGCCGTGGGCGCGGGGGGGGCCGGCTGGAACGGGCTGGCGGGATCACCGCCGGGAGTGCCGCCACCGGAGGACGGTGTCGCGGGCGTGGCGTCGGCGTCGGCCGGTGAGGTCCCGGCGCCGGGCGGGCCATGTCCGCCGGCCGCGCCACCGGCCGGGGTCGCCAGCGCGACGCGGCGGACCGGCCGCGGTGGGTCACGCCGGACGACCAGCGGCCTGGGCCGCACGACCGGCTTCTTGTTGGCGACCCCGGGCCGGTCGGCGGCGGGAGGTGCGACCGGCGCGCGCGGCTCGGTCGTGGGCGACGAGGCACCGGGCGGCGCGGCGGGCGGCTCCGTGACGGGCGCGGGCACGGCGGCCAGCGGGGACGCGGCAGCCGGGGCGGGCACGGGCCGCGCGGGGACCACTTCTTCGTGGCCCGGGGCCGCCTCGTGGCCCGCGCCGCTCGGGGTCGCGGCGACGTCCAGGACGGTCCCGCGGCGCTCGGTGATCCGGGTCCACGCCACGGCGCCGAGCAGGCCCGTGACCAGCGCGGACGACACCACGATCGCCAGGCGGCGCGGGGTCAGCGCGCGGACCTCGGGGCTGCGCGGCTCGTCGGCCGGCGAGCGCAGCGGCGCGACCCGCATCGTGCGCAGCGAGTCGTGGCGCGGGAACGGCCCCGACGGCGATGTCCCGATCTGACGCTGCGCGTCCTGGCGCGCCATGGGCCCCGACACCGGGACTCCCGTCGTGCGCTGCGACTCGGTGCGCGGCACCGACAGCGCCGCGGCAAACGGCGTGTCGCCGAGCGCGGTCCCGGACTGGGCCTCGATCAGCAGGCGATCCGAGCCCGGCGGCAGCGCGGCCTCGAGATCGAGCAGCAGCGCCTCCATCGACGGATAGCGGTCCTCGCGGCGCTTGGCGAGCGCGCGCTCGACCACGGCGGCCAGCTCGGCCGACAGCGCCGGGTTGATCGTCTGCGGCGGCGGCACCGGCAGCGACAGGTGCATCTGCATCACCTTCAACAGATTCTCGTCGTAGAACGGCAGCCGGCCGCACAGCATCAGGTACAGCAGCACGCCGAACGAATAGATATCCGAGCGCGGATCGACCGATTCGTCCTCGCCGCGGATCATCTCGGGCGCCATGAACAGCGGGCTGCCGAGGGTCTCGCCCAGCTCGGGCTTGGTCTGGGTCAGCCGTGGATTGACCGGCGTCTTGGCGATCCCGAAATCGACGACCTTGACCGTCCAGCGGCCCTGGCTGCGCTGGACCAGGAAGATGTTCTCGGGCTTGACGTCGCGGTGGATGACGCGCTCGGCGTGGGCATGCGCGAGCGCGCGCGCCACCGGCACGCTGACCGCGACGACCTCCTCGATCGACATCGGCCCGTCGCCGAGCCGCTGGTCCAGCGTCTGGCCCCGCAGCAGCTCCATCACGAAGAACGGGCGCTGATCGGGGGTGATGCCGAAATCGGAGATCGAGACGATGTTCTCGTGATCGAGCTGCGATGCGGCGTGGGCCTCCTGGGTGAACCGCGCGCGGGCTTCCGCGCTCGACGCCAGCTCGGTCGACAGCACCTTGGCCGCGAACCGCTTGAGCAGGGTCTGATGCTCGACGAGATAGACCACCGCCATGCCGCCCGAGCCGATCGGCTGAAGCACCCGGTAGTCTTTCCCGAGCATCGAGCCGACGAGCGCGTCGCTTCGCTCAGGCAACACGACGAACGCACCTCATCGCTCGGGATTCTGCACGTAACATCCTCCTCGGACAACCGGTTCGCACAGTGACGATCACAACACCACGTCGTGGTGGCTCTGAGATCACATGTTCGAGAGCGCCTGTCCGGACATCGGGAACGCGGCCGGACGTGCATTCCTTGCGCAGCACGACCGCTGACTGTGATTCGAGCGCTGGCCCGTCACAAACCGGGTGGTCGGTGTTCCCCAGCGACGCGCACTCCGGGCCTCACCGTCGGCCAGTCGATGTGATGCGATCTCGCCGGGTCACGACGGCCGGAAGTGGACGACGACCACGACCTTCACGGTGCCGATATCCGGCACCTCGCGGGTCCGGATCTGTCCGGCGACCGCCGCCGCGCACGGCGCGAGCGAGCCGAAGCGGCCGCCCGCCGTGACGTGGGTCGCCGCGCCGTTCTCGTCGATCTCGTAGCCGAGCGGCACGTCGATCGCGGGTGTGGCGCGTGCCGCGCGCGCCGCGGCGCCATAGCAGGCCCGCAGCGCCGGCAGCGCGCGCTCGAGGCTGCGCCGCACCACGGCGGACGACAGCGAGCCGTTGACCTCGAGGCTGGCGATCTCCGGCATCGCGGCGAGCGATCCGGGGCTCACCGGCGGCGCGGGTACGGGGCGGGGCGCGGCCGGTGCCGGCTTCGGCGCGATCGGGGCGGGCTCGGGCTCGGCGCTCGGCGGCGCTGCGGCGATCGCCGATGCAGCTGCGTCGCCCGACGGCGCCGGGGGCGCGATGGCCGCAGCGCCGGCCGGGTCCGCCGCCGGGGCCGCGACGATCGGGTCGCTGGTCGCGGTCGGCGGATCGGTCACGGGCAGTGCCCCCACCGGCGCATCATTGTCGGCCGACGCCGACGCCGACGCCGACGCCGGCGCCGGTGCCGAGCCCGGGGCAGCGCCGGAGGGTGCCGCCCGCGTCGCCGGGCGCCGGCCGCCGGAGCGGGACGGAGCACCGGCGGTCGTACGTCCGGCGTCCGGACGCGCGGTCGTCGCGAGCTCCGGTGCGGCGGATGGCGGGTCGGCGCGCCCCGCCGTCTGCTCGCCGTCTCCCGCGGGCAGCGGGACCGGCTGCGGGGCCTCGGCGATCACCGGGGCGATCGCGGCTTCGGCCGCGGGCCGCGGCGCGGCGCTCGGCGGATCCGACACCGCGGCGGCCGCGGATAGCCGGCCGGTGATCCGGCGCCACCCGACCACGCCGGACAGCACCAGCGCGACCGCGCCGATCGCGAGCACCATCGGCGCGCGCGAGCGCCGCCGCACGACCGGCGGCACCGCCGTGTCCGCAGGCGGCGCGGACGGGAGCCGCGGATGGGCCTCCATGCGCGTGAGCGACAGCGCGGCGGCGAACGGCGTCTCGTGCGCCGCGGTCCCGGACTGGGCCTCGATCAGCAGGCGATCCGCGCCCGGCGGCAGCGCGGCCTCGAGATCGAGCAGCAGCGCCGCCATCGACGGATAGCGATCGGCGGCGCGCTTGGCGAGCGCGCGCTCGACCACGGCGGCCAGCTCGGCCGACAGCGCCGGGTTGATCGTCCGCGGCGGCGGCGGCGGCACCGACAGGTGCATCTGCATCACCTTCAACAGATTCTCGTCGTCGAACGGCAGCCGGCCGCACAGCATCTGGTACAGCAGCACGCCGAACGAGTACACGTCGGCGCGCGGGTCGACATCGTCCTCGCCGCGGATCATCTCGGGCGCCATGAACAGCGGGCTGCCGAAGGTCTCGCCCAGCTTGGGCTTGGTCTGGGTCAGCCGCGGATTGACCGGCGTCTTGGCGATCCCGAAATCGACGACCTTGACCGTCCAGCGGCCCTGGCTGCGCTGGACCAGGAAGATGTTCTCGGGCTTGACGTCACGGTGGACGACGCCCTCGGCGTGGGCATGCGCGAGCGCGCGTGCGACCGGCACGCTGACCGCCACGACCTCCTCGATCGACATCGGCCCCTCGCCGAGCCGCTGGTCCAGCGTCTGGCCGCGCAACAGCTCCATCACGAAGAACGGCCGCTGATCGACCGTCGCGCCGAAGTCGGAGATCGAGACGATGTGCTCGTGATCGAGCTGCGACGCGGCGTGCGCCTCCTGGGTGAACCGGGCGCGGGCCTCGAGGCTCGAGGCCAGCTCGGTCGACAGCACCTTGGCCGCGAACCGCTTGAGCAGCGTCTGATGCTCGACGAGATAGACCACGGCCATGCCGCCGGTGCCGATCCGCTCGAGGACGCGATAGTCCTTGCCGAGCATGCTGCCGAGCAGCGCGTCGGCGCGGTCAGCGAGCACGGACCGACCTCACGCCGAGATTCTGAATACAACGGGTCACCATCACAACAACTTCGAGTGGTGAGCTCGCCAGAGGCCACAGTCTGGCACGTCGGCGTGCGGCTTTGCACGTGGCATTTCGGGACGCGCGCTCGGGCTCGGTACCACGCTTGCGCAATGACAGCGCACGATCGCGTCAGCACGCATACGGAGCAGTCGAGCCACGCGTGCGTGCTGCCCCGCGTCGGCCCCGCCGCACGCGCCGCGTGTGCTCTCGTGTGCGAGATCGCGCCACGCCGCGCTCCGCCGTGGCGTCCGACCAGATACAATCGGCCGCGTGAAGCTCGCGCTGGTGTTCGTGGCCGTGCTCGGGGGCGTCGCGCATGGCGATGGCGAGCGCGCGGTGTCGGCGGGCGTCGGCTGGGCGACGTTCAGCGCGCTCGGCAAGGCGACCGGCAGGCAGGCGCCGCCGTCCCTGAGCCCGGACATCGGCGGCATGCTCGCCGTGAGCTACGAGCAGGCGATCAGCAGCGACCTCTCGCTTCGCGCGGAGCTGGCCGGCGGGGTGTTCTACGGCGGCGGCCAGGCGATGCAGAGCCAGACCTCGTATGCCTCGCTCGGCGACGCCGGCGCGGTGTTCCGGTTCGATGTGCTCAAGGTCGTGCCGTACCTGTTCGGCGGGCTCGGCGGCGTGGTCGCGGGCGGCGGACCGATCGATCGCGGCGCCGACTTCGTGCTGGTGGTCGGCGGCGGGGTCGACTGGCTGACCAGCCGCGAGCGCTCGCTCGGGCTCGAGGCGCGGATCGCGAGCTTCGGCGGCGACATCACGGTGGTGACGTTCGGTGTGCGCGGCACGCTGCGCTGGGGCGACCTCTGATCTCGGCGAGCTGCGCCGAGCCGAGCCGGGTCAGTCGTTCTGCTTGTGACGATCGGGCCGGGCCTTGACCGCGATCCGGATCGGCGAACCGCGGAACCCGTAGCGCTCGCGCAGCCGGTTGGCCAGGAACCGCTTGTACGACGGCGCGAGGCCGTCGGGCGTGTTGGCCCACAGCACGAACGTCGGCGGCCGGGTCGCCGCCTGGGTCAGGTAGTGGATGCGGACCGCGCGGCCGCGGTGCAGCGGCGGCGGCATCTCCTCGATGACCTCGGCGAAGAACCGGTTGAGCTGCGCGGTCGGCACCCGCCGGGCGTGCTCGCGCGCGACCTTGTCGACGGCGTCGAGCAGGCGATCGACGCCGTCGCCGCGCTGCGCCGACAGCATCACCGACGGCGCCCACGACAGGAAGTGGAACGTGTCGGTGGTCAGCTCGCGCAGCTGCGCCCGGGCGGCCTCCCCCGAGACCAGGTCCGACTTGTTGAGCGCGATCAACAGGCCGCGGCCGGCCTGCTCGATCATCCCGGAGATCCGCGCGTCCTGCTCGGCGGGACCGAGCGCGGCGTCGATCACCAGCACCACGATGTCGGCTCGCTCGATCTGCGAGAGCGCCATCGTGACCGCGAGCTTCTCGATATCGGCCTCGACCTTGGCCTTGCGCCGGATCCCGGCGGTGTCGACCAGGACGTAGTCGCGGCCGCCGATCGAGAACGCCGCGTCGACCGGATCGGTCGTGGTCCCGGCGACGTGGTGCACCAGCGAGCGCTCGTCGCCGAGCAGGCGATTGGTCAGCGACGACTTGCCGGCGTTGGGCCGGCCGACGAACGCGACCCGCAGCGGCCGCGCCTCGACCGCATCGCGGCGGCGCCCGCGGCGCTTGCCCGCGTCCGCGGCATCGTCCGCATCGCTATCCTCGGCTGCGTCCTCGGCTGCGTCCTCGTTCGCGCCCTCGCCCGCTTCGCCGTCGCCCTCGTCGGGGTCCGGCGGCTCGGCCGCGAGCACGTCCCACGCATCGTCGCGGCCGGCGCCGGCGTCGCCCTCGGTCGCGCCGGGCCGCTTCGCGCCGACCGCCGCGGCGATCGCCTCGAGCAGCGGATCGATGCCGCGGCCGTGCGCCGCCGACACCGGGTACGGCGGGCCCAGCGCGAGCGCGTGGAAGTCGTGGACCAGGTCGTCGCGGGTCGGGTGGTCGATCTTGTTGACCGCGAGGAACACCGGCTTGCCGGTCACGCGCAGCTGGCCGGCGAGGTCCTGGTCGATCGCCGACAGCCCGGCGCGGCCGTCGACCACGAGCACCAGCGCGTCGGCCTCGTCGATCGCGCGCAGCGCCTGGCGGTGGATGCCCGCGCCGATCACGTCGCGCGCGGCCGCCGGATCGAGCCCGCCGGTGTCGACCAGGCGCATCTCGGCGCCGAAGTAGTCGCACTCGCCGTAGCGCCGATCGCGGGTCAGCCCGGGCGTGTCGTGGACCAGCGCCGGGCGGCCGCCGACGAGCCGGTTGAACAGCGTCGACTTGCCGACGTTGGGCCGGCCGACGATGGCGATCAGCGGCGCGAGCGGCGCGGTCACGTCGCGTCTCCTCCCGCGGCGTAGCCGAGGCGGCGCAGCGCGGCCTCGCCGCGGCTCCATTCCGTGATCACCTTGACGAACAGCTTGAGGTGCACCGTGGCGCCCAGCGCCTCGCCGAGCGCGTGGCGCGCGGCGATCCCGAGCTCGCGGATCCGCGCCCCGCCCCGTCCGACCACGATCGCCTTCTGCGATTCGCGCTCGACGACGATCACGGCGCCGATCACGAGCTCGGACGGCGTCTTTTGCGTCCAGGTCTCGATCTGCACGGCGCAGGCGTAGGGCAGCTCCTTGCCGAGCTGGTGGTAGAGCTGCTCGCGGATGATCTCCTGGGCGATGAACTGCGGCGAGCGATCGGTCACCATGTCGGCCGGGAACAGCGCCGGGCCGAGCGGCAGGCGGCCGGCGATCGTGCGCTCCAGCAGCTCGACGCCGTCGCCGGTCAGGGCCGAGATCGGCACCACGTCGGTGCCCTCCGCGAACCCCGTCCACGCCTCGATCACCGGCAGGAGCTCGAGCTTGGCGACCCGGTCGACCTTGTTCAGGCCGATCACGACCGGGTGGCTGCGGCTCGCCTCGGCCAGCCCCGCCACGTCGGCATCGGCCAGCCGGTCGGGCACCCGGCCGCGGCGATCGGTGGCGTCGACCAGCAGCAGCACCACGTCGGCGTCGTCGGCCGCGGCGATCGCGGCATCGCGCATGTAGCGCCGCAGCGGCCCGTGGCCGTCCTGGACCCCCGGGGTGTCGACGTACGCGATCTGGGCGCGCGCGGGCGCCCCGGGCTCGGCCGGCAGCGCCAGCGTGTGCACGCCGAGGATCCGATCGCGCGTGGTCTGCGGCTTGGCCGAGACCGCGGCCAGGTGGCGATCGAGGATCCGGTTCAGGAGCGTCGACTTGCCGACGTTGGGCAATCCGACGATCGCGCAGAACCCCGCGTGGATCTGATCGGGCTCGTCGGACATGACCCACGCGTGTAGCACACCTGGGCGCCCGGCCCAATTGCGGGAGCTTCGCATTGCAGCCCGCGCGTCACGCCCGGACGAAGGCGATCCAGGGATGCTCGGGGCCCTCGGTCACGCGCAGGGCGTCGTGCAGCCAGCGCCGGCGCTCGGGCCCGAGCCGCGACACGACCGCCGCGAGATCGGCGTCGTCCTTGGCCTGGCGGTGGCGCGCCTTGAACAGCAGCTGGACGTGGGGCGACACGAACGACGGCGCGCCGACCGTGATCGCGTCGTCGATCGCCAGCCGGACGCGCGGGTTTCTGCGAAACACCCAGTCGCCGTCGTCGATCTCGGTGACGACCAGGTCGAACCGCCACGCGGCCTCGCCCGGCCGCCGGCACCACAGGTTGTTGTCGGCGGTATCGAGCCGCTCGCCGCGCCACGGCGTCAGCCGGCCGCCGGCGGCGACGTGGACGTCCCAGCCCTGCAGCACCAGGGTCTCGAACACCAGGCCCTGCTCGTGGCGGGCGAACGCGAGGTCGAGATCGTGGTGCTCGCGGGTCTGGGTGCCGAGGAACACGTCGATCGCCCAGCCGCCGGCCACCGCCCACCAGAACGGCGCGCGCTCGAACAGGTGCACGGCGTCCGACGGCGTGATCGGGTCCCACGGGCCGAGCGCGTCCTTGGCCTCGGCCACGGCGTGCATCCGCGACAGCCTGCCGCGACGGGCATCGTCCTCCACGCCCGCATCATGGGCGGGATCGCGCGGCGGTGGGATGCCAAAAACTGGTGAGCGGTGCTGACAGGGGCTAGCGTGCCGGTCATGGCGCGTGTCGCACTGGTGCTCGCCGCCGGCGCGGTGCTCGGCGCCGCGCTGCCGTCGCCGGGGCTGTTCGTCGCGATCGGCCTGGGCCTGGGGGCGATCGGGACCGGCTGGGTCGGCTACCGGCGGCCCGGTCCGGGGTTCGCCCGGCTCGCCGGCGCCGCCGCGATCGCGCTGGGCACGGTCGGCTGGCTGCTCGGCACGCTGCGCGTGGTGCTCGCGCTCGCGGCGATCGACCGGATCGACCGCCTGCTCGGCTGATCCCCGGGCGTCACAGCTGCTGCCAGGGCCGGTGGACGATCAGCCAGCCGGCGATCGCGGTGACCGCGGCGACCAGCACGGCGAGCAGCGCGATGCCGCGCGCGAGCTTCCAGCGATCGACCGACGCCAGGATCTCGCGCAGCTCCATGATCCGGCGATCCGCGCTGCCGAGCTCGAGGTCGATCTCGTCGATCGGCGCGAGCTCGGCGGTCAGATCGTCGGGCCGGTCGACGTTGAGCCGCTCGCCGAGCTGGAACAGGAGCTTGTCGCGCAGCGCCTCGGCATCGGCGGCCGCGCGGTCGACCACCTTGCGCTTGGCGCCGATCGCGGCGAGCAGCTCCTCGACCCGGCGCTGATCGTCACGCTCGGAGATCTCGAGCTCGGCGCGCCGGCGCTGGGCCTCGCTGCGCTGGGCCTCGAGCGCGGCGATCCGCGGGCTGACCGTGTCGAGCTGCCCGGCGATCACCGGCTCGTCGGCCTGGATCGCCTTGCGATCGGCGCGCAGCGTGGCGATCTCGGCCTGGATCTGGGCGCGATCGAGCTTGCCGCCCTTGACCGAGCCGAGGCTGGCCTCGGTCGCGGCGATCTTCTCGTCGATCCGGCGCAGCGCCTCGTGGAGATCGATCCCGCGCTTGCGGATCGCCGCGGCCTCCTTGTCGAGCGGCTCGAGCTTGCGGGTCACCGCCGTGAGCTCGGCGTCGAGCGCCGCGAGGTCGGTCAGGTACTGCTTGGCCCGGGTCTCGCGATCGCGGCCCACCCGGGTGAGCTCGGCGTCGGCCGCGACCACGTGGCCGGCGTGCTGCGAGCGCTCCTCCTCGATGCGCGCCAGCTGGTCGCGCGCCGCGCCCAGCGCCGCGTGCTCCAGGCCGTCCGCGGTCACCGCGGCGCGTCCGAGCGTGACCAGGTGATGGCGCCGCGACTGCTGCCGGGTCGCCTGGCGCGCCGCGATCGCGGCGAGCTCGCGCCGGGCGTCGCGCAGGCCGAGCACCACGGTCGCGACGTAGCGCAAGTCGCCGGCGAGCCCGCGCCGGCGCGGCAGCGCGGCCGAGCTGCGCAGCGTGCCGGTCGAGGCAGCGCCCGACCCCGGCGCCGAGATCGCGGTCGCGTCGTCGCGGTCCTCGCCGGGATCCTCGCCGGGATCCTCGCCGGGATCCTCGCCGCGATCCTCGCTCCGGCCTTGGCCCGGGCCTTCGCTCCGGCCGTCGTCGCGCAGGAGATCGTCGCGCTCGAACCGCCCGGTCGACGCCCCCGAGGCGTCGGGACCCGAGCGGAGCGCGGCGTGGCTGGTCTGCCGCGTCGGGTCGTCGAACAGGACGTCGGCCGACGGCAGCTTGCTCGCGGCCGGCGCCGGTTCGGTGAGCCCGAGCAGCGCGCTCGCCGCGTCGCGCTTGATCGTCGCCTGGGCGTGGGCGATCCGGAGCTTGTCGCTCTCGGGCAGGCTCTGGGTCTGATCGAACTCGCCGAGCGGGACGACGCGCCGCGACGGTGTGTCGGCGATCGCCTCCTGGACGCGGTCGCCGCCGGCGGGCGCGGCCTGGTCGACCAGCGCGCCGAGCCTGGGCGTGCCGCGCGCCACCGGGCCGGGGCCGCTGCCGGCCGCCAGGTCCTTCGCGGCCACGTCACGCGCGGGCGTGCGCAGGCTGCCGGAGGTCGCCGGCGATCCGAGGCGGGCGCCGGCGTCGCCGGGGGTCGGTGCCTCGCCCGGGGCGCCGGCCGGGGAGCTGGCCGGGGAGCCGGCCGGGGAACCGGGGCGATGCGGGAGCCGCTCGCCGGCGAGCGCGCCGCGCTGCCCGGCGGCGATCGCCGCTCGGTCGAAGATCGGCGAAGGCGTGTCGCCGCCGATCGTCCCTGATGCCGCGTTCGCGGTCAGCGACCCGCTCCGATCGTGCTTGATCCCGACCGCGCCGCGGTTCTCCTTGGTCCGGTCGGCCTCCGGCAGCGACGCCAGGTCGACCGGGTCGCCGCCGCGGGCGCGGGGCCTGGCGGCGATCGGGGCCGCTCCGGTCCGCGGCCGCGGCGCTGCCGGCGGCTTGCCACCGGCCGACAGCGCCGGGGACCGGGGGGCGTCGTCGTGGCCGTATTCCTCGCGAAGCTCGAGGATCTTGTCCTCGAGCGCCTTGCGCGCGGGGGAGCCCGGCGGGGGCGGCGGCACGGTCTTGGCCTTGCGCCGCGGTGCGTCGAGCGCGGCGCGGGCGGGCCCGGACGCCTCGCGCTTGATCGGCGGCTCGGGGACCGGCGGAGCGTCGCCGTCCACCGTCCACCCGGACGCGAGGTCCGCGATGCGACCCTTCGTCTCGTCTCCGAGACGACGGCCCTTCCGTTCGTCGTCCGGCACGCGGGCCGACGATAGCATAGCCCCGCGTCGAGCCTCGCAATCTCGTCGAGGATCGCGGGTCAGTCAATCGAGTTGACAGGGGCCGCCAATTAGGTTGACACTTGAGCGTGGTGGTTCCGAACCTCCGAGACGGACAGATCTGGGGACGGTTTCGCATCACTGCAGTGGGGGGAAGGGGGGGCTTTGGTCGCGTCTTGAAAGTGGTCGACGCCGAAACCGGCGAGCCGCGAGCGCTCAAGCTCGTGCCGCGCGGCGGCGAGGCGATGCTGCTCGAGGAATTCGAGCAGCTTGCGCGGTTGCGCCACCCTTCGCTCCCGCGCGTGTTCGAGGTCGGGCGCACCCAGGACCCGGTCGAGGACCTGCCGGCGGGCAGCCCGTTCTTCGTCGCCGAGTGGATCGCGGGCGGCCGGTGCGATGCCGCGCCGTGGACCGGCCCGGACCTCGGGGCGCGGATCTGGGCGCTGCTCGGCGACATCGCCGGCGCGCTCGCGACGATCCACGCGGCCGGCGTGGTCCACGGCGACGTCGCGCCGCAGAACATCCTCCTGGCCGAGGACGGCCGAGCGGTGCTGGTCGATCTCGGCCTGGCCGCGGCGGTCGGCTCGCCGCCCGAGGCGCGCGGCACGCCCGCGTACATGGCGCCCGAGGCCGTCGCGGGTGATGTCGAGCCGCGCAGCGATCTCTACGGGCTCGGGGCCACGGTGGTCCGGCTGGTGACCGGCCGGCCGATGTTCGAGGCCGCGAGCCTGGGCGACCTGCTCCAGCGCATCGTCGCGGGGGAGCCGCCGGACCTGACCGAGCTGGGCGGCCTGCCGGGGCCGCTGGCCGATCTGGTGCGCCGGATGGTCGCGCGGGATGCCGAGGCCCGGCCGCGCTCGGCGCTCGCGGTGCTCGACGAGCTCGATCAGCTGGCCGCCGCGATCGCGCCGGGCTCGCCGCGCCGCGCCCGGCCGCGGGTCGGTGCGGCGCCGGCGCCGGTCGCCTGGCCGGGCGCCGCGTCGGTGATCGACGCGATCGGGCGCAGCCTCGCGGGCGGCGCGGTGGTCGTGGTGGTCGGCGCCGCGGCGTCGGGCGCCCGCGAGCTCGCCGACGGCGCGCTCCGGCGCCACCAGCTCGCGCAGGTCGCCCGCGGCGTGGTCGCCGGCGCGCGGATCGGCGGCACGCTCGACGAGGTCGGGGCTGCGCTGAGCCCGGCGCCGGACGTCGCGCCGGACGGGACGCCGGGCGCCCGGCCGGGTGTCGGCTCGGCTGCCGGCTCGGGCGCCGGCTCGGATCCGGCGGCCGCCGCGCGGGGCTGGATCGAGCGGGTCGCGCGCGCGGCGCGGCGCGGCCCTGCCCCGGTCGCGATCGATCTGATCGGCGATCCGCGTGCCGGCGATGTGCTCGGCGCGCTCGCCCGCGCCGAGGGCACCGGCCCGGTGATCGCGCTGATCGAGCGCGAGCCGTCCGGCGACCCGCGCCCCGGCCTCGCGGTGCACGTCGCGCCGGTGCTCGACGACGAGGGCGTCGCCGCGCTCGCCGCCGCGATGCTCGGGACGCCGCCGCCGCGCGCCTGGGCCCGCGCGCTCGCGGTCGCCAGCAGCGGGCTGCCGCTCGCGGTGATCGATCTGGTGCGATCGATCGGCGGCGAGCCGCAGCCGTTCGCGGTCGACTGGACGGCGCGGACGACCGCGGGCATGGCCGAGCTGCGCGCCCGGCAGCTGCGCGCGGCGCCGGCGGGCGCGCGCCGGGTCGCCGCCGCGATCGCCGCGTGGGGTGGACGCGTCCGGATCGATCGAGCGCTGGCGACGTTGCGCGCCGAGGGCAAGGCGCCTGCGACGCTCGCCGACGTCGCCGAGCTCGAGCGGCTCGGGCTCGCCCACCGCCGCGGCGACGAGATCGCGATCGATCGCGCGGCTGCCGACGCCGCCGAGGCGGTCGCCGGCGCCGACGCGCTCGCCCGGCTGGCCACCGCGGCGCTCGGTCTGCCGCCGGATCCGACCGCGCCTGCCGATCGCAGCGACGCGAGCGCCGAGCTCCGGCGGATGGCATCGCCGGGGACCGTGCCCGCGGATCGCGGAGATGCCGGCGGCGATGCGAGCGCCGAGCTCCGGCGGATGGCATCGCCGGGGACCGTGCCCGCCCCTGCCGGAGGCGCCGGTGATGCCCGCGGCAGCGACGCGAGCGCCGAGCTCCGGCGGATCGCGCCGCTGCTCGAGCGCGCGGTGCTCGATGCCGGACGCGCCGAGCGCGCGTGCGACGCCGCCGAGCACCTGATCGCGCGTGGCCGGGCCGACCGTGCGCTCGCGCTGGCCCGGCGCGCGCTCGCGATCGTGCCGGCCCGCGCCGGGCTGGTCGCCGCCCGCGCCGCGGCCGCGATCGGCAGCTACCGCGACGCCGCCGCGTACGCGCGCGACGCCGAGGCCGCCGGCGCCGACCCGGTGGCGGCGCGGCTGGTCAGCGCGCGCGCCGCGCAGCGCGCCGGCGATCTCGATGCCGCCGAGGCGGCGCTCGCCGCGCTCCACGCCGCCCACCCGGTCCATCCCGAGGTCGCCGGCAGCTACGCCCGGCTCCTGGTCACCCGGTCGCGGTACCGCGAGGCCCGCGCGATCGCGACCGCCGCCGGCCCGCTCGCCGGGCTTGCGGCCGAGGCCGCCGGGCTCGCGGCGTTCTACCTCGGCGAGCTCGAGGCGGCCGACGCCGCGTTCGCCGCGCTCGAGGTCGGCGCGGCCGCCGCCGGGGACGGCGCCACCGCCGGCCGCGCATCGTCGCTGCGCGGCATGGTCGCCCAGCAGCGCGGCCAGCTCGGCCTGGCGAGCGACCGCTACCGCGAGGCCGCGCGCCGGCTCGGCGAGGTCGGGGAGCTCCACGCGGCCGCGACCGCCGAGGCCAACCTCGGCACCGTGCTCGCCGAGCGCGGCCGGGCGAGCGACGCCCTGCCCCGGCTCGCCGCCGCCGGCCGGGTGTTCGCCGAGCTCGGCGCGACCACCGAGTGGTGCGGCGCGGAGCTCAACCGCGGCAACGCGCTCCTGCTCGTCGGCCAGGTCGACGACGCCCGGGCCGCGGCCGAGGCCGCGATCGCGGCGTCGGGCGGCGCGCCGCACCTGCGCGCGTTCGCGCTGATCGTCGCCGGCGACGCCCGGCGCAGGCTCGGCGACGAGCCCGGTGCGGTCGCGAGCTACCGCGAGGCGCTCGCGATCGCGATCGAGCGCGGCGACGCCCACGCCCAGATCAGCGCCCACGTCGCCCTCGCGGAGGCCGGGCAGCTCGCCGGCGATCCGGTGGCGATCGAGGCGCTGTGCGCGAGCGACGACGACCGCGACCGCTGGACGCTGGCGCGCGGCCGGCTCGCGCTCCGCGACCCCGCGTCGCTGGCCGGGCTGCGGATCGGCGGACTACCGGGCCCGCCGGGCGCGCCCGGGCCGCTCGGTGAGGCCGCCGCCGCGCTGGCCCGGGCCTGCGCCGAGGTCGCGGCGCGCGCCGCCGACGCCGACCGCCTCGAGCGCGGGTTCCGCGGCCACGCGATCGCGGCCCAGCTCGCGCAGCGCGCGCGCGACACCGCGCTGGCGCGGACCGAGGCCGAGCGCGCCCGGACGGCCCACGCGGCGTGGACCGCGGCGACCGCGCCGGCGTTTCGCGCCGCGATCGACGGCGATCCGGACCTCGCGCGGCTGCCCGCCGCCGAGCCGCCCGCGCCGCCGCCGCTGCCGGGGGGCAGGCCCGCGCGCGACGCCGCCCCGGTCGCCGAGCTGCGCCGGCTGCTCACGCTGTCGCGGCGGCTCAACAGCGAGGCCAGCGTCGAGCGCATCCTCGACGAGGTGATCGACACCGCGATCGAGCTGACCGGCGCCGAGCGCGGCTTCCTGCTGCTGCGCCAGGCCGGCGGCGAGCTCGTGCCGGTGGTGTCGCGCAACTTCTTCGCCGGCGATCTCGAGGCCGATCCGGCGGCCGGGCCGAGCCGCGGGTCGGTCAGCCGATCGATCGCCGAGCGCGCGGCCCAGACCGGCGAGCCGGTGGTCACGGTCGACGCCGGGATCGACGAGCGGTTCGGCGCGGCGGCCTCGGTCGCGGCGCTGCGGCTGCGCTCGGTGCTCGCGGTGCCGCTGCGCCAGCGCGGCGCGGTCACCGGCTGCCTCTACGTCGACCACCGGCTGCGCGGCGGCGCGTTCGACGCCGGCCTCGCCAGCGTGCTCGGCGAGCTCGCCGACATCGCCGCGATCGCGATCGAGAACGCGCGGCTGACCGCCGATCTGCGGCGCACGACCCACGAGGTCGACGAGCTCAACGCCCGGCTCAGCCTCGAGCTCGCCGAGCGCGACGCCGAGCTGGTCCGGGTCAAGGCCGACCTGCCCGACCGCGACCGGCTGCGCCACCGCTACGACCGCATCGTCGGCCGGTCGCCCGCGGTCGTGAAGATGCTCGGCGTGATCGACCGCGCCGCGGCGACGGCGCTGCCGGTGGTCATCGTCGGTGAGAGCGGCACGGGCAAGGAGCTGGTCGCCCGCGCGCTGCACGACCACGGTCCGCGCGGCGCCGGGCCGTTCGTCGCGGTCAACTGCAGCGCGGTGCCCGAGCCGCTGCTCGAGAGCGAGCTGTTCGGCCACGTCCGCGGCTCGTTCACCGGCGCCGACCGCGACCGCCGCGGCCTGTTCGAGGTCGCGCACGGCGGCACGCTGTTCCTCGACGAGATCGCCGATACCAGCCCGGCGATGCAGGCCAAGCTGCTGCGCGTCCTGCAGGACGGCGTGATCCGCCGGGTCGGCGACAGCCGGTCGCGCCAGGTCGACGTCCGCGTGGTCGTCGCCAGCCAGCAGCCGCTCGCCGCGCTCGCCGCGGCCGGGCGGTTCCGCGAGGACCTGCGGTTCCGGCTCGACGTCATGACCGTCGCGGTGCCGCCGCTGCGCGATCGCGACGGCGACCTGCCGATCCTGGTCGAGCACCTGCTGGGCCGGCTGTGCGCCGGCCGGCCCGCGCCGCGGCTGACCCGCGCCGCGCTGCGCGCGCTCGGCCAGCACCGCTGGCCCGGCAACGTCCGCGAGCTCGAGAACGCGCTCGCCCGCGGCGTGGCGATGGGCGGCGACGTGATCGACCTCGAGGACCTGCCCGAGGCGATCGCGCGCGCGGCGGCGCGCCCCGAGCCGACGCGCCCCGATGTCGGCGAGGACCTCCGGCTGCGGCCCGCGCTGGCCTCGACCGAGCGCGCCTACCTCGCCGCGGCGATGGCGCGCGCCAAGGGCAACCAGACGGTCGCGGCGCGCCTGCTCGGGCTGTCGCGGTTCGGGCTGCAGAAGAAGCTGCGCCGGCTCGCCAGCGGCGGCGGCGATGACGCCGCCGGCGACGCCGCCGGCGACGACTGACGCGGCCGCCCGGTCACGCCCCGTCAGGCTCCGCCGGCGCGCCGGATCCGGCAGTGCGCGACGTTGGCGATGTCGGCGATCAGCTGCGGGTACGACAGCCCGGCGAGCCGGGCGGCGCGCGACACGCCGGCGTCGGGCGAGATGTCGGGGTTGGGGTTGACGTCGATCACCCACGGCATCCCGGCGGCGTCGACCCGCAGATCGATCCGGCCGTAGTCGCGCAGGCCGAGCGCATCCCACGCGCCGCGCGCGACCTGCTCGACCCGCGCGACCAGGGCCGGGTCGGCGTCGCGCAGCGGCACCGGCTTGGTGCCGGCGTAGTCGACGTGGCCCTCGTCCCACTTGGCCGCGTAGCTGACGATCCGCGGCCGCTCCGCCGGCATCGCGGTGAAGTCGATCTCGTGGAGCGGCAGCATGCGCACGTCGCCGGCGTTGCCGATCAGCGTGACGTTGAGCTCGCGGCCGTCGACGTAGCGCTCGGCGAGCACGCCCTGATCGTGGTCGCGCATCAGCTCGGCCGCGCGGTCGCGCAGCGCCGCCGGCGTCGCGACCAGGTTGGCCTCGGTGATCCCGACCGACGCGTCCTCGTGGGCGAGCTTGACGAACCACGGGTAGTCGAGCGCGTCGAGCGCCGGATCGTCGAGCTCGGCGGGCCCGGCGAGGAAGCAGTGCGGCGGGGTCGGGATCCGGCGCGCGATCAGGATGTCCTTGGCCCGCTGCTTGTGCAGGCACGACGCCAGGCACAGCAGATCGGCGCCGGTGTACGGGATCGCAAACAGGTCGAGCAGGCCGACGAACGTCGGCTCGTTCCGCGGATCGCCGGCCATCGACTCGCACAGGTTGAACACCAGGTCGGGCGCGGACGCGCGCACCCGGTCGAGCACGCCGAGCACCTCGAGGCCGAACAGCCCGAGGACCTCGACCTGGAACCCGCCCTCGGTCAGCGCGGCGGCGACGGCGCGCGCGCTGGCCTCCACCGAGATGACGTCGGTGGCGCAGGCCTCCGCGTCGTAGTCGGTGTTGTAGAGCACGGTGATGCGCAGCGCCGCCATGGCGCGCGATCATACCCCCAAGATCACACCGCGCGCGCGATCCGCGGACCGAGCTCGTTCGCGACGTCCTCGACGGTGATCGCCGCGCCGCGCGCGCGGGCCAGCGAGATCTGCGGCACGTCGAGGCCGCACGGCCGGATCGCGCGCCACGCCTCGGGCGGCGTCGCGACGTCGAGCGCGAAGCCGTGCACGCTGACGCCGCGCGCGACGTGGATGCCGCACGCGGCGAGCTTCTTGCCATCGAGCCAGACCCCGGCGGGATCGCGCCGCCACGCCGCGCCCGGCGCGCCGAGCGCGGCGCAGGTGTCCGCGATCGCCGCGGCGACGCGCTCGAGGAACGCGACCACGCTGACCAGCCGCACGACCGGGTACACCATCAGCTGGCCCGGGCCGTGGTAGGTGACCTCGCCGCCGCGCTCGATGCGCTCGATCGGGAGGTCGCCCGCGGCGAGGATGTTGGCCACCGTGGCCGAGCGGCCGAGCGTGATCACCGGCGGGTGCTCGCACAGCAGCACCACGCCGGGCTCACCGGCCCACACCCGCTCGCGGATCGCGAGCTGCTCGTCGAGCACCGGGCGGAACGCGGCCCGCCCGAGCCAGCGCCACTCGGTCACCGGCTCGCCCGCCCTACCCCGCCAGCAGCTCGTCGAGCAGCTGGTCGTCGACGTAGTGGATCGGCGCGGCCGAGCTGACCACGCCGACGCCGGCGGCGATCAGCGCCGCGACCAGGTGGTCGCCGCAGATCACCGAGATCGACCGGCCGGGGCGCTCGAGCTCGCGCTCGGCGTCCTCGGACAGCTCGCGGGCCGAGAACAGGATGCCCGCGACCAGGTCCTTGGCCTCGACCCCGACGCGCAGCTCGCCGACGCCGCGGCGGTCGATCGGCTGATCGCCGGAGCGCGCGCTGATCAGCACCAGGCGATCGATCCCCGGCGCGATCGCCTGGGCGTAGGCGATGCCGCCGACGCGCTTGACCCAGGCGATCTCGCGGTAGCCCGCCGCGACGAGGTACGCGTGGATCAGCCGCTCGAAGCCCTGGCCGGTGGCCTTGGCGATCCGCGCCGCGAGCGCGCGGTGGGTTGCGCCGGCGAGCCGCGACAGCGCCGCGGCGACGCTGGCCTCGGCCTCGGCGGTCTGGCTCATCGACACCGGACCGGGCGCGAACAGATCGCGGCCGCGATACACGATCCGCGGCCGGAGCCCGAGCGTGCGGTAGCTGCGCTCGTCGCCGAGCAGCTCGGCCTTGAGCTGCGGCCACAGCTGCTCGGGGTCGGTCTCGACCAGGCTGCGCTTGCGCATCATCGCGGCGAGCTGGCGCACCGGCAGCGGCTGGCCGTTGCGGAGCTGGGCGAACACCGTCGCCGCGGCGTCGCCGAGCGGGGTCCCGACCCGGGCGAGCGCGTCGTGGTCGGCACCGTTGCTCGCCGGGGCCACCGGCGCCTGCAGCTGCCGCGGCGCGGACGGCTGCGACGGGCGCGGCTCGGCCGCGGCGCGCGGGTGATCGGCGCGGGCGTCGTGCGCCGGGCGCGGCTCGTGCGGCCGTGCCTCGCCGGGGGGCCGCGGCTGGCCCTGGCGCTCGTGGCGCAGCCGATCGCGCTCGTCGCGCCGCCGCCGCCGGCGATCGCGGCGCTCCTGCCACTGCGCCTTGCGCTCGTCGCGCGCGTTGATCTCCGGCGTCATCGGCCGGTCCTCGTCGGCGGTCAGCCGATCGGCGTACTCGGCGTGGACGATCGCGGGCTTGGCGAGATCGTCGCCGTACAGCGCGCTGAGCTCCTCCTCCTCGGGGCTCAGCGTCGGCGGCTGATCGTCGACCTCGACGACCTCCTCGGTGTCGCTGTCGGCGAGCTCGGCCGGGGCGTGCTCGGCCGGGGACGGGGCCGTGCTGTCCATCGCGGTCTCGGCGATGATCTCGGCGTCCTCGATGTCCTCGGCGCCGTCGTCCTCGGGTTCCTCGAAGTCGGCGAGCTCGGCCAGGTCGGCGGTCTCGTCGAGCTCGCGGGGCTCCTCGAAGCCGCGGATCGGCAGCTCGGCCTGCGCCGAGCGCTCGGGCGGCCGGCCCGACTTCGCCGGACGGGCCGACCTGGCCGGACGGGCCGGCTTGGCGGGTTTCGCCGGCTTGCTCGGCCTGGCCAAGCGACCCTTGCTGCTGCCCGGCCGGGGAGCAGCCGTCTCCTTCGGCGGCCGGCGCTTCCCCCCGGCCTTGGCGGAGCTCCCCCCGGCGGACTTGTTCTTTGCCATCGCGGCGTGTCTACCGTGCACCACGAAGCTGCGTCAAGGCGACCACACCCCCCGCACCGCGCGATGGACGAAAAATTGCGCGGATCGATCGGCTCGCTTAGCGTCGGAATGATGACGGGAGCGCTGTGCGTTCTCGTCGCAAGCCAGGACGACTGGCGCAAGCGGCCCCCGGCCAGGAAGAGTCCCAGATGCAGTCCCGCAAGATCGGAGTGTTGCTCGGAGGTCTGTCGAGCGAGCGCGAGGTGTCGCTGCGCAGCGGCGAGGCGGTGCTGGAGGCGTTGCGCGGCCGCGGCCACGACGCCGTTCCGATCTATGTCGACCGCGACCTCGACGTGGCGCTGCGCCAGGAGCAGATCGCGGTCGCGTTCGTCGCGCTCCACGGCCGCTGGGGCGAGGACGGCTGCGTCCAGGGGCTGCTCGAGATGCTCGGGATCCCCTACACCGGCTCCGATGTCCTCGCATCCGGGCTGGCGATGCACAAGGCCAAGGCCAAGGAGCTGTTCCGGCTCCACAACCTTCCGACCCCGGCCTATTACACGCTGTCGGCTGCCACGGTCGCGTCCACGGGGGCCGGCCCGGCCGCGGCCGGCGACGAGCTCGCCGCGATCCACGGCGATTTCGGCTTCCCGTGCGTGGTCAAGCCGGTCCGTGAGGGCAGCTCGGTCGGGGTGTCGATCTGTCACGAGCCCGGCGAGCTCGGCCCTGCGGTCGAGCGTGCGCTGCGGTTCGACGACGAGATCCTGGTCGAGCGCTTCATCGCCGGCAAGGAGGTCTCGGTCGCGGTGCTCGAGGATCGCGCGCTCGGTGCGGTCGAGATCGCGCCGCGCGACGGGTTCTACGACTACGCCAGCAAGTACACCCGCGGCGCGACCGACTACTTCGTGCCGCCGCGGGTGTCGCCCGAGCGCTACCGCGGCGTCCTGACCCAGGCGCTGCGCGCCCACCTCGCGCTCGGTTGCCGCGGCGCGACGCGCGTCGACATGATCGTCAGCGAGTCCGGCAACGAGTTCGTGCTCGAGGTCAACACGCTGCCCGGCCTGACGCCGACCAGCCTGTTGCCCAGGATCGCCGACGCCGCGGGGATCTCGTTCGGCGAGCTGTGCGAGATGATGCTCGCCGGCGCGAGCCTGGCGACCCGGCGCGGCCGCGGCGAGCGCCGCGTGGCCCAGCGCGCGTTCCTCGGCGACGACCGGCGCCACGATTCCGCCGCTGGTATCGCTCCCGGCCTCGCCCCCGGCGTCCCCGAGCGGCTGTACGAGCACCACTAGTGCATCGGCGCAGCAGATTCGAGCGGTGCACCGCGCGCGGGGAGAACGCGGACACGCGCGCTGGCGACTGCGGGTCTGGGCCACACGCTCGTCTGTTGACGGCCGTATTGCGGTCGGACGTCGGTGCCATCCTCACGACCGACCGGCGAAGGACCACCCGGCCTGGGAATCTATCTCGCTTTGTGACCCAGCCCGCGTCGCTGCGCTGCGCGTTGGCGGGGTCTCCGGGGTGTCCGACCCCGGGACCGCTGCGGCAGGATACGAGATGACGTCGCGCCAGGGTCGCCGGATCCTGCTCGCCACCGCGGTCTGCGCCGCCGGTGTGCCGGTCAGCGCGGCTGCCTGGCTCGCACATCGCACCGCGGCGCTCGCCGACCACCTCGGCGCAGCCGGCGGCGTCGCAGCGCGGATCGGCCGGGTCGATGCCGATCTCACCGGCGCCGTGCGGCTGAGCGACGTCGCGCTCGGTGAGCTGGTCGCCGCCGACGCGGTCGAGGCCTCGGTCGCGCTCGACTCGCTGCTCGCCGGCACGCTGCGCGCGGACGAGATCCGGGTCGCTGGCCCGCGCGTCGCGATCCAGATCGATGGCGACGGAGACTCGGACCTCGCGCGGCTGGCGCGCCGCCTGGTTCATCGCGCCCGCGGCGAGGCGGGCGGCGCCGGCCGGCTGCGCCGCATCGTCGTCAGCTCGGGGACGCTGTCCGCGCGGATCGCCGGGCTCGGCGAGCTCGCCGCCGATGGCGTCCAGATCGTGCCCGACGCCGGCGGCGTCCGCATCGTCACCGGCCCGATCCGGCTCGACGGCCGCGCCGGGCCAATCGCGATCGAGCTCCGGCTCGCCCGCGCTGCCGCGGAGCTCAGCCTGCCCCACCTGCGGCTCGGCCGCGTGCTCGCCGTCGGCGGCACCGG
>DASWRS010000158.1:0-65918 GCA_036403075.1 Kofleriaceae bacterium
GGCCGGCATCCTGAGGTCGCCGGGAACGCAAACTCCGCCGTGCTGCGACTTCCCGCCAAGCTGCCGTTATGGGCCATGGTCGCGGGCCGCTGTGAGGCCGGTACGCGCTCGACTTCCGGTGGTGTAGAGGTAACACTATAAGGATGCAGATCGTGGTTCCGGGGTCGGGGTGGCCGTATGTCGACGGGGACCACGTCGACATGTCGGCGCCGATGGTGTTCACCGTCGGCGAGGTGATGCGTGCCGCGGAGTGCCGGGACCAGATCGCGCGGGCCGAGCAGGTCGGCTTCGCGGCGGCGCCGATCACGACCGCTGCCGGGTTCGTGATGCGGCCCGACATCCGCAACAACGAGCGGGTGATGTTCGATGACGTCGGTTTGGCCGCCGAGTTGTTCGGGCGGCTCCGGGGCGCGCTGCCGGAGCGGCTGTGCGGCCGGCGCCCGGTCGGGGTCAACGAGCGGTTCCGGTGCTATCGCTACGAGCCCGGTCAGCGGTTCGCGCCGCACTGCGACGGCGCGTTCCAGCGCAGCGCGGCCGAGCGCAGCGAGCTGACGTTCATGGTCTACCTCAACGACGGCTTCGCCGGCGGCCGGACCGCGTTCCACGAGTTCGGCGTCGAGGTCGCGCCGAGCACGGGCCTGGCGCTCCTGTTCCAGCATCAGCTGCTGCACGAGGGTTGCCCCGTCGTGTCCGGGGTCAAGTACGTGCTGCGCTCCGACGTGATGTACGCCGACTGATCGCGGGCCCGTGGGCGGCGGGCTGCCGAGAGCGCCGGCGCGCGCGGCCGGCGGATCAGCCGTGGACCGATGGAGTGGCCGCGGATCTGGCGCCGGTGGGCGGTCCGAGGCAAGCTGAGGCGACGTGAGATACGAGCTCAAGACCGGCTGGCGCTACCTGTACGGCGGCAAGCGCGACAAGCTGATGCAGATGCTGGCGCTGGTGTCGCTCGGCGGGGTCGCGATCGGCGCGGTGATCCTGATGCTGTCGCACGGTGCGAATCCCTTCGGCGTGCTGATGGTGGTGCTCAGCCTGATCGCGGCGGCGTCGTTCTTCCTGTTCTCGATCTTCTCGGTGTTCACCAGCGTGTCGGTGCTGGGGGTGGTGTTCGGGGTCGCCGCGCTGACCGTCGTGCTCGCGGTGACCACCGGGTTCCAGAAGCAGTTTCGCGACAAGGTGCTGGGCGTCAACGCGCACGTGATCGTGCTGAAGTCGCAGAACACGTTCGCCGAGTACCGCGACGTGATGAAGACCGCGCGCGAGATCGATCGCGACGTGCTCGCGGTCCAGCCGTTCATCTTCGCCGAGATGCTCGCGACCCGCGGCAAGGGCCAGCTGTCCGGCGTCGCGATCAAGGGCATCGATCCCAAGCTGGTGCGCGGCGTGCTCGATCTCGAGCAGCACATGATCGAGGGCACGGTCGACTCGCTGTTGACCCCGGCGTGCGCGCCCGGTGGGGATGCCAGCCGCGATGGGCCGGGCGACGCCGCGCCCGGGGCCGGTGCGCCGCGTCCCGGTGCGATCTCGGCGACCGAGCCGGACCGGCCGAAGTGCCTCAAGGACCCGCCGATCATCATGGGCAAGGAGCTCGCGCACAAGCTCAAGGCCAAGATCGGCGACGCGGTCACCGTGGTCGTGCCGCTGTCGAACATCGACTTCGACACCTGGCGCGCCAAGTCGAGCGCGCCGCGGACCCGCAAGTTCACGGTCACCGGGATCTTCTACAGCGGGTTCGACGAGTACGACCGCCGGCTGATGTACGCGTCGCTCGACGAGGTCGAGGAGCTGCAGGGCCGCGGCGACCAGGTGATGGGCGTCGAGCTCAAGGTCAAGGACGTCGACCGGGCCGAGGCGATCGCGCAGAAGCTCGAGAAGGCGCTGGGCGGGCCGCCGTACCAGGTCCAGGACTGGTACGAGCTCAACCACAACCTGTTCACCGCGCTGACCCTGCAGAAGCTCGCGCTGGTGATCATCCTGACGCTGATCATCGTGGTCGCGGCGGTCAACATGGTGTCGGCGCTGACGATGATGGTGATGGAGAAGGTCCGCGAGATCGCGATCCTCAAGTCGATGGGCGCGTCGTCGTCGAGCGTGGCGCTGGTGTTCCAGGTCGTCGGCCTCGCGATCGGCGGCGCGGGCACGCTGCTCGGTGTGCTGATCGGGCTGGTGACCTGCAACGTGGTGTCGCGCTACGGCTACCACCTCGACCCCAAGGTCTACCTGATCGATCGGCTGCCGATCGAGGTCAAGCCGCTCGAGGTCCTGCTGGTCGCCGGGATCACGATGGTGATCAGCGTGATCGCGACGGTGGTGCCATCGCAGTCGGCCGCCGCGCTGCGGCCGGTCGACGGCCTGCGCTACGACTGACCGCGGGCGGCGCGCGGGTCACACAGCCCGGGGCTCCGAGGTGAGCCAGGGCGCGGCCCCGGCGAAGCGCGGTGACGGCGGCGCGAGAGCCGAGCGCTCGCGCCAGAACGGAAATCGCGACATGCCGGTGGCGGCGTAGCAGGCGCGGCGGGTCTGCAGGTGGTCGGCGAGCTCGGCGTCCGCGATGGCGCGGTAGCGCTCGAGGGCGCCGCGGTCGCCGCCGAGCCAGGCCGCGATCGCCGCCGCCGATCGCTGGCCGTGCTCGAGCGCCCGGGTGACGCCGGAGAACGCCAGTGGATCGTGGACGGCGGCGGCGTCGCCGGTGGCGAGCCAGCCGTCGCCCGCCATCGGCGTGGTCGCGGCGGGGGCGGCCGAGACCACGCGGAGCCACGCCGGTGCGCCGCAGCCGGCGAGGTAGCGCTCGACCAACGGGGCGGTCTTCAGGTGATCGAGGAACGCGTTCGCGCGCGCGGCGGCTCCGGCCGGGATCAGCGCGGCGTCGGTCACGAAGGTCAGGCCGACGTCGTGCGAGGCCAGCGTCGTCGCGTACCACCAGCCCGTGGGGCAGACCTCGATCAGGGTCGAGCCCTGGCTCGCGGCCGGCCCGAGGATGCCGGCGACCATCGCGACCGAGCGATCGCGGCGCTCGCGGCGGGCGCCGAGCCGGCGGGCGACGAACGCCGAGCGCCCGGTGGCGTCGACCACGAACGCGGCGCGCAGCGAGCTCCGGCCGCGATCCTGGTCGAGCTGGATCCGCCAGCCGCCGGTCTCCGGCATGATCGACGTGCAGCGCATGCCGAGGCGCACGTCGACGCCGCGGTCGACGGCCCGGTCGCGCAGCAGCTCATCGAAGCCGTCGCGGTCGACCTGCCAGCCGTGGCCGTACGGATCGAGCAGCGTGTTGCGCTCGCGCACCACCGGGCCCCAGCGCGAGCGCTGGGCGTAGATCGGCGTGCACGCGGCGTCGTCGAGCACGTCGGCGAGGCCGAGCCCGTCGAGCACGGGCCGGACGCGGCCGGGCAGGGTCTCGCCAGGGATGCCGCGCGTGCCGCGCAACCGGCGCTCGGCCACGACCACGCGCAGACCCCGGGCCGCGAGCGCGAGGGCGCTGGCGATGCCGGCCGGGCCGCCGCCGACGACCAGGACGTCGATCCCCGCCGCGCTCACGGGCGCTCTCCGCGGCCCGGAGCGATCCGGCAGGTCCCGATCGACATGGCTCGTCGACGCGAGGCGTGGTGGGCGAGCAGCGCGCAATCCCGCGCGCCAGACCGATCCGACGTGTCGCTCATCTCCCCGCCTCCCGTGTCGAGAGCCTGGTGGCGCGCCCCTCGCACCAGCCAGCCCTCTCCCCTGACCGCACGCATTGTTCGTCATGATCGGTGCGCTGTCCAGCGCGGACCGCGTGCCGGGGATTGCCGCGGCGGCGGTCGGGTTGGCGTCGGCGTGGCGCCGGATCAGCCGCGCGGGCGCATCAGTTGCCGCCGAGCAGCTCCCGGATGTCGCTGCACAGCTCGTCGATCGCGGCGCGGGCGGCGGTCACGCCGCCGGCCAGGCTGAGAAAGCCATGGATCAGCGATGGATACCGCCGGTGGCGGACCTCGGTGCCGGCGGCGCGGAGCAGCTCGACATAGCGCTCGCCTTCGTCGACCAGCGGATCGTAGCCGGCGGTCGCGACGATCGCGCGGGCCGAGCCCTGCAGCGACGGCCAGAACATCGGCGACACCGCCCGGCGATCGTCGGACGGGTTCAGGTAGTTGCCCCGGAACCACTGGATCATCGACCGGGTCAAGAGGTAGCCCTCGGCGAGGCGATCGATCGACGGCGAGCTCTGGGTCATGTCGACCGCGGGGTAGATCAAGATCTGGAGATCGGGGCGGCGGCCGCCGCTGGTGATCGCGTGGTGGTCGACGTGGGCCGAGAGATAGCCGCCGAAGCTGTCGCCGCCGACCGCGACGCGGCCGTGCGGCACACGGGCGGTGAGCGCCTCCCATGCCGCGCACGCGTCGTCGATCGGGGCGGGGTGGCGGTGCTCGGGACCGAGCCGGTACTCGACCGACGCGACGATGCAGCGGGTCTGCGCCGCGATCCGCCGGGTGACCGGCTCGGAGCTGCGGATCGAGCCGATCACGCCGCCGCCGCCGTGGAAATAGATGATCCAGTGGGGCCCCGCGTCGTGCGGCACGAAGATCCGCACCGGGATCGGGCCGCCGCGGCCGGCCACGGTGGTGTCGGTGACCTCGGCCATCGCCACGGTCGCGACCTCGAGCGGCGACAGCCCGGTCTCGGCGAACGTGCGGGCGCGCGCCGGCTCCATCGACTCGAGCGTGGGCAGCCGGAGCAGGCGCTGGCCGGCGAGCACGGCGGCGACCTGGCGATCGAGGCCGCGGTCGGGGCCGCGCTGGCGGCTGCGGGCGAGGACATGCACGAGCGGGCTGCCGAGGACGGTCCGGGCGGCACCGCGAAACAACCGATCTCTCACGGCGGCGACCTTATCATCCAGCACGGCCGGCGCGGCCAGCACGGCCGGCGCGGCGGCGGGGCCGGCGGGGCGGCGTGCGCCGGGGCGCGGTGTCCAACGCGTGCGGCCGGCGGTTGATCCGGACGGGGTTTCGCGCGATCAAGTCCGCATGCTCACGATCGACCTCACGGGGAAGCACGCGCTGGTTGCGGGTGTCGCCGACGACGCCGGCTTTGGCTTCGCGATCGCCAAGGCGCTCGCGCAGGCCGGCGCCCGGGTCTCGGTCGCGACCTGGCCCCCCGCGCTCGGCATCTTCAAGACCATGCTCGAGCGCGGCAAGCTCGACGCCTCGCTCGCGATGCCGGGCGGCGGCAAGCTCGCGTTCGCCAAGATCTACCCGCTCGACGCCGAGTTCGACCGGCTCGACGACGTGCCGGCCGAGCTGCGCGACAGCCGCCGCTACCGCGACCTCGGCGACTTCACGATCGGCGGCCTGGCCGCGGCGGTCGCCGCCGATGGCGGGGTCGACATCGTCGTGCACAGCCTGGCCAACGGCTCCGAGGTCAAGAAGCCGCTGCTCGAGACCTCGCGCAAGGGCTACCTCGGCGCGGTCTCGGCCTCGGCCTACTCGATGGTGTCGATGGTCCGCCACCTCGGGCCGGTGATGCCCCGGGGCGGTGCCTTCGTGTCGCTGACCTACATGGCCTCCGAGCGGGTCGTGCCGGGCTACGGCGGCGGCATGTCGTCGGCCAAGGCGGCGCTCGAGTCCGACACCCGCGTGCTGGCCTACGAGGCCGGCCGGGCGTGGGGCCACCGGGTCAACGTGATCTCCGCCGGGCCGTACGCGTCGCGCGCCGCGAGCGCGATCGGCTTCATCGGCCAGATGATCGAGTACGCGAGGGCCAACTCACCGCTGACCGAGGCGATCACCGCCGAGGAGGTCGGCGCGACGGCCGCGTTCCTGTGCAGCCCACTGGCCAGCGGGATCACCGGCGCGACGGTCTACGTCGACAAGGGCTATCAGGCGATGGGCGTGGCGGTCGACCGTCCGACGCTGACCTAGCACCGCTGCGAGAACTTCGCACCCGGGGTGCGACCGGCGTCACTACCCCGTTTAGGGAACACCGCAGATCGCACCTGGCAGTCGCGGTATCGCTGTCAGCCGATGTGAGCCGCGCGCGGTAATACCCCGCAGCTACCTGAGCTCTCGCGTTCGCGGCGGAATTCCTGCTTGACGTCACCTCCGTAATCCATCACTACTCGATAACGGTGTAGTGACGGTTTCGAAAAATCGGGGAGGTCACCATCTCGCTACCAGGTAAGTTTGGCGTCGAGCTTTCGGGGAAGTTCCGGTTCATCGCGGAGATCGGCCGCGGCGGGATGTCCGAGGTCTATCTCACGATGGTGCAGGGCGGACTCGGCGGCTTCCAGAAGCTCGTCGCGGTCAAGCTGCTGCGCGGCGACCTCGCCGAGGACGAGGTGTTCCGGCGGATGTTCCTCGAGGAAGCCCGGCTGACCGCGCGGCTCAATCACCCCAACGTGGTCCAGACCAACGATGTCGGCGAGGACACCGGCCGGTACTACATCGCGATGGAGTACCTCGAGGGCCAGACCTTCGAGCGCGTGCGCCGCGCGCGCAGCGTCGGCAAGCTGTTCCCGCTGCCGATGCAGATCCAGATGCTGGTCCACGTGCTGTCGGGCCTGCACTACGCGCACGAGCTCGTCGACTACGACGGCACGCCGTTGTCGATCGTGCATCGCGACGTGACGCCGAGCAACGTGTTCATCACCTACGACGGCCAGGTCAAGCTCGTGGACTTCGGCATCGCCAAGGTGCTCGACTCGGTGAACCAGACCCGGGTCGGCGTGCTCAAGGGCAAGGCCCGCTACATGGCTCCCGAGCAGATCGCCGGCGGCGCGATCGACCGGCGAGCTGACATCTTCTCGGTCGGGGTCATGCTCTGGGAGATCCTGAGCGGCGCCCAGATCTGGGCCGGGCGGTCCGAGAGCGACATCCTGCGCCGGGTGTCGACCGGCGAGCTGCCGCCGCCCCCGGCGAACGCGCCGCCGGTGCTGCAGCAGATCTGCACCCGGGCGATGGCGCACCTGGCCGACGACCGCCACCCGACCGCCGACGCCTTGCGCGGCGAGCTCGACAACTACCTCGCGCAGCACGCGACGCCGACCCGCGAGCACGGGCTCGGCGCCGCGGTGTCCGAGCTGTTCCGCGACGAGCGCGCGCAGATCCGCCAGGTGATCGAGGCCCAGCTCCGGGGCTCCCGCCCGGGCGCGGCGGCGCTGCCGGCGCTACATGAGGCACAGCAGGCACGGACCACCGGCTCGATCCCCGGCTCGTTCGGAGCCAGCCCCACCCACGTCGCCACGACCGCTAGTCTGCAGCTGCGCTACGGCGGGCAGGACCTGCCACGAGACCCGGTCGACACACGGCGCAGGAAGTGGCTGATCGCCGGCGGCGCGGCGCTGGCCGCGGCGGCCGTGGTCGCGGTGGTCGCGTTCCTGTCGCTCCGGCCCACGCCGGCGCCGGCACCCGCACCGGGCAGCGCCCGACCGGCCGCCGCGGCGATGCCGGCGACCCCACCGCCGCCGCCACGGACGATCGCACCCATCGTGCGCGGCGTGACCAACGACTCGATCACGCTCGGGATGAGCGCGGCGTTCTCGGGCTCGTCGCGCGAGCTCGGCAACCACATGAAGCTCGGGCTCGAGACCGCGTTCGCCGCGATCAACGACACCGGTGGGATCGCCGGCCGCACGATCAAGCTGCTGGCGCTCGACGACGGCTACGAGGGCAAGCGCGCCCTGGCCAACGTCCAGGACCTGATCAACGAGCGCAGCGTGTTCGCGATCATCGGCGACGTCGGGACGCCGACGACCAAGGAGGCGCTGCCGTTCGTGCTGTCGAAGAAGGCGCTGTTCTTCGGCGCGTTCACCGGCACCGGCCTGCTGCGCCGCGATCCGCCCGACCGCTACGTGTTCAATTACCGGGCGAGCTACGAGGACGAGACCGCGAAGATGATCAGCTACCTGGTCGACGTCAAGAAGGTCCCCGATCACGGGATCGTGGTGTTCGCGCAGAACGACAGCTACGGCGACGCGGGCTACGAGGGCGCGACCAAGATGCTGCGCAAGAAGGGGCGCAGCGACGAGGTGCTGCGGGTCGGCTACGACCGGAACACGGTCGCGATCGACGACGCGGTCAACAAGCTCGTCGAGTACCACAACGCCACGGTCCGGGTCGGCAACACCGAGCGCCCGAGGCATCCGGTCAAGGCGATCATCATGGTCGGGACGTACAAGGCGTCGGCCAGGTTCATCCAGAAGGTCCGCGACAAGAAGATCGACGCGATCCTGCTCAACGTGTCGTTCGTCGGCAGCAACGCGCTGGCCGACGAGCTCAAGGAGCTCGGGCCGAGCTACGGCACCGGCGTGATCGTCACCCAGGTCGTCCCGCACTTCGACTCGGGCGCGACCGGGATCATCAAGTACCGCGAGGCGCTCAAGAAGTACCACCCCGACCAGCAGCCCGACTTCATCTCGCTCGAGGGCTACATCGTCGGGCAGCTGTTCGCCGAGGGCCTGCGCCGCACCGGCCGCGACCTCGATACCGAGAAGCTGGTCGATGCGTTCGAGCGGATCACCGACTTCGACTCGGGCACCGGCGGCAACCTGAGCTTCAGCATGTCGCAGCACCAGGCGTCCCACAAGGTCTGGGGCACCGTGCTCGACGACCAGGGCAGCTTCAAGTCGTTCGACATGGAGTAGCCGCGGTCAGCCGGTCGCCTCGGCCAGCGCGCGGCGGCCGTCGCGGGTCCGCGCCCGCGCGGGGGTGATGCCGAACCGCGCGCGGAACCGGTTGGTCAGGTGTGACTGGCTGGCAAAGCCGGTGGCCAGCGCGACCGCGCTCAGCGGCTCGTCGCCGTCGAGGATGCGGGCGAGCGCGTGGCGCAGCCGGAGCTCGCGGCGAAACCCGTGGATCGTGGTGCCGGTGGTCGCGCGGAACACGCGGCAGGCGTGGAACACCGAGTAGCCGGTGGCGACGGCGAGCTCGCCGAGCGAGGTCGGCTCGGCGTAGCGGGCGCGCAGCACGTGGGCGACCGCGGCGCTGAGGTCGCGGTCGGCCGCCGCGGCGGCGGTGCCTGCGGGTACGAGGCCGGCCAGCGCCTCGGCGAGCGCGAGCTCGTCGCGGCCGGTCACGCCTGCGACGATCCGGGCGAGCCGCGCCGGGGAGATCGCGAGCAGCCGCGCGCCGTGCGCGGCGAGCGCGTCGACGATCGGGCCGCGAAACGCCAGGCAGATGTCGGGGCCGGCGGGGTGCCGGATCCGGAACGCGTGGCGCGGCGGCATCACGATCGCCTGCGTCGGATCGATCATGTGGCGGCCGGCGGCGTCGCGCAGCTCGAACGCCCCGGCGGTGAGCAGCCACAGCGACGCTTGCTCGGTGTGCTCGTCGCACGGCCGCGACGGATCGCAGCCATCGCACAGGGCGCGGATCGCCGAGACGTCGGGGGTCGTGGCGGCGGCGGTGAAACGAAACCCCGGCATCGCACCAGCATTGCCGGCGCGGCGCGCGATGGCAAGCGCGTGCAAGACCGGCCGCGGCGGCCCGGCTATAGCGATCGCATGCCTCACAAGACCGCCGTCATCCTGCGAGCCGCCGACCTCGACCGCGCCGAGGTCCCGCTGGTCCAGCGCCTGAACCCGCGGTCGCGGTTCCGCGATGCCTGGCTGACGCGGCTCGCCGGGCTGCAGCGGATCGGCCTGTCGCGCGCCCGGATCCCGCCCGGCGGTGAGTCGTTCGCCTACCACGCGCACCTGGCCGAGGAGGAGTGGATCTTCATCGTCTCGGGCCGGGCGCGGGCGCGGATCGACGACCGCATGTACGAGCTCGGGCCGGGGGACTTCGCGGCGTTCCCCGCGCCGCAGGCGGCGCACCTCTTGACCAACCCGTTCGACGAGGACTGCGTGTACCTGATGGGCGGCGAGCGCGGCATCGCGAGCGACGTGCTGCGCTATCCCGATCTCGGCACGTCGTACGTGCTGGTGCGCGAGCCGACGCGGACCGCGTTCCACGCGCTCGGGCCCGCGGAGTACCCGTTCGGCCGCGCCGATCAGCCGGGCGCGGCGGCCGTGGCGCCGTGGCGCGTGATCGGCAGCCGGGGTTGTGGCTCGGTGATCGCCGAGGCGGCGCTGACGCTCGCCGGCATCGCCTACGATCGCGAAGAGGTCGACCACGCCGCGCCCGGCCCGGCGCGCGACCGCCTGCTCGCGCACAACCCGCTCGGCCAGGTGCCGACGCTGATCCTGCCCGACGGCGCGGTGATGACCGAGACCGCGGCGATCGCGCTCCACGTCGACGAGCTGGTCCCCGCCGCCGGGCTGTTCCCCGCGCCCGGCGACCCGCTGCGGCCCAGCGCGCTGCGCTGGCTGATGTTCCTCGTCGCCGCGGTGTACCCGACGTTCACCTACGGCGACGATCCTGCGCGGTGGGCGGGCGACGGCGGCCCGGCGCTGGGCAAGGCGATCGCGGCGCACCGCGAGACGCTGTGGCGCCAGGTCGAGGCTGTCGCCGGCGCGCCGTGGTTCCTCGGGCCGCGGTTCTCGATGCTCGACGTCTACCTCGGCGTGATGAGCCGGTGGCAGCCGCGGCGCGCCTGGTTCGCCGAGCATTGTCCACGGGTCGCCCAGATCGCGACCGCGCTCGACGACGATCCGCGGCTGGGCGCGCTGTGGGCGGCGAACTTCTAGCGCCTACCGGAGGTCGCCGGGCGGGACCACCGCGGTCGCCGGTCCGGTCATCGGCGTCGGGTACGGCGAGGTCGTGGTCACCGGATCGGCGGGCGCGATGCCCGGCTCGGTGCGGTGCACGCCGCGGCGACGATCGCCGATGCCGCCGCCGTGGCCGCGGTCCTTCGGCCGGTGCAGCGCGAGCATCGCGCCGAGCACCGACGCGATCAGGCTGAGCAGCAGCGACACACCGACCGTGGTCAGCGCCTTACCGGTGGTGTCCGCGGCGCCGAGCGCGGCGTGTTGCGCGTCCTGGGCCACGCCCTGCGCGCGCGATCCGAGCGCGTTCCACCGGTTCTCGATCTGGCGCGCGACATCGCTGGCGTCGGCGCGCGACAGCCGGGTGTTGGCCGCCAGCTGGTCCACCAGGAGCTCGCGGTTCAGGCCGCCGTGGGCGACGCCGCCGCGCGCGACGCCGCGCATCGCCGCCGACAGCTCGGAGGCCGTGACCGTCGGCTTGCCCTGCGCGGTGAGCCGCTGGTTGACCGGTCCGAGCAGCTCGTTGGAATCGATGCCGAGGCTGTTCAGCGTGCTGCCGGTGTCGACCCGGTCCGCCACCGACGACGCGACACTGCCGGCCGCATTGAGCGCCATGCCGCCGGTGCGCACCGCGCCCGAGACGAGCATCGAGGCGATCGAGATCGTCGCCCACAGCCCGACGACCGACGTCAGCGCCCACATCACGGCGCCGTGCGCGCCGGCGAGCTTGCGGTCGTAGGTCTGCGACAGCTTGCCCGCCATGAGCCCACCGAGGAACATGGCGATCAGCGGCGCGATCAGCGACCAGATGCCGGCGCCGACGCCGGCGGTGCGCAGCGAGCCAGCGTCGTCGGCATCGATCGCGCTGAGGCCGATGCCGGTGCCGAGCAGTTGTAACAGCATCCATAATCCGATGCTGCAGACGGCGCCGGCGAACACGGCGCTCCAGCGGAGCGCAGGCTGCCGGCGATCGACGAGGATGGTTTCACGGGTGATGGTAGACGGCGTTGGCTCCATGCTCGAGGCTACCGCCGACGGCACCGACGCCACGCCGGCGACGGGTGAGGACGTTGCAACGCGCGCCGTCGCGCGGCGAGCGAACCGGTCCGCGGCGGCCGCGCGCTACCAGCAACTCGCAGCGGCGCGCTCACGTGCCACGGCGCGGTCGCCGGCTCGCGCTCCGGCCGCGCGGCGGGCGGGCCGGCATCGCGGCGTGGACCTGGCGCGCGACGAACCGCGCGAACGGCGCGAGGTCGCTCGCGACGCTGGCAGCTTCGAGGGCGTCGAGGTACTCGGCGCGGTGCTCGACCCGGATCACGGTCCAGGGATAACCGCCGCCGGCCAGCAGCGTGTTCATCAGGAACCGGGCGATCCGCCCGTTGCCATCGGGAAACGGATGAACGTATCCGAGCAGCCAGTGGCCGAGCACGGCGCGCACGGCGGGCGCGGGCTCGTTCTCGATCCGATCGAACAGCGCCGGCATCGCCTCGCCGAGCACCTCGGACCTCTGCGGGACGTGCCGCGAACCGCGCAGGTACACGGGATGGTTGCGGTAGCCCGCGAGCAGCTTCGCGTTCAGCAGCCCGGCGGCGACCCGCGGGCTGAACATCTCGCGGTACCAGTCGCGGTGGGCGGTGCGCAGCCGGGCGATGTCACCGGCCGAACCCAGGATGCGCCGGACCTCGTCGCGGACGCGCTGGAAGGCGAGCCAGTAGCCGCGTGCAGCCAGGGCGTTGTCGCTGTCGCGGTCCGCCGGATGCCGCGCGGGATTCCAGCCGCCACCGCCGACGCGCGCGACGAGCTCGAGCGTCACCTGATAGCCCTCGATCGACAGCGAGTGGTAGGCGTCGAGCGGGTAGGCCTCGTCGATCCGGCGGAGGTACGCGGCCGGGCTGCGGGGCAACCCGGGCGCGCGAGGAAACTCGGCGAGGACGGTGTCGCGCGCGGACGCCCACAGCGTGTCGAGCCGGGCGACGATCGGCGGCGCCGAGCGACGTACGGGGGCGACGGGGCGATCGGGGGCCAGCGGATCGGTCTCGCGCACCGCGTGATCGGCGGCCTTCATCGCGGCCACGATCTCGTCGGCGACCGCCGCCCGGCCGAGGCGGCGGAACGAGCCCGCGAGCCGGCCGGCGATGACCGTGTGCCCGCCGTCGAGCAGGCGCGCGAGCAGCTGGGACGGCTCGCGAATCCGTCCGAGGACCACCTGGGCCTCGATCGGGTGATCGGAGAAGAAGCTCTCCGGCACCCGGGTCAGCGCCGCTTCGGCCTGGAACACGCGGAGGCCCTGGACGAGCTCGAGATCGCCGGCCGGCGGCATCGCCTTGACCTTCAGGGCGAACAGCGAGGTCTGGAACAGCAGGTCGACCCGGTTGTTGTTTGCGGCGGGGCTGTAGAGGATGACCTGTCGCGGGATCGCCGTGTCCGCGGCGTGGAGCAGCAGCGACTGCTCGGGCGACAGATGCCACGCATCGCCGAAGCGCTCGTCGCAGTACCGCCGGCAGAACTCCCAGAACGACGCGAACCACGGGGTCGTGTCGCCGGGCTGCGCGCTCGGGCTCGCGGAGATCAGCCAGCCCTTCATGACCTCCTGCAGGAAGCCATGCTTGACCAGCCGCTCCCGCGCGGTGCGCCCGAGCTGGGTCGACGCGAACACGCGGGAGCCGTCGAGCTGGAGCTGGCGTAGCTCCTCGAGCGCGGCCGCGAGTCTTTCGTTCGAGGTGGGCATGGCGCGGTGCTGGTTCGAGGTTCGATGGCGGCCGAACGCGTGCGGCGGCAATTGAAACGTGCCGTGCGTCTACAATTGAATCATGTTGTAGCAGCGCAATTGAAAGATGTCGAGCAATGACAATTGAACCATGTTGTGTCATCACAATTGAAAGATGTCGCGCCAGGGCAATTGAATTCTGCGCAGCGGTTCCCCTGCAAGGCAGCGGTTCCTCTGTTTCCCGGCCTCGGCTCGGCCTCAGCTCGGCCTCAGCTCCGGCCTCAGCTCCGGCCGGGTCAGGTCGGCTTCTTCCGGACCAGGTGCCCGGGCGGGATCACCGCCGGCGGCTTGGGCGACAGCGCGATCGGATCGAGCTCGGTGGTGCCGCAGAAGTAGCAGGCGCCGTTCAGGATCAGCTCGTGGTTGCAGTGGCCGCAGCGCACGCAGACGCCGGCCTCGCGCACGGCGTGCGGGCAGGTCGGGTCGCCCGGGCCGGGCGGCGGACGATCGGGGGCTGGGGCGGTCACGGACGGGCCTCGGTGCGCAGCCGGTCGGCGAGCCCGGAGTAGCGCAGCGCGCGGCGCTTGCCGCCGGCGATCAGGAGCTGGCGCGCGCCGACGATCGCGACGCCGGTGCGGGCGCGGGTGATGCCGGTGTAGATCAGCTCGCGGGTGACCAGCGGCAGGTCGTCGTGCGGCAGGACCAGCGCGATCGCGTCGAGCTCGCTGCCCTGGCTCTTGTGCACGGTGAGCGCCCAGGCGAGCTCGAGCCGATCGCGCAGCGCCTCGATCGCGAACGGCCGCAGCTCGCCGCCGGCGCGGAACACCGCGCGGTAGTGGTGGCGGCCCAGGCCCTCGTCGGCGCGGACCACGATGCCCTGATCGCCGTTGAACAGGCCGCGCTGGTAGTCGTTGGCCGTGATCATGACCGGCTCGCCGGGGACGAGCTCGGGGCGGCCGGTCACCGACATGCGCTCGAGCGCGAGCTCGTGGAGGTGGGCGTTGACCGCGAGCGAGCCGGTCGGCAGCGCGCGGGTGACGGTGAGGACGCGGGCGCGCGACAGGAGCTGCCACAGGCGCTCGAGCTCGGCCGCCTGCGCGGGGTCGACCCGGCCGTCGCTGAACCGGAACACGCGCTCGGCGGCGCGCAGCGCGCGCGGGCCCTCGACGTGGTGCCACAGGCCCTCGGCGACGGCGAGCGCGAGGGCCTGCGGATCCGCGGCGCCGGTGGTGTCGACCCACTCGACGCCGGCGAAGCCGAGCGTGCCCGGGGTGCGCGGCACGGCGAGCGGCTGGGCGCGCTCGACCAGGCGCTGGACCTCGCCGTCGTGGATCGCCGCCGCCGCGGCATGGACCGCGCGGCCGTGCGGGTCGGCGGTGTCCATGCGGTAGCTGGTGGCCAGCACGCCGACCCGCGAGGCGGCGGGGCCGTCGGGCGCGGCGAGATCGGCGAGGATCTGGCCGGCGTCGATCGCGGGCAGCTGGTGCGCGTCGCCGATCAGGACCAGCGGCGCGGATGCGGGCAGCGCGTCGAGCAAGGCCTCCATCAGCTCGAGGTCGATCATCGACGCCTCGTCGACGATCACCGCGCCGAACGGCAGCGGGCTCTGGGCGTGGTGGGCGAAGCGCTCGCCGCGGTAGCCGAGCAGGCGGTGCAGGGTCTGGGCGACCGGCGGCGCGGCAGCCAGCGCGCGGTCGGTGTCATCGGGGTCGCGGATCGCGGCGAGCTGCTCGCCGATCACCTGGGTCAGCCGGTTGGCGGCCTTGCCGGTCTGGGCCGCGAGCGCGACCGGGCCGATGCCCAGGCGCGCGAAGCCGCGGACGATCGCGGCGGCGACCAGGGTCTTGCCGGTGCCGGGGCCGCCGGTCACGACCGCGAGCTTGCCGGACACGGCGAGGCCGACGGCGCGGGCCTGCTCGCCCGACAGGGTCGCCGCGGCCGGCCGGCGCGCGAGGTCGGCGAGCACCGCGGCGGGGTCCGACGCCGGGGCGGCGAGCCGCTGGGCGAGCCGGCGCGCGACGCGATCTTCGAGCCAGCGTGAGCGCTCGGTGTAGAGGCAGCCGGCGTCGACGATCAGCGGCAGCCGCTGATCGCGCGTGCCGACCACGGAGTCGAACTGCGGCATCGAGGTCAGCTTGACGATCGCGCGCAGCAGGCGAGGCGCCTCGCCGTCGAGCCCGGCGAGCCGGGTGATCTCGGTGACCAGCGCGCGCAGGTGGCCGCGCGGCGATGGATCGAGCGGCAGGCAGGTCGAGCCCTGGCGCTGCGCGATCATGAGCGCGAGCACCAGCACGCCGAGCACCAGCGGGTCGCGGCCGCCGAACCAGCGATCGGCGGCGACCAGCTCCTCGGCGAGGTACAGGCCCTCGTCGCCGAGATCGCAGCTGCGCGCGCCGATCCCGAGCTGGCGGAACATGTCGGGGCCCGAGCGCGGCTCGAACCGCGCGCGCAGCGTGCCACCGGGCAGGAGCGGCGAGGTCATGCTCCACCTTCCATGTCGGAGGGCCCGGCCGTCGCCCCGGCGGCGGCGACGCGCGCGAGCCAGTCGCTCCACACCGCGAGCCCCTCGTCGGTGATCCGCACCGGCACGACGACGTCGTGGCGGATGAACGCGAACAACAGGCCCGCGAGCCGCCGGCCTCCGCGCAGCCGATCGGCCGCGATCGCGTAGAGCCGCGCCTGGACGGCGTAGCGCTCGTGGACCCGGCGCCGGGCGGCCGCGGCGAGATCGCCGCCGACCAGGACGTCGCTCTTGTAGTCGAGCACCCACAGCTCGTCGTCCCACGCGACCAGCGCGTCGATGAAGCCCTTGACCAGGCCGCGCGGCGCGGGCGCGGCCTCGGCCGGGATCGCCGGGATCGCCGGAATGGGATACCCGAACTCGACCTCGCGGGCGAACGCGCGCGCGTCGAGCAGCGGCGGCAGCGTCGTGCCGTCGGTCAGCGCGAGCGGCGCGGTCAGCGTGCGGTGGACGATCGCCGCGGCGTGGGGCAGGAACCGCTCGGCGACGCCACGCTCGCGCGCCTTGTCGGCGAGCTGCGCCGCGACCTCGGGTTGATCGAGCCAGGCCGCGCCGTCGGGCGCACCGCCGGCGACGGCGAGGTCCGCGATCTCGAGCGCGTCGTGGAGCAAGAGCCCCGAGTCGGCGCCCGGCGGCAGGTCGTCCGCGCCGACCTCGCCCGCCGGATCGTCGACGTCGAACTCGGCCGGATCGATCGCGAGCGCGTCGCCCGGCGACACCGCGATCGCCGCGACGTTCGGATCGTGCGCCAGCCGGGTATACGACAGCATGGTCAGGCCGGCGCGGTCCGCGGCGAGCGGCGCGAGCTCGGCGACCGCGGGCGGCGGTGGCGGGACGAAGCCGGCGAGCGCGTCGCCCGGCGGCGGCGGCGGCTCGGGCGCGCCGACCGGCACGGTGACGACCTCGAACAGCACGCGGCTGGCCGGCCGGGGCTGGAGCCACGGCGTGACGCAGCGCTGGATCGGCAGGTACATCGCGCTCTTGTGGAGCGCGCCGTCGCCATAGATCGGCAGGTAGAGCCGGACCTGCGCGCGGGTCAGACCGACGTAGGCCAGGCGCTGGTGCTCGGCGTCGGCCTCGGCGTCGAGCAGCTGCTGGGTCGCCGGATCGACCTTGCCGACGACCAGCGCGCGGCCGGTGGCGTCGCGCAGGGTGTGGACCAGGCTCCGCGGCCCCGCCGACGTGCCACCGAACAGGAACACGTACGGCGCCTCGAGGCCCTTGGCCTTGTGGATCGTGAGCACGCGGACCGCGTCGGCGTCGGTCTCGGCGCGCTGGACGTCGCGCTCGTCGGGGTGGCCGGTGTCGTCGGCGATCCACCGGCGGAGCCGCCCGACCAGCTCGTGGAGGTCGCTGCGCGACCGGGCGACCTCGGCGAGCAGGAGCTCGATCAGGTGCCAGGTGTTGGTCAGGGCGCGGTCGCCGCCGCCGAGCACCAGCGCACGCTCGGCGAACCGGCTGTCCTCGACCACGCGGCGCAGCAGCGCCTCGTAGCTGCGGCGCGCCGCGAGCTGGGCCCAGTCGAAGATCCGCGCGATCACCGGGTGGTGATCGGGCGCGTCGACGACCTGCATCAGCTCGGCCCAGCCGACGTCGAAGAACCGGGTGCGCAGCGCGCGCATCCGGGCCGAGCGATCGCGCGGCGCGGCGACCGCGGCGAGCACGCAGGCCAGCTCGGCGGCCTCGCGGGTCTTGAACAGCCGCTCGGGCTCGACCAGCGCGCACGCAAGGCCGCGGGCGCGCAGCGCGGCGGCGACCTCGGCGCTCTCGCGGTTCGCGCGGGTCAGGACCATCACCTGATCGAGCGTGAACCGCCGCGGGGCGCCGCGCACCGACCACACCGGCGGCGCGGCGCGCAGCTCGTCGATCGCGTCGGCGATCGCCCCGGACAGCGCGGTGCGGTGGGCATCGGCCGAGGCCTTGCCGGCGGCGGCGAGCCGGAACACGGTGACCGGCGGCCGGACGTCGTCGCACACCACGTCGCCGCTCGCGCGCACCGGGTCGTCGTAGGTGATCTTGCCCGACAACAGCGGCTGGGCCAGCGTGCCGACGAGGATCTGGTTGGTCGCCGCGACCAG
Source organism: Kofleriaceae bacterium (assembly GCA_036403075.1). GTDB lineage: Bacteria > Myxococcota_A > Polyangia > Haliangiales > Haliangiaceae > JABFXX01. The sequence goes on from DASWRS010000158.1 coordinate 17,913, forward strand.
GGCTTCGGTCGAGCGCCGGTTGACATCGAGCACGACGCGCGTGGCATCGGCGCGCAGCATCTCGTCGCGCGCCGCGACGTAGGTGTCGACGTCGGCGCCGCGGAACCCGTAGATCGCCTGCTTGGGATCGCCGACGATCGTCAGGCCGCGGGCCTCGGGGTGCATCCACACGGTGCGGAAGATGTTCCACTGCACCGGATCGGTGTCCTGGAACTCGTCGATCATCGCCCACGGGGTGCGCTCGCGCAGCCGCGCGGCGAGCTCGGCGCGGCGCGGGCCGGTCAGCGCCGCCCACACCAGCTCGAGCATGTCGTCGTAGTCGAACTGGCCGGCCTCCGCCTTGTCGTCGACGATCCGGGCGAGGATCGCCGGCAGCATGCGCGCGGCGATCGCCTCGTCGAGCGACATCGTGGTCGCGACCGCGCGCACCGCGGCGGCGACCTCGGGGGCGAGCTTGGCGGTGCGCCCGGCGATCAGCTCGCAGGCATCGCGCACCGCATCGATCGCGGCGAGCTGGGACGGCGCCGGCGCGTCGTCGCTGCAGCCCGCGAGCGCGGCCGCGATCTCGTCGAGCCGGCCGGCGAGCCAGCGGCGCTCGCCCGGCAGCGCGGCGAGCACGGCGGCGCGCTGCGGCTCGCCGAACGCCGCGCGGAGCTGGCCGAGCGCGGCGCGGGCGGCGTCGGGATCGAGCGAGCGCGGGACCCGCGCGTCGGCGCGGACGCAGCCGAGCAGCAGGTCGCGCAGCGCCTCGACCGTGCGCGACGCGCCCGATGCCGTCCGGGTCTCGAGGAACGCGGCGAGCAGCTCGCGATCCGGCGAGCGGTGGGCGAAGCGCTCGCGGAGCAGCGCGCCGAACGCGGCGTCGAACGCGACCTCATCGGCGATCTGGGTCTGGTCGAACAGCCGGCGGGCGCTGAACGCGTCCTCGATCAGGATCCGGTGGCAGAACCCGTGGATCGTGTAGATCGGCGCGTGATCGAACGCGGTGACCGCCGCGCGCAGCCGGCGCCGCGCGGCCTCGTCGATCGACCACACGGCCTCGCCGTCGCCGGCGGCCGCCACGGCGGCGCGCGACAGCCGGTCGAGCAGGTCGCGGATCCGCAGGCGGAGCTCGGCGACCGCCTTGTCGGTGAACGTCACCAGCAGGATCTGGCCGAGCTCGGCGCCGGCGAGGATCAGGTCGACGACGCGGTGCTCGAGGAAGAACGTCTTGCCGGTGCCGGCCGAGGCCTCGACCACCACGAGCCGGGCGTCGGCGGGCGGCAGGGTGGCGGGCCGGGCGACCCGGACGCAGGCGTCGCCGGTCACGGCCCGACCTCGAAGCCGTGGTCGCCGCGCATCCGCTCGACCAGCGGCAGGAGCCGGCGGCGCGCGATCTGCGCCGCATCGGCCGGCGGTGCCAGGCCGTCGCCGCGATCGATCGGCCCGTAGCCCAGGCCGCCGGTCAGGTCGGTGAACCGGGGCGCCGGCCGCGCGCCCTGCAGCGCCCTGGCCAGGGCCTCGAACGGCAGCAGGTAGCCGTGCGGCGCGTCGAGCAGCTCGGTGATCAGGCCCGCGAGGTAGGCGTGGGCGTCGCGCGCGGTCCACGCCGCGTGCTCGACCTCGCAGACGTTGCCGCGGTCGTCGATCAGGCGGTGGACATGGCCTTCGCCCGCGAGCCCCGCCGCGGCGAGCACGACGTGATCGAACGCGCCGCGCAGGTGGTAGTGCGAGCGCTTCTCGATCTTGCGCAGCATCGCGACCACCGAGGTGTGGCGGCGACCACGCACCAGGAGCTCGGTCTGGCCGAGCAGGCGCACCGTCCGGCCGCCGGACAGCTCGATCGACAGCGCCGGCCGGAGCTCGGCGCCCGGCGACGACGCGCGGCCAAAGCCGATCCGGGTCGCCCCGTCGGCGGGGATCAGGCCGAGCCCGGCGCGCCAGCGCTCGAGGACCTCGAGATCGAGCTTGCGCGCGGCCTCGGCGAACACCGCGACCGGGAACTGGCCGCGGAGCTGGCGCTGCTTGACCGCGGCGTCGTAGCGCCCGTCGATCGCGCCGCCGGGATCGCGGAGCTGGGCGCAGAACACGTCGCGCAAGAGCGTCGCGCGCTCGGCGCGGCCGAGGTGGAACGGCTCGTCGCTGTCCTCGAGCGCCTCGTCGTCGGGCAGCTCGTCGAGCCCGAGCACGGCCTGGGCCCAGGCCTGGATCGGGTACTCGAGGAAGCCGCGCAGGTTCGCGATCGACAGCGGCCGGATCACCCCGGCCGCCGCGGCCGCTGCCGGCGTGGGAGGATCGACCACGCCGAGCGCGCCGCGCAGCGCGGCCTGCGCGGGGTGGGCGAGCAGGGCGAGCTGGCCATCCTCGTCGGGGATCGTCCGGCCGGCGGCGCGCAGGTGTGCGCGCAGCGCGTCGCGCACGGCGCAGCCCCAGCGCTCGCGCGCGATCGCGGGAAGGCTGGCGGCGCCGGCGGCCGCGCCGTGGCGGTGCAGCGGGTGCCGGACGGTCATCCGGGCGAGCGCGTCGCGGCTCGAGCCGGCGCCGAGGTACGGCGCGAGCGCGTCGGCGAGCTCGAGCACGACCGACGACGGCGCCAGCGCCTGGCCGCTCTTCTCCTCGGTCGCGACGTACGACAGGTACAGGGCGTCGCGGGTGCCGAGCAGCACGTCGAGGAACGCGGCGCGATCGCGGTCGCGCGGCGCGACGTCGCCCGGCCGGGGCTCGCGGCGGAGGTCGAGCGGGCTGGTCCGATCGCTCGCCGGGAACGCGCCCTCGTCGAGCCCGGCGACGAACGCGACCCGGAACGGCACGCCGCGCATCGCCGCGAGCGGCGCGACCATGACGCCGGCCGCGAGCGGCTCGCCGCGGTTGGCGCGCGCCGAGGCCAGCCGCCGCGCCGCGTGCTCGCGCGCCTCGCGGAACCCGACGCAGCGGCCGTCGAGGTCGACCCGCGCGATCCCGGCGAGCAGCGCGCGCACCCGCTCGAGGTCCCGGGTCGCGTCCTCGTCGCGCGGCGCCAGGTAGTCGTCGACCAGGCTGGCGAACACGTCCGCCCAGCGCGCCAGCGGCGCCTCGAGCGTCGCGAGCCACTCGGCGTCGGCGCACAAGGACCGCACGATCAGCGCGTAGGTCGCCGCGCTGGCCTGCTGCTCGGCGCGGAGCTCCTCGGGCGCGACCTCGAGGCTGGCGATCCGCGCCGCGCCGCGATCGGCGCGCTCGCCGACCATGAACGCGCCGAGCGCGAGCCGCCGCACGCCTTGGTCCCAGTGGAACAGCCCCGGGAAGGGCTCTAGGTAGGTGCCGGCGTGTGCGGCGGCGTCGCGGCCGTGGACGATGCCGAGCCGCTCGGTCCACCGCACCCAGTCCTCGGCGTCGACGTGGGGATACCCGGCGAGCACCGCGGGGTGGGTCATCACGCGCAGCAGGTCGCGGCGGGTCATCGTCGAGGTCGGCAGCTCGAGCAGCGCGAGCACCGCCTCGCCGATCCGGCCGCGGTCGTCGATCGGCGCGTCGATCAGGTGGCACGGCACGCCGACCGCCTCGAACGCCGACGGCGCCTGCGCCAGGTAGCGCTCGGCGTCGCCGGCGATCCACACCGCGAGCTCGTGGGCGCGCAGCGACGGATCGGCGTCGAGCCGGCGCCGGGCCTCGGCCGCGATCACCTCGATCTCGCGGCGCGCGTTGGCGCAGGCCAGCACGGTGACGCCGGCGTCGGCGACGTCGGCGGCCACCGCCCCGAGCGCCGGCGTACGCCGCGCCCGGACGTCGTCGAGCAGCCGGTCGCGCGCGGTCGTGCCCGGGGCATCGCCGAACCAGCCCTCGAGGTCGCCGCCGCTGCGCTCGACCAGCGCACCGAGCGTGTCGCGCACCGGGCGGCCCCACAGCACCAGGGGCAGCGGATCGGTCAGCTCCGGGGCGGCGGCGGCGGCCAGCGCACGCCGGCCGGCGACGTCGTCCCACAGCTCCTCGCACGGATCGAGCACGTACACCGTGACGTCGGTCGTCGCCGCCAGATCGGTCAGCGCCTCGAGCTGGGCGCGCGCCAGGAACGACATCCCGAACACCGCGACCGGCGGGCGCACCGGCGTCGCCAGCCCCGCGCGGCGGCGCAGCCACGGCAGCATCGGCGTCGGTGCCCGCAGCGAGGCGTCGGCCGCACCGAGGCGAGCCACGCCGGCCGCGCCGAGCCGCGACAGCGCCGCGCCGATCAGCGCCGCCTGCCAGCGCGCCGTGGCGTCGTCCGCGAGCTCGCCGGGCACCTGGCCCGCGACCAGCGCCGGCATCCAGTCCGGCCGCGACAGCGCGTAGCTCCACACCAGGTCCGCCAGGTGCTCGGCGAGCTGCACCCGCCGCGGCCCCGCCCGATCGCCGGGCGCCGGCGCCGCCGCCAGGTATGCCGCGACCGGCGCGAGGCCGCGCACGATCTCGTCATCGGCGAGCACCGACGCGAGCGCCGCCCCGAGCTGGTGGCGATCGAGCGCGCCGAGCCGCGCGGCACGGCCGGCCGGATCTCCCGCCCACGTCGCCTCGACGAACGCGTCGAACGTCACCAGCTCGAGCCCGGCCGCGATCCCGCGCGCCAGCGCGATCTCGCGCACCAGCCAGCGCGCGATCAGCTGGCTGCCGACCACGATCGTCGATGGCGCGAACGGATCGGCCGGCGGCAGCGCGTCGAGCAGCGCCGCGGCCAGGCGCTCGACCCGGTTACTATGGATCGCGCGCAGCATCAGCTCGCGGCCGGCGGCCGTCCCGCGCTGGCGCCGGGCACGACGAGCCACAGCGCCGAGGGCACCAGCTCGAACCGAGCCGGCAGGCGCCCGGGGTTCTCGCCATCGACGTCGAGCTCGATCACGCTGGCCGGATCGATCGGCTCGGCATCGACGACCCGCGCCCGCCGCGCCGTCACCTTGTCCATCGTCAGGTGCGTGCCCTTGTACAGCCGCCGCCCGCTCTTCAGCAGATCGCCAAAGCCGAAGTCGCCCATCGCGACCACGTCGAACTGGCCATCGTCGAGCTCGGCGTGGGGCGCGACCATCATCGCGCCGCCGAAGTACCGGCCATTGGCGATCGCCACGGTGTTGATCGTCGCCTCGACCCGGTCGGTGCCGTCGAACACCAGCTGCACCCGCTGGTTCTTGTACGACCACGTCGCGCGCGCGGTCGCGACCGCGAACGTCAGCCGGCCCAGCTTCTTCTCCGACTCGTTGACCAGCCGGTCGACCACGCCGGACACGCCGAACGACGCGATGTTGGCGAACATCCGAGCCGCGCGCCCGCCGCCGGTCGCCGTGAACTCGAGCCGGCCGACGTCGATCTTGCGCCGGTGGTTGGCCGCGATCACGGCCGCCGCCTCGGCGAGCTCGGTCGGCAGCTGCACCGTGCGCCGGAAGTCGCCGCCGGTGCCAAACGGGATCACCGCGAAGCTCGCCTCCGGCGCGATCGGCTTGCCGGCGTCGTCGAAGAACCCGTTGACCACCTCGTTGATCGTGCCGTCGCCGCCGATCGCCACCACGCGCTCGGCTCCGCCGCGCAGCGCGTCCCGGGTCAGCCGGGTCGCGTCGCCGGGTGCCTGGGTGATCGCCTCCTCGAACGGGAACGCGCGCCCGATCGTGTCGGCGAGGTCCTTCCAGCGCTTGCCGAGCTTCCCGCCCTGCGAGCGAGGATTGACGACGACAACCGTGCGAGGCATCACCATGCGCGGCGACTATACGCGCCGCCTCCGACGCTCCCGGCGAACTCCCTGCAGCTCCGGAGGTTTCGGCCGAACGATCCTACTCTGACTCGATCATGGCCGCGCGGGCTGGAACGCCGGCACACCGCGGGTCCGGATCGCTCCGCCGATGCCACACGGCACTGTACGGGCCACGCGCCCGGCCGATGCTCACCATGATATGCGAACCGCGATCATCTGTGGGCTCGTCACCTTCATCGGCTGCAGCACCTCCGTGCCTGTCTCCGAGCTGCCGCTGATCTCGCCGCCGGTGCGCGCGGCGACGCCATCCGGGCTGCGAGCCGCCGCGGCGCGGTGGACCGGCAGCGCCACCGTGGACATGCTGCGCGCGTCGGATCTGCGCGAGCGATTCTTCCACGCCGGCCCGACCGACCTGATGGCGATCCTCGGATCGATCGATCAGCGCCTGGCCGAGGTCAACAGCGCCGATCAACACCCCGCCTGCCTGGACCAGGTGCCGGTCGCCTACACGATCACACCGTTCGGCCACGAGCACGAGCTGACGGCTCAGTGCTACCGGCGGTTCTCGCCGTCCGCGGCCGCCGACGACGGCTTCCTTCAGTTCGGCGAGCGCGACGGCACGATCTCGCTCTACGTCGCCGTGGGCGCGGCCCGGCTCGCCGCGGTCGTGACGCCGATCGCCGGCTCGACCGACCATGTCGTCGACGCCTGGTACGGGGTCGGCTACACCAACGCGACCGGCTGCGGAACCAGCGGCACGTTCGACGATTGCTCGTACGCGGTCACCCAGCTCCACGCCGACCCGGCGACGAAGGCGTTCGAGATGTCGGTCGCCGGCATCGGCGTCGGGTTCTGCGGCGTCCAGTTCGCGTCCGACGGCACCGTGCTCTACGGCGTGGGATCGACCGACATGGGCGAGCAATGCAACGCGCCGGCGACCCTGTGCGTATCGGCCGGCGACCTCGATGCCGCGGCGACCTGCGGCGCGCCCGACTACCACCTCCCCGCGCTCGGCCGTCATGCCGGCGCCGGCGCCCACACGTTCGGCGCCAGCCAGTATCCCGACGCGCCGAACATCACGCTCGACGGCACGGCGTCGGACAGCCTCCACTTCGGCCCGACCGGCCCCACGAGCGGCGCCGGCGACTTCGACGCCCGCTGACCTGGCATGCAAGCCGCGCGGGCAGCGATCGCATATCGCGATATACTCGGCGCGTGACCACCGACGAGTTGCTGAGCAAGCTCCGCGAGCGGCTCGTGCCCGTGGCCGGCCTCGTCGCGGTCTACCTGTTCGGCAGCGTCGCGCGTGGCGAGGCGCGGCCGTCGAGCGACGTCGACCTCGGCGTGCTCTACGAGGTCACCCCGCCGGCGACGCTCGACGGCATGGGCTTCGACCTCGCGGCCGAGCTCGAGGCGGCCGCCGGGCGGAAAGTCGACCTCGTCGTGCTCAACCGCGCGTCCGCGGATCTGATCCACCGCGTGCTGCGCGACGGCATCCTCGTCATCGAGCGCGACCGCGGCCGCCGCATCGAGTTCGAGGTCAAGTCGCGCAACGAGTACTTCGATCTCGCGCCGATCCGCGCGCAGTATCGCCGGATGCAGGCAAAGCCATGACCGACGTCGAGCTCGTCGCCAAGAAGCTGGCGCTGATCGAGACGTATGTGGCCGAGCTCCGCCGGCTGGCCAACCCGGCCGCGCTGGCCAGCGACGTCCGCGAGCGACGCTTCATCGAGCACACACTGCAGATCGCGATCCAGGCGATGCTCGACGTCGCGTCTCACATCGTCTCGGACGAGCACCTGGGCGAGCCCGAGACCAACAAGCAGCTGTTCGAGCGCCTGGCCGCGGCTCACTGGGTTTCGGAAGACCAGCGCAAGGTGTTCGTGGCGATGGCTGGATTCCGTAACATCCTGGTGCACGCCTATGCCGCCGTCGATCCTTCGATCGTGCGTGACATCGTCGAGAACCGGCTCGGCGATCTGATCGACTTCGTGACCTCGATTCGTGCGCAGCTGGCCACGCGCTGATGGCGTGAGCCGCGCGAGCGTTTGTCAATTCGCGGCATGGAGGCCGGAGATCTGGAGCGACAGCTCCTCGTCGGCGATCTGCCTGCTGTAGTCGACGAACACCGACGTCGGGTAGCCCCGCGCCGGGTCGTAGTCGACCATGATCTGCACGGCGTTGCGGTCGATCGCCGACTGGATGTCGTCGAACACGCCGTCGATCGTGCGCAGGAGGCTGCGGAAGTTGCTGGCGACCGCCGTCTGGTCGTCGACGTACACCGCGCTCGTGATCTGGCCCGACGCGACGCCGACCTGGATCGGGCGGTACACGTTCGGTGGACAGTCGCAGCCGCGCGTCGAGACGAAGCTGTACGTGGCGGGCCCGTGCTCGGCCCAGCGCTCGCGTGCGGCGGCAAGGCCGTGGTCGTCGGCGGACGAGCAGGCCGCGGTGGAGCCGGCGACGATCAGAGCGAACCAAGCCGAGCGCGTGCGCATGCAGTGTCCGGTTGCAGCGAGCGTACCAGGCGCGATGTCGGCGATTGTCCGGGAGATGCAGCGGCTTGCCGGGTGGGGCCGCCGGTGCCGTCGGTCCGCCGGATCGCGCCGGGCCGTCCGGATCGCGACAGCCGTGTCGCGATCGCGGCGCCATCGGTCACGGCGCGATCGGGGTCAGGACTGGATCACGTCGAATGCCTCGTCGACGGTCGGATCCGGATTGCTGCCATCCCGGACACGAGGCCGGTCTCACGCACCGAGTCGAGCGTTTTTGTGCGGTGAAACCGGCCTACGCGGCGCCTACGTCAATGCGATGGGAACGCCACAAGCGGAATTTGCAGTCGTGGCCGGTGGGAGTGGCGTGCAGCGGTTCGATCTGCCACTCGCCGATCCCGCATCTGCGGCGGCGCTGGCGAGCGCGGCACGTGCGGCGCGGCGCTTTCTGGTCTCGCGCCGCATGTTCCGGGCCTCGGTGACCGGCCACGAAGTGTCGAGCGAGAGCTACGATCGCGTGCTGTACAGCATCGAGCATCGCCAGCTCGGCGTCCGGGTCACCCCTGGCGGCAACGGACCGCTTCGCCCGCTGCCCAGCGCCGTGGGGCTGGACGCGTGGAGCGTGAACGCGGATACAGTCGAGGACGATACCCGCGTGGTTGCGGCTTGTCGGGGCTGTGCGGGGAGCGGCGAAGTGGCGTGTCCCACCTGTCACGGAAGCACCCATGCCAGTTGCTCGCACTGCTTTGGCGGGCAGGTGTTCTCACGTCAGAAGGGCCGCGTCTTCAAGAACTGTCCCCACTGTCGAGGGCGCGGCACGCAGAGGTGCACGAACTGCCGCGGCGGTCGTGTCGGTTGTCAGGACTGCAATGCGACCGGACGCGTCACGGCCTGGCTGACGCTCGAGCGACGGCTCCGCTCTCAGGTGACGGTCTATCCCAGGAACGCCGCGGCCGGCGTCCATCGCTGGATCGATGTGCCCGACGACTTCGATTCTGCGGCCTGGCCCAACCGGCTGAGCGCGGATACCGGCGTTCAGCCGAGCCTGAAGGTCCCTGGCGAGCTCGCGCCGGTTCTCGATGCGGGGGCCGAGCGAGTCGTCGCTGCGCGGCGACAGACGTTCTGCACGGACGTTCACCGGTTTGCATTCGGCACGCCGGTCGGTGGTGGCCGCATCGACGTGGCCGGCGAGCCGCCGATGGTATCGTCGTCGAGCCGCTGGGCCGGATTGTACACCAGGCTCGCGCTATCGGCTGCGATCGCGCTGTTCGGGATTGCCGGTGTGATCTGTCTCCGTGGCGGCTACGTGGCTCGGCACGTGTGGTATGAGCAGCACGGCAGCGCCGGACCGCTCGTCGGCTTCGGGATCGGTGCGTCGCTGTGTCTCGGAATTGCGCTGGCGCTCGTGCTGGTGGTCCGGATCGCGCGATCGTGGATCGCGATCGGCACCGCGCTCGGCGCCGTGGCCGTGTTCTCGCTGGGGGTGGTGCTTGCCTGTACCTACAAGCAGCCGAGCGCCGAGGCCGCCAGGCGCGAGCTCGCCGCCGGGAACTGGCTCCGGGCGCGAGACGAAGCCCAAGCGCTCGTGGACCTGCGGCGCGAGATCGCGGGCGGCGAGGCAGTCCTCGACGAGCTCCATCTCCAGCGGATGCAGAGCTTCTCGTCGATCTCCGAGCTCATCACGATCGCGCGCCAGCCGTGGCACGGCGATGACGCCCGCGGCCGCGCCGATAAGCTGCTGCGCACGCGCGTTCTGGAGGCGTCCTCCAAGCTCCACGCGATGCATGACTTCGAGGGACTGGCGCGCCTGGCCGCCGAGGTCGAGGCAACACTTCCGGACCTCGGCAATGCCGCGCGCTGGCTTGCTGCCGTCGTGCATGGCCGGGATCGGCTCGAGGCGATCGACCTCCCGGGCGCGATCGAGCAGCTGGACAGCGTGGTGAAGCTCGCCGGCAATGCGCCGCCGCCGATGCTTCCGGCGGACGCACCTCAGATCACGGCGGCCGCGGTGAGGCTCGACGCCGCGCTCGTCGCGACCAGCGCGAAGTCGCTGCCGGATCGCGCCAAGGCGCTCGTAGCCGCCGTGGAGCCAGCGCGCGAGTATGCGCGACTCGTCGGGATCGACCCCGACTCGGTGGAGCAGGGCCTCGGTCGCGAGCGGAACCAGGTCTTGCGTCAGCTCGCGGCTGCTGCGCGCTGGGCGCAGAAGCAGAAGGCCGAGCGCGAGCGGCAAGCGGCGGCCGCAAAATCGCAAGCTGAAGATGCGGCTCCGGCCGCTCCCGTCGATCCCTACGGGGGTCGACCGGAGGGCGCCAGCGGGGCGGCCACGCCGCAGCCGGCGAACGCCGCCGGCCATGACCCGGAATCGAAGGATTGATGGCGGCCACGGCGCCGCGGAGGAGATCATGGTGGAGCAGACTGCATTCGGTAGTGCATCGTTCGCGGACAACCCGGAGCCGCGTTGTCCGTGCGTGCTCCTGCTCGACGTATCCGGCTCGATGCTGGGCCGGCCGATCGCGGAGCTGAACGCAGGACTGCGGCTCTACAAGGACGAGCTGGCGGCCGACAGCCTCGCGGGAAAGCGCGTCGAGGTAGCTGTGGTGACGTTCGGTGGCGATGTCCGCACTGCGTGTGAGTTTGCGACCGCGGACGGCTTTCAGCCGCCGACGCTGCAGGCCGCGGGCGAGACTCCGATGGGCCAGGCGATCGTCCGCGCGATCGACATGCTGCGGCAGCGCAAGGACGAATACCGCACCAATGGCATCATGTTCTATCGCCCCTGGATCTTCCTCATCACCGACGGTGGCCCGACCGACGACTGGCGAGGCGCGGCCGAGCAGGTGAAGCACGGCGAGAAGGCCAAGGCATTCGCGTTCTTCTCGGTGGGGATCGAAGGTGCCAATTTCGACCTGCTCAAGCAGATCTCGATCCGCGAGCCGCTGAAGATGACGGGGCTGCGGTTCCGAGATCTGTTTCAGTGGCTGTCCAACTCGCAGCAAGCGGTGTCGCGGTCCAAGCCCGGGGACGACGTCCCGCTGGTCAATCCGGTCGCGCCCGGCGGCTGGGCGAGCATCTGAGGCGCGGCCGTGTGGCGGGTTCTCGCGCGCAGCGTCGTCGGGACTTCTCACCGCCGCCTCGGCGCTGGATGTCAGGACAGCTACTTCGTGCATCGGATGTCTGTCGGAGACGACGAATGCTTGGTCATCGCGTGCGCGGACGGCGCCGGCAGCGCCTCCGAGGGCGCGGTCGGTGCCGCCCTGGCGTGTGAAGCGTTCTGCCGCTGCGCCCGCGACGGTCTGTCCGCGGGTCTGCGCATGGCCGATGTCGATCAGGCGCGAATGCTCGCCTGGTACCGGCAGGTGCGAGACGATCTCCTCGAGGAGGCTGCGCGACGCACGCTGCTCGTACGCGAGCTCGCGTGCACGCTGCTCACGGCGATCGTCTCACCGCGCGCGAGCGTGTTCGCCCAGGTCGGAGATGGCGCCATCGTTGTGGGCGCCGATCAACACTACCAGGTGGCCACCTGGCCGGTCTCCGGCGAGTACGCAAACGAGACGACGTTCATCACCGCAGATGCGTTCGACAGGGCGTTCGAGTTCGTCCGCGGGCCGGACCGCATATCCGAGATCGCGGTTCTCACCGACGGACTCCAGCGCCTGGCTCTGAGCTACGCGAACCGGTCGGTCCACGCGCCGTTCTTCGCCCCGATGTTCCAGGCGCTGCTCGCGGCCGAAGATCCGGATTTTCTGGCCGCTGATCTCGAGCGGTTTCTCGACTCTCCGGCCGTCAACGAGCGCACCGACGACGACAAGACACTCGTCCTGGCGATATGGAGTGGCTCCGATGGCGGCGCAGCAGCTGTTTGATCACGCCGGCAGATCGCTCGGTCTCGGCCCGCTGATCCGCCGGGGCGGCGAGGGCGCCGTGTTCGACGTGATCGGGCAGCCGACCTTCGTCGCGAAGCTGTACGAGAGCGACTGCAGCCCCGACAAGGCCGACAAGCTCAGATCGATGATCACGGCCGGCAGCACCGCGCTCCAGCGGATCGCCGCCTGGCCGGTGACCACGCTGCACGATCGCCCGCACGGCCGGATCCGCGGCTTCGTCATGCCGAAGGTCGCGGGTTACAAGGAGGTCCACAAGCTCTACGGTCCCGGCCACCGGCAGCGCGAATTTCCAGACGCGGACTGGGCGTTTCTCGTTCACACGGCTGCCAACTGTGCCGCCGCGTTCGAGACCGTCCACGCGATGAACCACCTGATGGGGGACGTCAATCCGGGCAACGTGCTGGTTTCGCCCCAGGCGCTGGTCGCGCTGATCGATTGCGACTCGTTCCAGGTGCAGTCGAGCGGCCGGACGTTTCGATGTGAAGTCGGCGTGCCTGAGTACACGCCGCCCGAACTCCAAGGCGTGCTGTTCCGGGACGTGGATCGGACCGAGAATCACGACCGCTTCGGCCTCGCCGTCCTGATCTTTCACCTGTTGTTCATGGGGCGTCACCCGTTCGCCGGCCGCTATCCTGGTCCCGACGACATGTCGCTCGATCGCGCGATCCGGGAGTGTAGGTTCCCGTTCTCGCTCCGGGCCGAGGGCCGCAAGGGCATGGAGCCGCCACCGCTCGCTCCGGCGCTGGATATCGCCACTACAGAGATCGCCAAACTGTTCGACCAGGCGTTTCAGGATCCCGGGTACAACGTCAGGCCGTCGGCCGCCGAGTGGCACTCCGCACTGTCGAGCCTCGAGCGCCAGCTCGTGGCCTGTTCGCGGGAGCGCGCACACAAGTACGTGCGCCACGCACCCGGATGTCCGTGGTGCCGGTTCGAGGATGGTGCCCCGGCCGTCCTGTTCTTCGTCTCGCCGACGAGCGGCCTGGAGTTTCTGTGCAGCGTCGCGGACCTCGCGCCGGTGCTGGCCCCGCTCGAACGGATTCCGCGGCCGCAGAAGACCGTGCCGCAGGGCTCGTCGCCGATCGCGGTGCAGCCGGTACCCCCCTCATCGGCCACGCTCACGGAGCGGAAGCGGTCGCGGATCGCGCAGGCAGCGCTGGCCGCGTCTGCGCTGGTCGTGCTCACGGGGCTGATCGTGCTGGTGTTCATGGCGGCGGGACTGCCGGTCGCGATCGTTGGCGTCGTCGGCGCGATCGCGTCCGGTGGCTACCTGGTGTTTCTCGCGCGGACCTCGGAGCTGGCCGAGGAGCGACGGCGCCGGCGGCTCGCCGTGAGCCAGGCGCAAGCCGCCCACGAGCAGTGGACCGCTGCCTGGCTGAAGTCTTCGGAGCGGCCCGCGCGCGCATATTCTGAGACCCGATCGCGAGTCGATGCGTTTCGCATCGAATACGCGACATTGAGGTCGCGGTTCGATGCGGACGTCTCGAAGCTCGAGCAGTCGAAGGAAGCCGCGCAACGCCGCGACTACCTTCGCAACGAGTACATCGCGGAAGCCGATATCAAGGGCATCGGCAGCAACGTCAAGAACGCGCTGCTCTCCGAGGGGATCGAGACGGCGCTCGACGTGCTGACCCGTGGCGTCGATGGCGTTCCCGGCGTGGGCGAAAAGCGCCGGGCCGCGTTCGTTGCGTGGGCGGAGGATGTCGCCAGCGCCTTTCGCTTCGATCCCAGGAAGGACGTGCCCGCGGCCGAGCGGCGCGTTCTGGTGGCGAAGTACCGCCAGCGCCAGATCCAGATCCGGGGCCAGCTCGAGCGTCAGATCGCCGAGCTTCGAGAGTTCATGTCGGCAAGCGCCGGCGAGGTCGACAAGGCGCGCGCCGCGTTGACCGCCGCGACCACCCGACTCGCGCAGGCGCAGGTGGACCTGGTGGCACTGGACTGAGGCGATCTACCCCGGGCCGTCGTGCATCGCGCGATCGATCTTGGTCTTGAGCTCGACGTAGCGGCGCAGGAAGTCGTAGTGGCGCTCGCGGAACGCCTGGGCGTAGCGCCGCTCGCGCGCCTTGATCCGCCAGGCCTCGGCGAGCTCGTCGAGCCGGGCGAGCAGCTGCTGGGGATCGGTGAACGGCTGGAGCAGCGGGCGCGAGCCGTGGGTCTCGACCAGCTCGACCCGGCCGTTGTCCGCGGGGCCCAGGAAGGTGAGGACGACCGTGTCGGGGTGCTGGTTTCTGATCGTGCGCGCGATGGTGCGCGCCGGCAGGTCGGTGACGTCCTCGGCGATCATCGCGTAGTGGAACGGGCCGGAGCTGATCCGATCGAGGCCCTCGCCGCCGGACGTCGCGTGGACGAAGGCGAAGCCGCGCGGCGCGGCGTCGGTCATCGCGGTCACGAGGTCGTCGACCTCGTCGACCACGAGCACGCGCAGCTCGCCGAGTTGCTCGGCGCGGTCGCGGTCGCGGCCGGCGATCTTGTCGGCGAGGTCGATCGCGCGGCGCTCGGCCTCCATGAAGCGCTGGAGGAACTCCTCGTGGACGCCGCGGACGTCGTCGAGCACCGAGTCGACCTCGCGCTTGCCGACCGAGCGGCCGGCGGCGTCGATCACGCGCTCCTTGAGGTAGGCGACCGACTCGGGCGCCTTGAGGACCAGGTCGATCGCGCCGGCGCGCACGGCCTCGACCGCATCGTCGAACGAGCGCCGCGGGGTCAAAGCGATGATCATCGAGGTCGGTGACTTGAGCTTGATCGCGCGGATCGTGGCGATGCCGGCGCCGGGCGCCGGGGTATCGATGTCGACGAGCACGACCGAGAAGAACTGGCGATCGACCAGCGCCTGCGCGCGCTCGGCCTCGGTGACGCAGGTGACGTGGAGCTGGGCCTCCGAGAGCAGCTGCTCGATGCCGGCGTGGACGCGGCGATCGCCGTCGAGGACCAGGACCTCGATCCCGACCAGGTGGGACGCGGTCAGCGGCCGGTACGAGCTCGAGGTTTCGGAGGCGGTCATCGGGGGTGTGCCGGGGAGGAGTCCGCGCTGGCGCCGGCGGCGCCGGCGCCGAGGCCCTGGTACAGCATCCAGGCGCCGGCGGCCGCGAGCCCGAGGTCGATCAGCAGGACGAGGAAGATCAGGGCCCACGGCCGGCGCGCCGGCATCGGCAGCGACAGCGACGGGTCGTCGATCGGCGACGCGTCCACCGGCGGTCGCGACGGCCGCACATCGCGCGCGCCAGGGCCGGTGCGGGGGAACGCGTCGGGCGCGCCGCTGCCGGACCGCAGCGGCGACGCGCCCGGCGGTGTGCTGATCGGGTGCGCCGATACCGCCGGCGGAGCGCTGAACGATCGCGGCGGTGCGGCCGGCGCGGCCCCCGCGTGCTGCGGCACGTACGGCGTCGCGGAGATCGGGCGCGGGATGCCGACACCAGGGGCGGTGACGGGAGATGTGACAGGCGCCGCAGCCGGTGCGGCCGGGCGCGGAGAAAACCGCTCGTCGTCGGAGATCTTTTGTGTAGGTGCGACCCGTGGACCGGGCACGGCGAGACGTGCGCCACATCCGCCGCAGAACCGGGAATCCGGTGCGTTATCCGTGCCGCAGCTCGCGCAGCGCATGACCGTGACGATCGTAACGTACTTTGGACCGGCATCGCCGCATCACGCCGCGCTTCTGATCCACCCCCCTGTGGTACCGTACCCGGCTACGGGCCATGAGCCAGATCCTCGACCGAGTCCTGACGGCGGCCCGGCAGCTCGGGGCGAGTGACGTCCACCTCAAGGCCGGGTTGCCGCCGATCTTCCGGATCAAGGGCGACCTGCGGACTGTCCGCGACGTGCCGGCGTTGACCCGCGAGGCGATCGCGCAGTTCGCGGTCCACATGATGAACGACCGACAGCGCGCAGACTTCGAGCAGCACCTCGACATCGATCTGGCGTACGGCACGCCCGATGGGGTGCGCTACCGCGTCAACCTGTTCCAGCAGCGCGGCTCGGTCGGCATGGTGATGCGGCTGATCCCGCCCGAGGTGCCGCCGTTCGACCGCCTCAACCTGCCGCAGGCGGTGCTCGATCTCACCGGCAACGCGCGCGGCGTGGTCCTGGTCACCGGGGCGACCGGATCGGGCAAGTCGACCACGCTCGCCGCGATGATCGACTACATCAACACCCAGCAGGCCTATCACATCGTCACCGTCGAGGATCCGATCGAGTACACGTTCCGCGACAAGCGCTCGGTGCTGAACCAGCGCGAGATCGGGTTCGATACCATGTCGTACTCGCGCGCGCTGCGCGCGGCGCTGCGCCAGGATCCCGACGTCATCCTGGTCGGCGAGATGCGCGACTACGAGACCGCCGAGATCGCGATCACCGCCGCGGAGACCGGGCACCTGGTGCTCTCGACCTTGCACACCGTCGACGCCACCGAGACCGTCAACCGCATCGTGTCGATGTTCCCGACCCACCAGCAGCAGCAGGCCCGGCTGTCGCTCGCCAGCGTGCTGCGCGGCGTGATCTCGCAGCGCCTGCTGCCGCGCGCCGACGGCAAGGGCATGGTGCCGGCGCTCGAGCTCATGGTGAACACCGAGCGGATCCGCGAGATGATCGAGGAGCCGACCCGGACCCGCGAGATCAAGAACGCGATCCAGGAGGGACTGCACCCCTACGGCATGATGACGTTCGACCAGAGCCTGGCGAGCCTGGTCAAGCAGCGGCTCGTGACCTACGAGGAGGCGGTCAAGCACTCGACCAGCCCGTCGGACTTCGCGCTGCTGTTCCGGGGCGTCTCGGGCAGCGCGCAGAAGAACTGGTCGCCGAGCAGCACCGACCCCAACCCCGGAGCACCCGGTCATGACGACTTCGAGATCGACAAGTAGGCTGCTGGGCGTCGCGGCGGCGGTGTGCGCGGTGATCGTGCTCGCGACCGGCGGCGTCGCCGCGGCCGGCCGCAAGCGCGTGGTGGTCCTCGAGTTCGAGGGCCCCAAGGGCGAGAAGTTTCACGATGACCTGGTCAGGCTGATCAAGAAGACCCACACCGTGGTGCCGATCGAGAAGTGGAACGGCGCCGCCGAGCAGCTCGCCGCCGGCACACTCTCGGACCGCGACATCAAGAAGGTCGCGCACAAGCTCAAGGTCGACGCGGTGGTCGAGGGCAAGATCGAGAAGCGGCGCGACGAGTTCATCATCCGGCTCAAGCTGCACGAGGGCAAGACCGGCGCGACGATCGGCGACACGATCGATACCAAGGCCGAAGGCCCGCGGATCGACGGCCGAGCGCAGAAGGACCTCAAGGACGAGCTGATCGGCGCGATCGACAACGTGGAGTCCAACCATGCCGGCGGCGACGACGAGGACGAATCGCCGGTCAAGACCGCCCGCAAGGCGAGCGCCGGCGACGACGACGAGGACGACAGGCCCGCGAAGAAGGGCAAGAAGCCGGTCGCGGCGGCCGACGACGAGGACGAGAGGCCCACGAAGAAGGGCAAGAAGCCGGTCGCGGCGGCCGCCGACGAGGACGACAGGCCCACGAAGCCGGGGTTCTCGCGGCGAGCCGACGACGAGCGCGGCGGCGACAAGGTCGACCGCAAGGCGAAGAAGCCGGGCAGCGACGATGACAAGGCCGCGGCGGGAAAGCCGGCGAAGAAGCCGGGCGGCGACGATGACAAGGCCGCGGCGAAGCCGGTGAAGAAGCTGGGCGACGACGACAAGGCCGTGGCGAGCAAGCCGGCGAAACCGACCGGCGGCGACGACGAGCCTCGCAAGGTGACCCGCGCGACCCGGGCCGGCGGTGACGCCGACGACAAGGCGACGGCCCGGAAGGTCGCCGACCCCGACGATGGCAACCCGGCCGAGGCCGACGCCGAGGCCGACACCGACCCGCCGCTCGAGGCGGCGGCCGCACTGTCGCCCGGCGAGCGGGCGGTCGACGCGGTCGTGGGCCTGTCGGTGACCATGCGGCGGATGAGCTTCGCGGTCACCCAGGCGCTGCGCGCGACGCCCCCGGGCTACAAGGGCATCCCGGTCGCCGGCGCGGTGATCGACGCGACGGTCTACCCGCTCGCGCTCGGCCACACCCGCGGCGACCAGCTCAAGAACCTCGGGATCGAGCTGATCTACGACCGGGTGCTCAAGCTGAGCTCGCAGGACCCGATGACCAAGAAGGTCTACTCGACGATCGAGCAGCGGTTCGCGCTCCACGCGGTGGTCCGCCACACGCTCGGTCACGGCGCGACGCCGCCCGTCGTGCTGGGCACGCTCGGCTTCGTGCGCCAGTCGTTCAACATCCTGGGGGAGGTCGACATCCCCGACGTCAAGTACTCGATCCTCGCACCCGGCGCCGGGATCCGGTTCCCGCTGTCAGCCAAGCTGACGCTCGGGGCCGATGCCAAGCTGCTGGCGATCCTCGGCACCGGCCAGATCGGCGATCCGGACAAGTACGGCGCCGCCAGCGTGCTCGGGTTCGAGGGCTCGGCCGGCGCCGACTACCAGATCACGCCCCGGATCTTCGCCCGCGCCGCGCTGCGGATCGAGACCATCGGGTTCACGTTCAACGGCACGGGGGAGCAGACCAACCGGCGCGACGGCATGCCGATGAGCCAGGACGTGTTCGGCGCCCGCGACACCTACTTCGGCGGCACGGCCACCGTCGGCTACCTGTACTAGCTCGTGGCCCGGCCCGGCGCGGCGCCACGGCGGCGCCTGCGTGCTAGTTTTCGCCGGCCATGAAAGCCGCCGACGTCCGCACCGCGTTCCTCGAGTTCTTTCGCAGCAAGGGCCACAGCGTGGTCGCCTCGAGCTCGCTCGTGCCGGCCAACGATCCGACGCTGCTGTTCACCAACGCCGGCATGGTGCAGTTCAAGGACGTGTTCACCGGCGCCGAGGCCCGGGACTACAAGCGTGCGACGACCTCGCAGAAGTGCGTGCGCGCCGGCGGCAAGCACAACGATCTCGACGAGGTCGGCAAGACGCCGCGCCACCACACGTTCTTCGAGATGCTCGGCAACTTCTCGTTCGGCGATTACTTCAAGCCCGACGCGATCGCCTGGGCGTGGGAGCTCCTGACCGGCGTGTACCGCATCGATCCGTCGCGGCTGTGCGTGACGGTGTTCGGCGGCGACAAGGACGACGGCCTGGGGCCCGATGACGAGGCCCGTGCGATCTGGAAGAAGGTCACCGGCCTGGGCGACGATCGCGTGATCGGCCTGGGCAAGAAGGACAACTTCTGGGCGATGGGCGACACCGGCCCGATGGGGCCGTGCTCCGAGATCCACTACTTCATGGAGGGCGCGCCGGCGCGCTGGCCGACGACGGATCCGGCGAGCTGGGCCGGCTGGCTCGAGATCTGGAACCTGGTGTTCATGCAGTTCGAGCGCCGCACGCCGGGCGGCGAGCTGTTCCCGCTGCCCGCGCCGTCGATCGACACCGGCGCCGGCCTCGAGCGCGTGACCAGCGTGCTGCAGGGCGTGCGGTCGAACTACGACACCGACCTGTTCACCGGCATCCTGGCGCGCGCCGCCGAGCTCGCTGGCACGCGCTACGGCAAGGCGGCCGAATCCGACACCTCGCTGCGCGTGATCGCCGACCACGCGCGCTGCACGGCGTTCCTGATCGCCGATGGCGTGTTCCCCGACAACACCGGCCGCGAGTACGTGCTGCGCCGGATCTTCCGGCGCGCGGTGCGCCACGGCAAGCTGCTCGGCCTCGAGCAGCCGTTCATGCACGAGGTCTGCCTCCAGGTCGTCGCCGAGATGGGCGCGCAGTACCCCGAGCTGGCGCAGCACCAGACGACGATCGCCAACGTCGCGCTCGCCGAGGAGAAGCGGTTCCGCGCGACGCTCGATCAGGGCGTCAAGCTGCTCGAGGACGAGTTCGCGGCGATGCGCAAGGCCGGGGCCACCGAGGTCCCCGGGCGCGCGGTGTTCACGCTGTACGACACCTTCGGCTTCCCCGACGATCTCACCGAGATCATCGCCGGCGAGCGCGGCTTCGGCGTCGACAAGCTCGGGTTCGAGGACGAGATGGAGAAGGCGCGCAACCGCAGCCGGTTCGCCGGCTCGGACCAGGAGGCGGTCGCGGGCGATCTCAAGGCCCTGGCCGGCGAGGTCGGCGCGACCCGGTTCACCGGCTACGACGGCCGCGGCACCCGCGGCGAGGGCGTGGTCAAGGCGATCCTGGTCGACGGCACGCGCGCCCAGCAGGCCTCGGCCGGCGCGCGGGTCCGGCTGGTGTTCGACCAGACGCCGTTCTACGGCGAGAGCGGCGGGCAGATCGGCGACACCGGCGTGGTCGAGGGACTCCGCGACCACACCGGCGCGGGCTCCGGGGTGGTCCGGATCGACGACACCAAGAAGCCGACCGGCGACGTCCACGTGCTGATCGGCGAGGTCACCCGGGGGACGATCGCCGTCGGGGATCCGGTCCGGTTCCTGGTCGACGACGACCGCCGCGACCAGATCCGCGCCAACCACTCGGCGACCCACCTCTTGCACCACGCGCTCAAGCGCGTGCTCGGCGATCACGTGGCGCAGAAGGGCTCGCTGGTCGCGCCCGACCGGCTGCGCTTCGACTTCGCGCACTTCGCGCCGATGACCGAGGACCAGAAGCGCCGGGTCGAGGACCTGGTCAACGCCGAGATCCGGCGCAACATCGACTCGGTGGTCGAGGTCCTGCCGCTCGCCGAGGCCAAGCAGCGCGGCGCGGTCGCGATGTTCGGGGAGAAGTACGGCGAGCGGGTCCGCGTGGTGTCGATCGGCGGCGAGTCGATCGAGTTCTGCGGCGGCACCCACGTGCGCCGCGCCGGCGACATCGGGCTGTTCAAGATCGTCGGCGAGGCCGGCGTCGCCCAGGGCGTGCGCCGGATCGAGGCGGTGACGGGCGCGGGGGCGCTCGACTACCTGCGGCGGCTCGAGGACGAGCTGGCGCGGACCGGCGAGCGGCTCAAGGCCGCGCCGTTCGAGGTCGCCCAGCGGGTCGACAAGCTGCTCGCGGACCAGAAGGCGCTCGATCGCGAGCTCGACAAGCTCAAGCAGCGGCTGGCCTCGGGCGGCGGCGCGCGCGACCTCCTGGCCGAGGTCGTCACGATCAAGGGCATCAAGGTGCTCGCCGCGTCGGTGGAGGTCGACGACGCCAAGGTGCTGCGCGACACCGGGGACCAGCTGCGCGACAAGCTCGGCTCGGGCGTGATCGTGCTCGCCGGCACCGGCGGCGCCGAGGTCAAGCTGGTCGCGATGGTGACCAAGGACCTGGTCGGCAAGGTCTCCGCCGGCAAGCTGCTCGGCGAGATCGCCGCGGTGCTCGGCGGCCGCGCCGGCGGCCGGCCCGACATGGCGCAGGGCGGCGGCAAGGATACGTCGCAGGTGCCGGCGGCGCTCACCGCGGCCCGCAAGTGGGTCGAGGATCACGCCTGAACGCGGATCGGTGCGCCGATCGGCGCGGCGCCGGGCTCAGCCCCACTGGTGACGGAGGAACAGCACCAGCAGGGTGCCCAGCACGAGGAACAGCACGACGGTGTGCAGGATGTACGTCTGAGGCGGCTTGTCGCTCACGCCGGGAGCGTACACCGGCATGGACCCGACCTTGGCCACCCCTTGGTCTTCCGACCTCGATCCGGGGAGTCCGCTCGCCACCTGCGACGCGCAATTCCGCGGAATCGTTCGGCGCGGCACCGGTCGGGGGCTGGTGTCGAGTCTTGCATGGCTGATCGACAACGATGGTCGCTCCACGATCCTGTGTCGCTGCGCTGGTCCTCGTTCTCGTCCCCGCCGTCCTCTCCGGCCTCGGCGCCTGCTCGGTCGGTGAAGTCCCGATCGGCGGCACCGGCGTCGATGGCGGCACCGACGCCGCCCAGTCGTTCAACATGATCGTCAAGCCGCTGGTCGGCCGGTGCGCGGTGGTCGGCTGTCACGCCGGCACGCAGGTGCCGAACCTGTCCGACTACAGCAAGCTCGACGCCCGGTACAAGATGAAGCCGGGCAGCACCAACATCCTGGTGACCAAGGGCAGCCTGACGGGAGGCACGCACTCGGCGATGCCGTACCTGTCGACCGCCGATCAGGCCAAGGTCGCGATGTGGATCGATAGCCTGTAGATAGCCTGTAGCGTCACCGCGTCAGGCGGCGCACCAGGCGGCCGAACGTCGTGCCCTGGACCAGGATCGAGCACGCGACCACGGCGTAGGTCATGCCGAGGATCACGTCGCGGCCGGCGGACGGCGGCAGCGACAGCGCCATCGCGATCGACAGCCCGCCGCGCAGCCCGCCCCAGGTCAGGATCGCGATCGAGTGCGGGATCGCGTTGCGGAACCGGTCGAGCGCGGTCACCGGCACCGCGACCGAGATCCAGCGCGCGGCGAGCACGATCGGGATCGCGAGCAGCGCGGCGGCGAGCATGCCGCGGTGGAACGGCAGCACCAGGACCGTGACGCCGATCAACATGAACAGCACCGCGTTGAGCACCTCGTCGACCAGCTTCCAGAACGCGTCGACGTAGCGCCGGGTCAGGTCCGACATGACCTTGGGGCCGCGGTGCCCGACGACGAGGCCGGCGACGATCGCGGCGAGCGGCGCGGAGACGTGCAGCGCCTCGGCGGCGGCGTACCCGCCGATCACCAGCGCCAGCGTGATCAGGACCTCGACCGAGTAGTCGTCGATGGTGCGGAGCAGCTGCGACGCGACCTGGCCGGTGACCAGGCCGAACGCGGCGCCGCCGAGCGCCTCGCGCACGAACAGCAGGGCGATGCCGCCGGCGGTGACCTCGTGGCCGCCCGCGATCGCGAGCACGGTCGTGAACACGACCACGCCGATCCCGTCGTTGAACAGCGACTCGCCGGCGATCCGGGTCTCGAGCCGGCGCGGCGCGGACACCGACTTGAGCACGCCGAGCACGGCGATCGGATCGGTCGGCGAGATCAGCGCGCCGAACAGGAACGCGTCGATCGGGGCGATCGGCACACCGATCGCGTGCAGCGCGAGCGCGATCGCGCCGCCGATCAGCAGCGTCGACAGCACGGTACCGCCGAGCGCCAGCGCGGTGACCGCGAGCTTGTCGGCGCCCAGGCTCGCGACGTCGATGTGCAGCGCGCCGGCGAACAGCAGCAAGCCGAGCATGCCGTGCAGCAGCGTGTCGCTGAAGTCGAGCTCGGCGACCAGGCTCCGGACGGCCCCGAGCTCGACGCCGATCCCGTCGAGCGCGAGCAAGGACAGCGAGCCGATCAGCGCGATCGCCATCAGCCCGACCGTGGCGGGCAGCCGCAGCAGCCGCGCGTTGACGTACGCCAGCGCGGCGGTCAGCGACAGGACGATCGCGGCGAGCTGGAAGTCGGTCATGGCGGACGCGATCAGCCTACGCGCTCGAGCGCGGCGGTGGTGGGCAGGGTGATCACCGCCTCGGCGCCGCGCCCGGCCTTGCGGTTGCGGACCACCAGCGAGCCGCCGTGGGCCTCGGCGATCTGGCGCGCCAGGACCAGGCCGATGCCCGAGCCGGTCGGCTTGGTGGTGAAGAACGGGACGAACAGGTTGGCCGTGTCCGCGACGCCGTGGCCGCCGTCCTCGACGACGATCGCGACCGTCCCGGCCGAGGCCACCCACGCGATGCGGACGCCGCCGCCGGTCTCGGCCGAGGCCTCGACGGCATTGCTGACCAGGTTGATCAGCAGCTGATCGAGCTGATCGGGATCGCCGGGGACGACCAGCGGTGGGCCGCCGGCGACCTCGATCTGGGCGCGGGTCTCGAGATCCACGGTGCGCCGGACCCACGCCGCGACGTCGACCCGGCCGGTGCGCGGCGGCGGCAGCCGGACCAGCCGCGCGTACGACTGCATGAACCGCGCGAGCGCGGCGGCGCGGCGGCCGATGACCTCGAGGCCGCGCACCAGGTCGTCCTCCAGGTCGGGCCGGCGCTCGGCCTGGATCAGGCCGCTGCGCAGGGTCTCGGCGATCGACGAGATCGGCCCGAGCGAGTTGTTGATCTCGTGGCCGAGCACGCGGACCAGGCGCTGCCACGCCTGGCGCTCCTCGGCGCGCAGCGCGTGCAGGACATCCGTCATCACGATCAGCCGGTGCGGCATGCCCGACAGCCGGACCTCGCTCGGCCGGACCTCCCAGGTGCCGCGGCCGCCGGGCAGCGCGAGCTCGATCGTGCGCGGCGCATCGATCGCGGTCAGCTCGGCGAGCCCGAGCGCGGCGACGGCCTCGCCCTCGAGCGGCCGGCCGACCAGGCGCTCGGCGGTGCGGTTGGCGAGCCGGACCACGCCGCCGGCGTCGACCGCGATCACCGCTGCGTCGAGGCCCTCGACCACGCGGGCGAGCCCGGCCGCGCCCTCCTCGTCGCGCCAGCGCTCGGCGCGGAGCTGCTCGGCGAGCTGACCGAGCTCGGCCATCGCGAGGCCGAGCGCGTCGTCGCGGCGGGTATGGCGGCCGCGCACCGCGTAGTCGCGCTCGCGCAGCGACGCGGTCAGGTTGGCCAGCGTCTGCAGCGGCCGCATCACCCGCGCGCGCGCCGCGAGCGCCAGGCCGCCGCTGCCGGCCACGATCGCCAGGGTCAGCGTGACCCGCGACTTCAGATCGAGCTCGCCGAGCCACAGCAGCGGCAGCGCGACCGCCGCCGGGATCGCGATGGCCAGCAGCACCAGCGCGAGGACGGCATCCTCGTGACGCAGGGCGCGGCGCCGGCTCATCCCCCGACTGTGCCGCGAACCGGCGAGGCTGTCATCGGGCTGTCATTGCTTCGGCACCCGGCGGTGACAGCGCGCGCCGTCCCGGCTACCGTGGTCGGACTCGTTCGAGGATGATTGCAGCGCGGGCGCAACGCCGCTCGTGCGACCTCGTCGGGTCACGACCGGGTTGCCGAGGCTGGAGCGGTCATGGGTCTCCTCGCCGATTCATGTCCGGGGGTCGGCGCGCCGGACTCGTCCCGTGGATCACTCGATCGCGAACGTCGAGACCCGGAGCGATCCGCGGAACACGAGGAACACGTCGTGACGGCCGCCACCCTCGGCGAGCGGCGCGGTCACCGTGGTGTAGGTGTACACGGCGCCCGTGGCGGGAACCTGCGCGGTGCCGAGCAGGCGGCCCGCCGGGCCGTCGAGACGGACCTCGATCGAGCCGCCGCCGGCCACGCTCGCGACCTCGGCGGAGAAGCTCCGGGCACGCCGGCCCAGGTCGGCGTCGCCGAACTTGAGCCAGTCGCCGGCGGTCGCGGCGATCGCCTCGCCGAACTCCTTGGTCTCGTCGACCAGCTCGATGCCGAGGTGATCGTCGAAGTCGATCGCGCGGGTCTCGCGGCTGAGCTTGCGCGCCGGGATGTCCTCGCCGCGCACGCTGACCGTGCCACGCTGCCGGATGTCGGCCGACGACGCGCCGACCATCACGTCATGCTTGCTGGTCTCGACCACCCAGCGGCCGCGGGTCACGTCCCAGTGGGCGAGGTCCGAGACCGGGACGGTCAGGCGGACGGTCCTGGTCTGTCCGCGGCCCAGGTGCACGCGCTGGAACGCGCGCAGCTGCCGGTTCGGCAGGACGTCGCGCGACTGCTGCTGACGGGTATAGAGCTGGACGACCTCGTCGCCGGCGCGGTCCGACGTGTTGGTGACGTCGACCTGGACAGTGAGATCGTCACGCTCGCCGAGCGCGCGCTCGCTGACCCGCAGATCGCGGTACTTGAAGCTCGCGTACGACAGGCCGTGGC
This sequence comes from Kofleriaceae bacterium, assembly GCA_036403075.1. Lineage (GTDB taxonomy): Bacteria > Myxococcota_A > Polyangia > Haliangiales > Haliangiaceae > JABFXX01. Next base: position 43,625 of record DASWRS010000158.1, read on the forward strand.
CGAATGCGTAGAGCGGCTGACCCTCGAAGTACTGGTACGTCCGCTTGGCCTTGATGATGTCGTACTCGAGGATATCCGGCAGATCGCTCGCCTGGCGATACCAGGTCTGGGTCAGGCGCCCGGCCGGGTTGACGTCCCCGAACAGCACGTCGGCGAGCGCGTGGCCGGTCTCCTGGCCGCCGTGGCTGGTCCACAGGATCGCCGGGACGTTGTCCTGCTCCCAGGTGATCGTCATCGGATAGCTCATCTCGAGCACGAGGACGGTGTGCGGGTTGGCGGCGCGAACCGCCTTGACCAGCGCCGCCTGGCTCTCGGCGAGATCCATCGTGAGCCGGTCGTGGTCCTCGCGACCGTTGATGAACGGCATGCTGCCGACCACGACGACGGCGGTGTCGGCGGCTCTGGCCGCGGCGATGGCCGCGTCGGTCCCGCTCTGGATGACCTGCCGCCGGAACCGCGACGCGCCGGCGACGGTGGTGGCGGTCAGCGCGAGCGTGCCATCGCCCGCCACGGCCAGGTAGACCTCCGGACCGGACCAGTCGAACGCCTTCTCGTAGCCCGCGTAGCGGATCGCCACCGTGCCGTCGGGCTGGGCCTCGAGCACGAACTGCTGCTGGACGAACCAGTCGTGCGGCTGCGCTGCGCTGTTCGCGAAGTTGGGGCCGAAGTTGAAGCGGTCGACGTACTTGTTGTTCGCGGCGCTGCGCAGGGTCACGATGCCGCGGCCCCAGTCGAACACGTCGAACTGCTCGGTCGGACCGGCGCTGGTCGCGCTGACCCGGAGGACGTCGCCTTCGGCGCTCGCGCCGGCGGTGATGTACTTGCCGGTGGCGACGTCCTGGAGCGCGATGCGATCCACGGCCTCGGTGGCGACCACCGTCGCGCCGCTCCCCAGCCGTTCACGGATCCCGGCGACCGGCGTGACGCGGTACGACAGCGCGCCCGAGTACCAGTCGGTGTACAGCGTGTCGGCGAGCGGCCCGATCACGGCGACCTTCTTGGTCGCCCGGGCGTCGAGCGGCAGGGTCCGGCCGGCGTTCTTGAGCAGCACGATCGCCTCGGCGGCGGTCTGCCGCGCGAGCTGCTTGTGCGCGGGGGTGTTGATCACCGCCGGCGTGATGCGCGCGAACGGCCCGCCGTCGGGATCGAAGTCTCCCAGGCGGAACCGGATCGAGAGCACGTGGCGGACCGCCTTGTCGATGTCGGACTCGGCGAGCAGGCGCTGGTCGAGCGCGGCCTGGAGGTTCGCGATCGTCGGATCGCTGACCTGGTTGTCGACGGTGAAGCTGTCGAGCCCGGCGGTGAGCGCGGCCGCGAAGCCCTCGGCATTGGTCGCGTAGTACTGCTCCGAGCCGGTCAGGTTGTACGGCGCGAACGCGTCGGACACGTTGTAGAGCTTGCGCCTGGTCCACGACCGCACGACGTCGTTGAGCTCGGGATTGACCGTGTTGGGACGGCCGTTGACCAGGTTGTACGAGGCCATGACGCCGGTCACGGCATCGGCAGCGATCGGCAGCTTGAACGCGAGCTCGTCGTACTCCTTCTTGACCCGGGGCCGCAGGTTCGACGAGGTCGTGTCGCGGCGGACCTCGTTGTTGTTGGCGAGGTAGTGCTTGAGGACCGGCGCGGTCTTGAGATAGACCGGATCATCGCCCTCGAGGCCCTGGCCGTACGCGGTCGCGATCATGCCGGTCAGGCGCGCGTCCTCGGAGTAACCTTCCTCGTTGCGTCCCCAGCGCGGATCGCGCAGCAGGTTGACGACCGGCGCCCAGAGCTGGACGCCCCATACCCGTGGTGCGAGGACGTTGAAGCCGCGTGCCTCGTCACCGGTGGCGGCGCCGACGCGTCGGATCAGCGCCGGATCCCAGGTCGAGGCCAGGCCGATCGCCTGCGGGAACACGGTGCCGTTGGCGGTCACCACGGCGCCGTTGTTGTCGCGATCCGTGGTCCACGCCACGCCATGGAGCGCCTCGGTGCCGGTCTTGAACGGCGGCATCCCGAGCCGCGGGATCGCCGGCTGGAACTGGTGCAGCAGCGAGAGCTTCTCCGCCAGGGTCAGCCGGCCGAGCAGGTCGTCGATCCGCACGCGCATCGGCAGCTGCGGGTTCTGGAATGGCGGCGCCTTGGCCGCGGTGGCAGTCGTGCGCTCCGCGTGGAGTCGCTCCACGCCGTGGAGCGACGCCGCGAGACTCACAGCAATCAAGAAGACGATCGGGCGAAACCCGGGCCGAGATCTCATGACTTCTCTCCCGCCTCCAATGAATATGTCGCGAGGCGAATGCACGATAATCGGGCCGATCTGGTTCGTCGAGCCCGATTGTCATGAGAACTCCGTCCACGGCACTATGCCGAGTCATCCGGAAACCGACATTACGTTTCTCGGTCGGGCGCACGTGCGCCTACGAATTAACCAGAGTTGGTGTGTACTGGCGATATTCGTCCGCCAGCACGATCGCAACGGAGGTGATCCCGGCGGCGACGTCGAGCCGCGCGCCATCCGGAGTCGATGTCACGACTCCACCACTCGCGGAAATCGTGTTCTGCCCTACCAGCAGCACGCACCAGGAGGCCGATGCCGCACTACGTTCGACCCGGATCTCGCGGCCGGCGCGCGAGATCGCGAAGCTTGCGCCGTCGCTGCCCGTCATCGTCGGGACCCAGACCGTGACCTGCGCGCCTTCGCACAGCTGGTAGACGCGGAGCGTCACGCCGTCCGCGTAGTCGTAGTCCGGCCGGTCGTCGCGCCCGCCGATCGCGATCACCGCTCCCGGGCGAGCCAGCACCGGCACGGTGTCGAACCCGTGCTGCTCTCGCACCCACCGCGGGCCCTCCACCACCGTGCCGCGCAGGAGATCCGTCCACCGCCCGGCCGGCACGTAGTACGAGACATCGCCGGCAGCCGAGAACACGGGCGCGACGAGCACATCACCGCCCAGCATGTACTGGCGCTCGAGGTGCGCGCACGCCGGATCGTCGGGGAACGCCAGCGCCATCGGCCGCATCACCGGGAGGCCGTCCTGGTGGGCGGTCACGGCCGCGCCGTACAGGTACGGCATCAGGCGGTGCTTGAGCGTGACGAACCGGCGCAGGACGTCGACCGCCTCCTCGTCGAACAGCCACGGCACCCGGTACGACTGGTTGCCGTGCAGCCGGCTGTGCGATGACAGCAGGCCAAACGCGATCCAGCGCTTGAACACCGCCGGATCCGGCGTGCCCTCGAAGCCGCCGATGTCGTGGCTCCAGAACCCGAACCCGCACATCGCCAGCGACAGGCCGCCGCGCAGGGTCTCGGCCATCGACTCGAACGTGGTCGTGGAGTCGCCGCCCCAGTGCACCGGGAACCGCTGGCCGCCCACGGTCGCCGACCGGGCGAACACGACCGCCTCGCCCGCGCCGCGGTGCTCGAGCAGGAGCTCGAACACGGTCTGGTTGTAGATCTGGGTGTAGAAGTTGTGCATCCGCTCGGGGTCCGAGCCGTCGAAGTACACGACATCGGTCGGGATGCGCTCGCCGAAGTCCGACTTGAAGCACGACACGCCCATGTCGAGCAACGCGCGCAGCTTGCCGGCGAACCATGCCCGCGCCGCCGGGTTGGTGAAGTCCACGAGCGCCATCCCGGCCTGCCACAGGTCGGTCTGCCAGACATCGCCGTCGGGCTTGCACAGCAGATACCCGCGGGCCATGCCCTCGGCGAACAGCGCCGACTGCTGCGCGATGTACGGGTTGATCCACACGCAGGTGCGCAGGCCGCGGCCCGCGAGCCGCGCGAGCATGCCCTGCGGATCGGGGAACGCCCGCCGGTCCCACTCGAAGTCGCACCAGTGGAACTCGCGCATCCAGAACGTGTCGAAGTGGAACACCGACAGCGGCAGGCCGCGCGCGGTCATCCCGTCGAGGAAGCTCGTCACCGTCGCCTCATCGTACGAGGTCGTGAACGACGTGGTGAGCCACAGCCCGAACGACCACGCCGGCGGCAGCGCGGGGCGGCCGGTCAGCGCGGTGTACTTGCGGAGGATGTCCGCCGGCGTCGGCCCGTAGATCACGAGGTACTCGAGCGACTGGCCCGCCACGCTGAACTGCACCCGCGACACCATCTCGGAGCCGACCTCGAACGACACCCGACCGGGATGGTTGACCAGCACGCCATAGCCGCGATCGGTCAGGTAGAACGGGACGTTCTTGTAGGCCAGATCGCTGCACGTGCCGCCGTCCTCGTTCCAGACGTCGATCGCCTGGCCGTTCTTGACCAGCGGGCCGAAGCGCTCGCCCAGGCCGTAGACGCTCTCGCCGACGCCGAGCCCGAGTTGCTCGTGCACGTACGGCCCGCTGCCGGCGACCTCGATCGCGCCCATGCCGGCGCGACCGCTCCCGGTCAAGACCCGGCCGCCGGCGACGAACTCGAGCCCCCAGCCGCCGCGCAGGAATCGGGCCGACAGCGCGCCGGCGGTCAGCGCGACCTCGGGCTCGGTCGTGATCTCGACCGCCACCGGCTCGGTGGCGAGGCCGAAGTCCGGACGCCTGGGCACAGCGCCGCGGAAGTGACTGACCTCGACCCGGATGACGTCGGCCATCGGCGACGAGCAGGTGACCGTGATGAGCGGCGTGTCGAGGGTGTCGCTCCGCCCCGCCAGCGCGCGGGTCGATGCGTGAACCGTGAGCACGTCGCGACCCGCCGTGGCGCTGTGGAGCTCGACCGGATGCAACGCCCGCACTCCCTCGCGCTTCTGCCAGTAGCCCTTGGTGAACTTCATCGTCTCCTAGCCCTTGATCGCGCCCGCGGTGACTCCCCGGATCAGCGTGCGCTGGAACAGGAGGAAGAACGCCACCGCGGGGAGGATGCCGATCAGCGCCGACGCGCTGGTGGTGGTCGCGTCCATGAATCGCTGGCCCTGCAGCACGCCGAGCGCGACCGGCACGGTCTGGTGGTCGTTCGAGATCAGGAACACCAGCGGCAGGAAGAACTCGTTCCAGGTCCAGATGAAGAAGAACGCGAACAGGACCGACACCGTTTGCCAGCTCACCGGCACGACGATCCGCACCAGCGTCTGCCACTTTCCGGCGCCGTCGATCGCGGCCGCGTCGAGCAGGTCCCTGGGAAAGTGGTCGTAGACCGACGACAGGAGGTAGGTGCCGAACGCGCTCTGGATCACGGTGAAGATGATGATCACGACCGCGAGCGAGTCGTAGAGGTGGAGCGACTTGGACAGGTAATACAGCGGATAGACCAGCGCCTCCTGCGGGAGCAGGTTGGCGGCCAGGAAGAAGAACAGAAACCAGATCCGGCCGCGCACCTTGCCGATCCCGAGCGCGTACGCGTTCATCACCGACACCGCGACGCCGAGCACGGCGACCGCGCTGCTGACGACGAGGCTGTTGACCAGCTTGCGGGTGAAGTCGACCCGGTGCCAGAACTCGACGACGCCGGCGAGGTTCAGCGACCGCGGGAGCGCGATCGGACCGCGCGTCGCGTAGTCCGCCGGCGTCTTCACGGCGTTCAGCGCCACGACCAGGAACGGGGCGATGGTCAGGAGCAAGACGATCGCGAGCCCGATCAGGACGGCGTGGCGCGCCCACCCGCGCCGGTGATGGCCCCCGCCGGAGGCGCGACCCGAGGCGCGACCGACCGCGCGACCGGACACCGGGTCAGCCATTCGAACGCTCGCCGCGGGCCTGGACGCGCAGGAACACGAAGCTCAGGCCCAGGATGATGATGGTGAGCACGGTCGAAATCGCCGAGCCATAACCGACGTCGGCCTTCTCGAAGAAGTTCTTGTAGGCGAAGTACGAGGGCACCAGGGTGGCGTCCCCCGGACCGCCGCGGGTCAAGACGAAGATCTGGCCGAAGATCTTGAGCGCGGCGATCGTGGTCGTGACCAGCACGACGTAGATCTCCGGCTTGAGCAGGTGGACGGTGATGTGGGTGAACCGCTGCCGCCACGTGGCACCGTCGACCTCGGCCGCCTCGTACAGCTCCGGGTCGATGCGCTGGAGGCCGGCCATGAACACCACGACCGGATACCCGATCTGCACCCAGACCAGGACCGCCATGACGCTGTACAGTGCGTAGCGCGGATTGCCCAGCCAGTTGCGGGTGAGCGACGGCAGGCCGACGGCCTGCAGGAGCGAGTTCAGCGCGCCGTAGCTAGGGTGGAGGATCCACCCCCAGACGATGCCGGCGATCGCGACCGGCAGGACCTGCGGCAGGTAGAAGCCGGAGCGGAACACGCTGGCGGTGCGGCTGCTGAACGCCACCGCCACGTATTCGAACAGGACGGTCGCGAGCACCAGCCCGACGAGCGTCGGGATGATCGCCATCGCGACGATGAGCAGCGCGATGTGCCGGAACGACGCCCAGAAGCTCGGGTCGTGCGCGAGCCGGATGTAGTTGGAGAGGCCGATCCACGACGGCATCCCCACGCCCTGCCAGCGCGTGAAGCTCACCCCGATCGTCATCGCCAGCGGCACGACCACGACGGCGATCGACAGGACGAGGCCCGGGATCAGGAAGACCAGGTACCCCGATCGACCGAGCCCTCGCGCCATTCACTTGCCCAGGTTGGCCGCGGCATCCTGGTAGGGCCGAGCGATATCGTCGAGCACCTGCGACGGCTTCTTCGAGCCGTTGATCAGCTCCTGCATGCCGGCGACCAGGACGTCGTAGTAGCCGGGCGCCGGCCAGTCAGGATAGAACGCGAGCCCGTCCTGCGCCGACACGGCGTTGAAGTTCGCGATCAGCTCGCGGTTCTTCGGATCCTTGATGCTCGCCGGATCGGCGGCCACCGGGACGCCGCCGGAGTTGCCGAGGAGCTCCTGGATCTCCGGCTTGAGCGTCTGGTCGATGAAGTCGTACGCCAGCGACTTGTTCTTCGACTTCGTCGGGACGACCCAGAGGTTGCCGCTCGAGCCCGGGTGCAGCTTGTTGCCGGGGAACAAGAACGTGCCCCACTGGAACGTCTTGATCTGATCGGCGAACCGGCCGTACCACCAGCTCCCCGAGATCATCATCGGGAACTTGCCCTGCGCGAACGCCACCCCCATGTCCTCGGCGCGAATCCCCGCGGAGTCCTTCGGGATGAAGCCCTTGGTGACCCAGTCGGCAAAGCCCGTCGCGCCGAACGTCAGCTCGGGGCCGTGGAAGTCGACCTTGCCGTCGTAGACCTGGTAGGCGGTGACGAACTTGCGATCTGCCCTCGACAGCGCGAGCAGGTAGAAGATCTGCTGCGCCGGATACTCGGCGCCGGCGACCGACAGCGGCGGCACGCCCGCCTTGACGAAGCTCGCCATCGCGCTCTCGAGCTCGGCGAGGCTGCCGGGGACCTTCACCCCCTGCTTGTCGAACAGGTCCTTGTTGTAATAGACCATCACGAACTCGCCGTAGTTGGGGACGCCGTACCACTTGTCCCCGCCCATGACGCCGCGCGCGTCGTAGCGCGCCGTGGTCTGCAGGCTCGGGCTCAACCGCTTGTCCCAGCCGCGCCTGGCCGCCTCGGCGGTGAGGTCGGTCAACAGGCCCTGCTTGGACAGCAGGCCCGCCGTGGCGTTGCCCTTGTTGTACTCCATGATGTCGGGCGCCTCGTCCGAGTTGAGCACCATCCCGGCGTTCTGCTGGATCTGCTCGAAGCCCTTCTCCTCGAACTTCACCGTGACACCGGGGTGCGCCTTCTCGAAGTCGGCGATCGCCTGCTTCCAGGCGATGCCCATGGCGCTGTTGGGCGGCTCGTAGTGCCACAGCTTGAGGACCCCACCGGCCTGCGGGGCGGGTGGGGCCTGCGAGCCGGTGCTCTCCGCCGGGCGGGCCTTGTCTTTGCAGGCGGTGACTGCGAGTGAACCGACTGCCAGCAGCGCAGCCAGCGTGATGGCCATTCTCGATCCGAGCATCGCCGTCCTCCTGATTTGCTCGCGCAGACTAAGCGAAACCGCGTGGTCGCGCAAATCGACCTGTCGATCGTCCTGTGTGGGCCATCGCAGCACCGGCGCTGGCACGCCGAGGTCGGCAACGCCGGCAGCGGGGACTTCGAGAAATCGGCGCGGGTCGTGTCCAGGCCGTGGCGCTCGCCGCGTAATCGAGGGGCCACTCAACATCCGAACACGAGGAGCCATGGTGAAGACGAAGTCCTTTGCGAGTCTTGCGGCCGTGTTGCTGTGCGTTGCAGGCGCCGCCGCCGTCGCGCCGGCGCAGGCGGCCGACGGCAAGCCCGACCCCGCGCCGACCGACGACCCGACGGTCGATCCCGATGATCCGGGGCCCGCGCCCGAGAACCCCGAGCCGCTCCCCGACCAGGTGGAGGTGCCGAAGCCGGGCGAGGTGACGGTGTCCTCCTATGTCGACGATCTGCCCAAGCCGCCCGAGGTGACCGATACCGCCCGGCGAGCCGGCGCGATCGGCACGATCTGCTTGAACGCTCACCTCCAGGGCATCGGCTGGCAAGGCTGGCGGTGTCAGCCGACCGGCAGGGTCGACTCGGTCGGCACCACCGGCCAGTCTCGCCGCATGGAGGCACTCGCTGTCGTCACCTACGGCGTCGGCGGCGTCTGCGCGATCGCGCATGTTCAGGGCATCGGCTGGCAGGGCTGGGCCTGCGGCGGCAACGCGCAGGTCATCGCCGTCGGCACCACCGGGCTGAGCCTCCGCATGGAGGCGCTGGGCATCGGCACCTACAACGCCGGCCTGTGCGCCCGGGCGCATGTCGCGACCCTCGGCTGGCTCGGCTGGATGTGTGTGCCGCCCGGCTTCGCCGGCTTCGTCGGCACCACCGGGCAGAGCCGGCGCATGGAGGCGCTCGACGCCGTGCTTCAGTGAGCGGGCGGATCGACGCGACCGCAACGGGCGCGCCGTCGCCGATCAGCGCCAGCGCTCCATCAGGAGGGCGCGCCCCCAGCGCGTGTCCATCGCTGCCGACGCGACCTTGAAGCCGGCTTTCTCGCAGGCGCGGATCGCGCGGCCGTTGTCGGGGTGCGGATCCGTGCCGATCGCGGGCGCGCCCGCCGCGAACAGCCGGTCGCAATGGGCGCGGACGAACGCGCTGCCGTGGCCCCGATCCAGCATGTCCGGCTCGCCGATGTATCGCTGGCGCGCCGAATCGGCGTATCCGTCAATGCAGCGTGGTCGACGGATAACGCAACGTCGCGATCCGATGAGGCTCGGACGCCGGCAAGCCGGTTGCACGCTGGCGAGCGCGGCATGAAGCCGAGGAGATGGTGATGAGCAGCAACCGAGTTTCAATCGAAGGTTTGGTGTCGTGGCGCGCGACCTCTGCCGTGATCAGCGCCTGCGCGGTCATGGCGGTCATGGCCATCGGGGCCTGCGATCCTGGACCGAGCACGTCCGGGGATCCGGAGACCGAGATCAGCGAGGTCGCGCAGGGACTGACCCAGGTGAGCATCACGACCACGCGGGGCATCAACGCCACTGCGAGCACGCTCGGCGACTGGGGCGGCGGCAGGCAGATCGATCCGGCGATCGTCATCGGCGGCACGCTGACCGTTCGCTACTGCCAGGAGCACTTCCCTGCGGGCTCGGCCGCGCTGGCCAACCTCGTCACCGCGCTCGATGCCTACAGCGCGGTCGCCGGAGTCGCGATCCATCTCACCGATATCGCCGCGGCGCCTGGCACCTCGACGCATCCCGCGAACCTGGCGACGTTTGCGGCGCCGAGCAATGCGATCTACATCGACTACTCGTACGATCTGGATCCAGGGGTCTTCGCCTCGACCGGATTTGGCTCGTGCGACGCGTCGACGCCCAGGAAGTGCACGCAGGCGCACACCTACCTGAACGGCAACGCGCTGGTCACCGACAGCGATTTCTTCAACGCGGACGACGCACCCTCCGTCGGCGTCTTCATGCACGAGCTGGGGCACGTGTTCGGGATGCAGCACATCAACGAGACCGACGAGAGCGTGGTGCTCAACAACCCATCGAACATGTGGTTCGACCGCACCACGGTGCACGGCCTGAAGTACCAGCGCAACGACCACCGCGGCACGGTGATCCAGGCCGCGACGCACGCGTTCTTGCTCGCCTACTATCCGGCCGCGAGCAGCAGCGCGCTGGCGACCAACGAGATCGTCGCGCACCACAACATGTCGATCGCCGACACCAGCACCGCCACGGCGGCGCATATCGAATTCAACCCGTCCAAGTCCTACACCGACTGGGGAACCGGGGCGGCACTGATCGCCGACAAGAACGAGACCAAGCTGCGATGGAATCCGCTGGCCCAGACCGGCACCGGCGTGCTCGGGGCGTTCGAGCCGTGCACGGCGCCCGCGACGCTGCCGCACTGGTTCGCACGCATGTCCGAGACCTCGACCAGCACCGTGAACACGCCGTTCGAGGCGGTGTTCGAGGTCAGCACGACCGAGGCCGCCACGGTGTGGAGCACGGTCGCGGAGCGCACGTTCGATAGCCACGTCGTCGGTCAGACCGACTTCCGTCAGATCGACTGGGACAGGACGTTCCCGCTCCCGGCGGCGTCGCTCGGGGTCGCCGCCGGCGGCGGGATCACGACGGTCACGACCCGCCAGCTGCGCTTCAAGGCGGATTCGACCAACGTGCTCGCCGAGCGCAATGAACAGAACAACGACTGGCATGTGAACCTCTGTCTGTACCCCGCCTCCGACACGACCTGCCAGGATGCCTCGGTCGTGTGCGCGCAATTTTGAGCGCCCGGGACGTTCGGCGGGGATGGCGCGCTTTCACGTTGCAGCGTCACCGCGCATCCCATAACGTTGTCCGCATGCCGGGACTGGGCGAGCTCGTTGTCATCTGTGTGATCCTGCTGATGACCGGGATCTGGGTCTGGATGCTGTTCGATTGCATCCGATACGAGACCGACAAGGCCCTGTGGCTGCTCATCCTCATCTTCCTGGGCGCGATCGGTGCGTTGATCTACCTGTTCGCGCGCCGCAATCGACGCAATCGCGCCACCGCCTGACGACGCGAGATCCGGGCGCCGGCCGCTCAGCTTGCGGGCTGCGCGCTCGATCCGCTGCTGGTTCGCGGCGACGATCCGCGCCGTCCGTCGAGCCGCATCCGGATCCCGGTCTCGGCGCCGAGCGATCCACTGCGCAGGACGTGGCGCACCGGGCCGGGTTCGAGCAGCGTCAGGCGATGGTGGTGGAGGATCGTCGCGAGCACGATCTTCATCTCGTAGAGCGCGAACGCCGCGCCCAGGCAGCGCCGCGTCCCGCCGCCGAACGCGAGGAACTCGAACGGCGAGAACTTGCTCGAGGAACCGCTCGGGGCGGAACCTGGCCGGCTCCGGGTAGAGGTCCTCGCGTCCGTGCACGAGCCCGATCCCGACCCCGACCTGCACGCCGGCGGGCAGCCGGTATCCCCGCAGCTCGAACGGCTGGCGCAGCCGCCTGGGCACGAACCCGAGTAGCGGATGGAGCCGCAGCGTTTCCTGGCAGACGGCATCGAGGTACGGCAGCGTGGCGAGCGCATCGGGCGCGGGATCCGGGCCGAGTGCATCGATCTCGGCACGCAGGCGGTCCAGCGCCGCGGGACTGCGGTGGAGCTCGTACAGCGCCCACGCGAGCGAGACCGCCGAGGTCTCGTGCCCGGCGAGCAGCAGAAAGAACCGCTGGTCGCGCAGCTCGTCACCGCTCATCGCGCTGCCGTCGCCGCGACGCGCGGCCATCATCATGTGCAGGATGTCGGGCCCATCGCTCCCGAGCTGCCGGCGCTGCGCGAGCTCCTCGAACACCAGCGCATCGAAGGCGCGCTTGCGGCGGCGAAACCGAGCGAACGGACCGAACCCGCCGAACTCGCGCTGCAGCGGGCGCAGCAGGATCAGCAGGCCCGACGACGAGCGCAGCAACTCGATGATGCTGCGCCGGAACTTCGCCTTGCGCTCCGGGTCCGATACCCCGAAGGCGGCCTCCAGGATGACGTCGAGCGAGATCGCCTGTCCGGTGTCCTGCGCCTTGAGCTCCGCACCGGACGGCACGCGGCCGAGCTCGCGCATCGCCGCGTCCGCCATGATCCGGCCGTAGGTGCGCATTCGCGCGCCGTGGAACGGCGGGGCGAGCAGCCGGCGCGCGCCAGATGGTGCTCGCCGTCGAGCATCGGGAACGCGCCATCGCCGATCAGGTCATCGGCCGTTGCGGCCGGCTCCGGCTCCGCGCCGAGCACATTGGCCGAGGCCGACCATGACCCTACGCGGCGGCGTCGATGCGTTGCGGCCGAGTGACCCGTCCGCGGCAACGAGTCCGTGGTGACTGCGCGCTGTCGAGCTCGAGGCGGCGAGATCGTGTCTCGTGTCCGGTGTCCGGCCGGAATTCGGACAAGCGTCCGGCAGCCGGCCACCGCGGCGCTGGAACTGGCTGATCTGATTGTGCCGGGAGCCTGGCCCGCAGTGTGCTGCGCCTTCGCGTCATGCTCGCCAACGTCGTGTCTTGTACCCTGGTCGGTATCGACGCCGCACGGATCGACGTCGAACGCGCGATCGAGCGCGACTTGCCGCAATCCCCGGCCGTCGATCTCGACGCCCCCCTCGATCTTGTGATCCAGATCAGGTGATGCCGTGCCCTCGTTCGACCACGAGATCCTCGTCGAGCTGTTTCGCGAAAACGCCGTGCTCGCCGCCGAGCTACTCCGCAGCTGCGCCGGCATCCACATCGACCACGCCCGGGCCGATCATGGCTCGATCGACCTGTCTCAGGTCGTATCGACCGAGTATCGCGCCGACAACGTCGCGATCCTGCGCGGCCTGGACGGCCGCCCCGTCACTGGCGTGATCGTCGAGGTCCAGCTCCGCGAGGATCGCGACAAGCTACAGAGCTGGCCGATCTACGTCGCCGCCTTGCGCGCGCAGCTCGGCTGCCCCGCGATGCTCCTCGTCATCGCCCCCGAGCCCGCCGTCGCCCGATGGGCGGGCCGGCCGATCGAGCTCGGCCACCCAGGCTTCTGCCTGACTCCGCTGGTGATCAGCTTCGCGAACGTTCCGCGCGTGCGCGATCCCATCGCAGCATCGCACCTGCCCGAGCTCGCGATGCTGTCCGTGATGGCGCATCCCGAGCTCGAGATCGCCCAGGCCGCGATCCAGGCAATCTCGGGGCTGCCGGCCGATCGCGCAAGGCTATACTTGGACGTCATCATGAAGGCGCTGCCGGTGCAATCTCGGCAGGTACTGGAGGAGCAGATGATCAAGGGCTATCAATATCAGAGTGACTTCGCCCGCAAGTACTACGGCCAGGGGCTGGAGGAAGGCCACCAGGAAGGTCGCCAGGAAGGACTGCGAGACGCTGTGATCGCACTCGCGCATGCCAAGCTGGGCAAGCTATCCGACGACGACGTCGCGGCGATCGAGGCCGTGTCCGACCTGCGCGTCTTGACCGAGCTCATCACCTCGCTTGGTCAGACGAACAGCGTCCGCAAGGCCCGCGCCGCGCTGGCTCGCATCCTCGATTCCTGAGCGCTGAGCCTGCTACCCGAGCCGAGCCGGTGCAGCTCGTGGTCTGCGACTGACCGCCTCCGCGGGGCGACCAGGTGCATCAGCCCCGACAGCAAGGGTCATGCTCAGGCGATGGAGCATCGAGTATCCTGAGTGCCGGGCACTGCCATCGTGTATGGCGACCTGTCTCGGAGCGACGGCGAACAGGCACAGCGTGGTCTAGCATCGATCCTTGATGAGAGGTTTGAGCTGCCGGTGGTCATGGATGTCAAACGCATGCGGCAGCGACTTGCAGGCTCCATGGACGCCAGCGCGCTCGACGAGGCACTCTGCAGGCTGAGTCCTCCAGACCCGTACCAGGAAGCCGTGTTCGGCGATCTGCTCGGTCGGCTTCGCAACCTTCCTGATGCACGCATTCGCCACGAGCTCGAGCACGTCGTGTCGACGTGCCGCGACACAGACCACCTCCAGTCGGGCACCCGACAGCTGTTTCGCGCGATCCTCGACATGGCTCGTTCGGCCGCCATTCGAGGAGAGTTCCGTCAGCGGGTCGAGCAGTGGGGCGCGGCCCAGACACGCGAGAAGCTGGCTCACGCGACACAGGAACGCGGTGTGCGCCTGAGCTCGATGGCATGGGATGCGATCGAGGTAGCAGACCTCGACGAGCTCGCATTCCTGCTCGGCGTGCTCTGCGTGGGACCGAGCAACTGGGAGATCCACCATGCCGTTCGTGCTCTGCTCGAGAACCGTGTGTTGCGGCGGCTATGAGGAAGTCGGCCGAACGCGACCGCGGCGAAGGGCATCACCGGCGTACGATCGCGGCGCGCACGCTCATGTGCGAGTTTGTCGTATAACAACCACAACTTGGACACGAGCGCGCTCCGCGGCGCAAGCATACAGTCCTGCACATGAAGCTGACTTGGCATCACCTCGGCGCAGGTTGGTCCTTGGTCGCGCTGCTTGCCGTGATCGCGTGTGGGGACAACCTGTCGCCCTCGCCACCATCCGACGCCCCGGATGGAACCTCCTCGGAGCTGACCTATTCCAATCCGATCAAGATCCAGATCCCTGGGACCGGCAAGCTGGTGGAGAACTGCCCAGATCCCTCGATCATTCAGGGGCAGACCCCGGATGACACGAACTGGTATCTGTACTGCACATCGAACCCGCTCTACGCCGGTGATAAGGATAGTGCGGGCAAGGACAATTTTCATCTGATCACGATCCATCGCTCGAGGGATCTCGTGCACTGGACCTATATCGGCGATGCATTCCCGGCGCAGCCGTCGTGGGCCGCGGCGCCGCAGGGGTTCTGGGCGCCCGACATCCAGTACTTCAATGGCACCTATTATCTGTATTACTCCTCGTCCGAGACCAACCCGGGCGAGCCGGGCGATCAGGTGATCGGTGCGGCGGCGATCGGTGTGGCGACGAGTCGCAGCCCGGCCGGGCCGTGGACCCAGGCACCCGCGCCGGTAGTGGAGCCGCAGAAGGCACCGTGCTGCCCGGATCGCGATGATTGGCGCTGGGTCATCGACTCCAACGTCACCGTCGACGATACCGGCCAGCGGTGGATCTACTTCGGCAGCTACTTCGGCGGGATCGCGGTGCGCAAGCTCTCGGCCGATGGCCTCAGCTCCGATCCGGCGAGCCAGCTCGAGCTGATCTCGGACGAGCGCTACGAAGGCGAGTACATCGTCAAGCGAAACGGCTTCTACTACATGTTCGTGTCTGCTACCAACTGCTGTGCTGGACCGCTGACCGGTTACAGCGTCTTTGTCGGCCGCTCTGCCAGCCCGACCGGGCCGTTCGTGGATCGCGAAGGCGTGCCGCTCACGCCAGGCCGCGTCGGCGGAACGCCGGTATTGAGCATGAACGGCAACAGGTGGGTCGGCACCGGCCACAATGCGGTATTCACCGACGCGGTCGGCCAGGACTGGATCGTGTACCACGCGATCGATCGCAACGATCCCTATCGGGATGGCTCACCGCTGGGTGATTTTCCGGTCAAGCGCCCGGTGCTGCTCGATCCGCTGGATTGGGTCGACGGCTGGCCGACCGTGAACGGTGGTTACTGGGCTTCGGACAGCCCCCAGCCTGCTCCCGCCGCCCAGCGCGGCGACCGAGGTCGCTACCAGGTCCGGCTCAAACCGCTCGATCGGCCGGGCAACCTGATCTCGTCCCTGTCGGATTCGTTCGACGGTAGCGAGCTCGGGGCCCAGTGGTCCTGGGTGCGTCCGCCGGCGGCCGGCGCATTCGGGGTTCAGGATGGCGTGCTCCGGTTCGACGTCCAGCCTGCGGACCTGTTCACCGACGTGAACAGCGCCTCGGTGCTGATCGAGCCCGCGCCCACAGGCCGGGATTACCTGGTCGAGGCGGCGGTCAAGTTGGTAAACCTCCCGGCGACCGGGTGCTGCTTCAACTTCACCCAGGCGGGCATCGTCATCTACGGCGACGATGACAACTTCATCAAGCTCGCGCCGTTCTCGATCTGGGACACGCGCCAGATCGAGTTTGCCAAGGAGGCCAATCCGGTCCCGGCAAACTATCCGCGCTACGGCAACACGGTCGCCGGGCCGCCGGGCGAGACCACCTGGCTGCGGATCGCCGCGCGCATTCAAGGCGTCACCGAAGAGACGTATACGGCATACACCAGCCTCGATGGTATTACCTGGTATCGTAATGGTGCTTGGACTCACCATCTCGGGCAGAACGCGAAGATCGGACTGGTGGCCATGGGGCGCCCGGTGGAACACCCGGAGTATACTGCACACTTCGATTATGTTCGGGTATTCGAGCTGAACCAGTAGCGATGACGCCGCCGGCTCTCGGCAGGGGCGCCGCCGCCGGTCACGACCGGATGCCGAGGCTGGCGAGCCGGCGGTAGAGGGCGCTGCGCGACAGGCCGAGGGCGCGCGCGGCCTCGCTGACGTTGCCGCCCTGCGCAGCCAGCGTGCGCTCGATCAGGTAGCGCTCGACCTCGTCGAGGGTCATGTCCTCGAGCCGGGGCGCGGCGTCGCCGCGCGGCCGCAGCATGAGGTCGGCGGCGGTGATCTCGTCGCCGGTGGCGAGCAGGCCGGCGCGCTCGATCACGTGCTCGAGCTCGCGGACGTTGCCGGGCCAGGTGTGGCCGAGCAGCGCCTCCATGGCCTCGGAGGACAGCCGGCGCGCCGGGCCGTGGCCGCCGGCGAGGAACGTGCTCGCGAGCTCGGGGATGTCGTCGCGGCGCTCGCGCAGCGGCGGCAGCCGGATCTCGACCGTGTTGAGCCGGTACAGCAGGTCCTCGCGCAGCCGGCCCTCGGCGGTCTCGCGCGCGACGTCGGCGTTGGTCGCCGCGAGCACGCGGACGTCGACCCGGCGGGCGCGCGAGCTGCCGACCGGGTGGAGCTCGCCGGTCTGCAGCACGCGGAGCAGGCGGGCCTGCTGGCCGTGCGGCATGTTGGCGATCTCGTCGAGGAACAGGGTGCCGCCGTCGGCGAGCTCGAAGCAGCCGGTGCGGTCGGCGCGCGCGTCGGTGAACGCGCCCTTGACGTGGCCGAACAGCTCGCTCTCGAGCACGCCGTCGGACAGGCCGCCCGCGTTGACCGCGACGAACGCGCGGTCCGAGCGCTTCGACGCGGCGTGCAGCGCGCGGGCGACGACCTCCTTGCCGGTACCGTGCTCGCCGGTGACCAGGACGCTCGCGCTCGACGGCGCGACCCGCTCGACCAGGGCCATGACCTGCTGCATCGCCCGCGATCGGGCGACGATCACCGGGAGCTCGGCCTGCCGGGTCCGGGCGGCCTCGGCGTCGAGCCGGTTGGCGGTGCGCAGCGCGCGGCGGAGCTCGAGCTGGGCCTTGAGCGTGGCGACGAGGCGCGCGTTGTCCCACGGCTTCTGGAGGTAATCGCGCGCGCCGCGGCGCAGTGCCTCGATCGCGCCCTCGATGCTGCCCCACGCGGTCATGACCACGACCGGCAGCGCCGGATCGAGCTCGCGCAGCCGCTCGAGCAGGCCCATGCCCTCGGTCCCTGACGTCGTGTCGCGCGCGTAGTTGAGGTCGAGCAGGCAGACGTCGAAGTCCTCGGCCTCGCACAGCGCGAGCACCGCGGCGGGCGAGGTCGCGGTGCGGACGTCGAAGCCGTGGCTCCGCGCGAGCATGCGGACGGCTTCGAGGACGTCGGGCTGGTCGTCGGCGATCAGCAGGCGCGGAGCGGAGGCCACGTCCCAGCCTACTGGCCCCGGCGATCTTCGACCACCCGGCCGTCGAACAGATGGACGATCCGGGTCGCCTTGCGCGCGTAGTCGTCGTTGTGGGTCACCATGCAGATCGTCGCGCCCTTGGCGTGGAGCTGCTCGAGCAGCTCCATCACCGCGTCGCCGTTCTTGGAGTCGAGGTTGCCGGTCGGCTCGTCGGCGAGCAGGATCAGCGGATCGCCCGCGATCGCGCGCGCCACGGCGACGCGCTGCTGCTGGCCGCCCGACAGCTGGCCCGGCATGTGGCGCGCCCGGTGCGCCATGCGCACGCCGTCGAGCGCCGCGGCGACTCGCTGCTTGCGCTCGGCCGCGGGCAGGCCGCGGTAGGTCAGCGGCAGCTCGACGTTCTCCTCGACCGACAGGTCGCCGATCAGGTTGAACGCCTGGAAGATGAACCCGATGCTGCGGTTGCGCAGCGCCGCGCGCTTGACCGAGTCGAGCTTCGCGGTGTCCTGGCCGTCGATCCGGTACTCGCCCTTGCTCGGCACGTCGAGCAGGCCGAGGATCGCGAGCAGGGTCGACTTGCCCGAGCCCGACGGGCCGCTGATCGACACGAACTCGCCCCTGGCGACGGCGAGCTCGACCTCGGACAGCGCGTGGGTCTCGACGTCGTCGGTGTGGAACGTCTTGGCGATCCGGGCCAGCTCGAGCAGCGGGCGCTGCGGGACGGACACGGGGACGAGATCGTTCAGGTTGGGCTTGGCTTGGCTGAGTTCCATGGGATCACTCGATCTCGAGACGGTCTTCACCGTCCCACTTGGACATGTCGGACAACACGACCTGATCGCCGGCGGACAGGCCGCTGGCGATCTCGATATCCTTGAGCGCGGCGCGGCCGAACCGCACGGCGACGCGATGGGCCTCGCCGTGACCGTCGAGCTTCCACAGGTTCGCGGTCTGGTGGGCCTCGCCGATCGCGGGGCGGGCGACGTGCAGGACATCGCCGGTGCGGGCGAGCTGGATCACGCCCTCGATGTTCTGGTCGACGCGCGCGGACTTCGGCGGCGCCTGGGTCAGCCGGACGTCGACGGTAACGCTGCCGTTCTGCGCCGCGGGGTCGATACGGACGACCTCGCCGGCGACCACGCCGCTGCGGGTGTCGATCGTCGCGTGCAGGCCGATGCCGAGGTCGTCGGTCGAGGATTCGGGGATCTTGAGCCGAGCTTGCAGGTGATCGGGCACGACGATCTTGGCCAGCGGCGCGCCGATCGCGACGGTCTGGCCGACCTCGACCGCGACCTGCTGGACGACGCCGAGCTGGCCGGCGCGGACGTGGAGGCCGTCGAGCTGGCGGTGCCGGAACTCGGCGAGCGCGCGCAGCCGCTCGATCTGGGCGTGCTGGGCCTCGAGCTGGGCGGCGTTGCCGCGGCGCAGCGCACCGAGCCGCCGCTTCTCGAACTCGGCGCGACCGACGAGCTGGCCGGCGCGATCGACCGACTCGGCGGCCTCGAGGTCGGCGATCACGCCCTTCTGCGCCATCGCGCTGTCGATCGTCGAGCGCCGCTTGGCCATCGCGACGTCGGCGTCGAGGCCGGCGACCGCCGACTCCTGGGCGAGCCGCGTGCCGTCGAGCTGCGCGGTCAGCCGGGCGAGCTCGGCCTCGGACGCGGCGACCTCGCGGTCGGCCTCGAGCGTGGACAGCTCGGCGTCGGGGTTGGCCAGCTCGATCAGCACGGTCTGCGGCTCGACCTGGGCGCCGGGCTGGACCAGGACCTTGTCGACCCGCGCGGCGACCGGCGCCGAGGCCCAGCGGAAGTCGATCGGCACCAGCGTGCCCTGGCCGCGGACCTCGAGGGTGAGCGGTCCGCGCTGGACCGTGCCGATCCACAGCTGGTCGCGCGGCACCGCCGGGGCGCGGTTCTTGAGGTGGCGCACGCCGAGCGTGATCGCCGCGAGCGCCGCGAGCGCCGCGACCACCAGCACCGCGCGCCGGGTGCGCGGCCGGGCTCTGGTACGCGGGACGTCCATCACTCGCTCCGCAGCGCCACGGTGGGTTCGACCCGGGTCGCGCGGCGCGCCGGGATCCAGGTCGCGAGCAGCGCCGTGGCGGCGACCGCGACCGCGACCGCGACCAGCAGCACCGGCTGGCTGATGTTCGCGCCGTAGAACAGCCCGTGCAGCGACGTGGTCAGGACCTGCTCGAGCGCGATCGCGACGCCGAGGCCGATCGCGATGCCGGCGGCGACCAGCGTCGACGCCTGGCGCAGCACCATCGCCCGGACCTGGCGCGGCTGGGCGCCGAGCGCGACGCGCAGGCCGATCTCGTGGGTACGCTGCGCGACGGTGTGCGCCATCACGCCGTAGATCCCGACCGCCGCGAGCAGCAGCGCGAGCGCGGCGAACGCGGTCAAGAGGAAGGTCAGGAACCGCGGCCGGGCGATCGCCTCCCACATCACGTCGTCCATGGTCCGGACCTGGAACAGCGGCAGCGTCGGGTCGAGCTCGGACACCGCGCGCTGGACCGCCGGGATCAGACTCGCCGGATCGCCGGAGGTCCGCAGCAGCGTGTACATCGTGGTCCGCGACTCGGCCGGCACGTCGATCGTCGCGTACTGCGTGATCGGGATGAACACCTCGGTCCCGGCCGGCTTGTCGATCCCGGCCTGCTTCATGTCGGCGACCACGCCGACGATGGTCTGGGTCTTCTGGTCCTTCGGATCCTTGGTCTCGTTGAGGATGACCTGCTTGCCGATCGGGTCCTGGCCTGGATAGAACTTGTTCGCGAACGACTCGTTGATCACGACCACGCGCGGCGAGCTTTCGACGTCGCCGCGGGTGATGCCGCGGCCGCGCACGATCCGCGCACCGATCGCCTCGAGCGAGTCCTCGCTGATCACCTGCCAGTAATCGACGTTCCACGGCGGGTCGTCGGGCGTGTGGGTCCGGCCGACGAGCTCGATGTCGTTGGCGTTGAGCCGCCGCGACGGCACCATGCCGCCGAGCATCGCGACCGAGGTGACGCCGGGCAGCGAGCGCATGCGCTCGAGGTGGCGGCGCCAGAACACGTCGCCCTGGGTGTCGGGGTACGCCTTGGACGGGAGCTCGATCCCGAGCGTCAGCATGTGGTCCGGGGTGAACCCGAGCTCGACGTGCTGCAGCCGCACGAAGCTGCGCACCATCACGGTGCAGCCGATCACCAGGACCACGGCGAGCGCGATCTCGGTGATCACCAGGATCCGCCGGACCCGCAGCCGCGCCTTCGAGCCGGTCATCCGCGACGAGCCGTCCTTGAGCGCGCCGTACAGGTCGGTGCGGCGCGCGTGCATGATCGGCGCGATGCCGAACAACAGCGCCGCGGCGATCGAGCACGCGACCGCGAACGCGACCGCCGCGCCGTCGAGCGTGATCTCGCCGGCGCGCGGCGCGGACTTCGGCATCAGCGTGGTCACGCCGTCGACCGCCCACACCGCGACCAGGATGCCGAGCGCGCCGCCGACGAGGCCGAGCACCAGGCTCTCGGTCACGAACTGGCGGACCAGCCGGCGCCGGCTCGCGCCGAGCGCGTGGCGCACCGCGACCTCGCGTGTCCGGGTCTCGGACCGCGCGAGCAAGAGGTTCGCGACGTTGACGATCGAGATCAGCAGCACGAACAGCACCGCGCCCTGGAGCAGCCACAGCGTGGTCGACAGCGAGCCGACGAGGTCGCCCTGGAACCCCACCGCGATCATCGGATGGTGCTCGGGATCGATCGCGTGCTGCCTGGGTCCCTGCTTGGTGCCCCACTCCTTGGTCAGCGCGGCGAGCTCGGCCTGGAGCGTCGCGAGCGAGGCGCCGGGGGCGAGCCGGGCGACGACGTGGACGAAGTGACCGCCGCGGTTGAGCTTGGTCAGGTCGAAGCGCGCCGGCACCCAGACCTCGAGCCGGTCGAGGAAGTCGAAGCCCCTGGGCATCACGCCGATCACGGTGACCGGCTGGGCGTCGAGGTGGATCTTGCGGCCGATGATCCCCGGATCGCCGGCGAACGCGCGGTGCCACACGTCGTAGCCGAGCACCACGACCTCGGGGTCACCGGGGCGGTCCTCCCGGGCGTCGAACCAGCGGCCGAGCAGCGGCGGCACGCCGAGCAGCGGCAGCAGCTCGTGCGTGGCGTACGCGGCCTCGACCCGCACCGGGCGATCGCCGCCGGCCAGCGACGCGCTGCCGCGAGCCCAGCCTGCGACGCTCTCGCACGACCGGCACGCCTTCTGGAGGTCGTCGAGCTCGGGCGCCGAGACCCAGAACTGGTCGAGCGCGAGCTTGCCGTGGAACTCGGTGTAGATCCGCGCCAGCCGGTCGGGCTGGGTGTAGGGCAGAGGCTTGAGGATCACCGAGTTGACGACCGAGAAGATCGTGGTGCTCGCGCCGATGCCGAGCGCCAGGGTCAGGATCAGGACGGCGGTCAGCCCCGGCGACTTGGTCATCATCCTCAGCGCATATCGGATATCGAGCCACAGCGCAGACATGCCGCGATATGCAGCACCCGGCGTGCCAGCACAACCTCGCGAGCGCTCGTCGCGAACCGGCCCCCGGCTGTCCGGTGCTGGGATCGCCGGTCCCATTTCCGGACACCTCGCCGGGCAGGTCGTTTGACGGGGTCTCGCCCGCAGCGGGATACTGGTCGTGGGCCACGCGTGCGGCCCGGCCATGGCTTCTGACGATTCGAGTGGGTCACGACCGGC
>DASWRS010000159.1:0-17877 GCA_036403075.1 Kofleriaceae bacterium
TGTGGTTCTCCGCCGGCCTGATCTCGCTGGGTCTCGTCGCCGCGGCCTGCGGCAACGACAACCCCAAGCTCATGGTGACCGGCATCGAGCCCGACAAGGGCGACGTCGGAGGCGACACCTACGTCCGCATTCACGGCAACCGGTTCACCGCCGACGGGCCGCGCAGCGTCAAGGTCTACTTTGGCGGGCACGAGGCGCAGATCGACCGCTTCGTGAGCGACAGCGAGCTGATCGTCGTTGCACCCGGCGGCAAGCTCAACGACGTGGTCGACGTCCTGATCGTGTTCGACCCGGGCGGCAAGAAGCCGCTGCCCAACGCGTTCCGCTACGTCGAGAAGGGCAAGGGGGCCACGATCGACGATCTTGGCACCAGCCCCGACAAGTCGAAGAAGTAGCCTGGGCGAGCCTGGGCGAGCCTAGGCGAGGTTGACCCGGAACAGCTGCTGGCCGAGCAGCACGAACGAGTCGTGGCCGATCGCGCGCTCGCCGTTGACCTTGATGAACGTGCCGTTCGAGCTGCCGAGGTCGGCGAGGAACACCCGGCCGTCGCGCAGCGTCACGCGCGCGTGCAGGCCGGACACGTAGCCGTCGTCGGGGAAGTTGATGTCGCCGCGCTCGCGGCCGAGCGTGCTGCTGTCGCCGAGCAGCGGGAACGCCGCGCCGGTGATCTCGCGGCCGATGATCACGGTCAGCTTGCCCCAGTACCCCGGGTTGGGGCTGCCCATCAGCTCGGTGCCGTCGGGCGTCGGCTCGGGCTGCGCGATCACCTCGAAGCGCAACAGCTCCTGGCCGATCCGGATGATCTGGCCGCTGGTCAGCTCCTCCTCCTGGGTCATCTTGACGAACACGCCGTTGAGGCTGTCGAGGTCGCGGATCATCGCGCCGCCGCCGCGGATATCGAGCTGGGCGTGGATCGGCGACAGGTAGCCGTCGTTCTCGAACACCGCGCCGAAGCTGCGGCCGAGCTTGTTCTCGCCGGGGCGCAGCTCGTGGGTGCCGCCCTCGGTGCCGTCCGGACGGATCAGCGTCATCGACAGCCGGGCGCGCCCGACCGGCTGGCCGAGGCCGCCGCCGGGCATCGGCACCGGCATCGGCGCCGAGGCCTCGTCCATGCGGAAGCCGCAGGTGCCGCAGAACCGGAATGACGGCGGGACATCGCTGCCGCACGACGGGCAGCGGCGCATCCCGGCGGCCGCGGCCGGCGGCGCGAACCCGGGCGAGAACCCCGGCACGCCGGGCGGCGGACCCATCGGGGGCTGCATCACCGGCGGCATCGCCGGGCCGCCCAGCGGGCCCGAAGGCGGCATCCCGGGCATCGCGCTGGCGCTCCCGCGAGGCAACGGCTGCGGCACCGCGGACGACGGCCCGCGCATCATTCCACCGGGGCCGCCGGCGCCACCCGGGGCACCGGGAACGCCGGGGCCGGCCATCCCTCCGAGGCCGGCCATCCCGCCGGCCGGCGAGGCGCCGGTGTCCGCCATCATCGTCTTCATCATCGCCATGTCACCACCCGGCTTCGGTGCCGCCGTCAGCTCGGCCCCGCATCCGAGGCAGAACTTGTAGTGGTCTTGGTTCTCTTTGCCGCAACGATTGCAGACGGTCATGGTGGCTCCCGCTCAGGGCTCAGACGATTTCGACGCGAAGCAGCTGCTGTCCGAGGAACACGTAGTCGCCGTGCTTGAGCACGCGCTCGCCGTGGACGCGCACGAACGTACCGTTGCGCGACCCCAGATCGGTGACCCAGAGCATGCCCCCGGCAAGCTTGAGCTCCGCGTGTCGACCCGAGATGAACGGGTCGTCTGGAAAGTTGATGTCGTTGTTCTCGCGGCCGATGGTGACGATGTCGCCCGCCATGCGGTGGACCCAGCCGATCTGGCCGCCGCGCAGGTTCTGGCGGATCTCGAGCGCGGCGGGCCGGACCATGCTCGCCGAGTAGTACGTGCCCTCGGCGTCGGGCAGGTCCGCGGGCTGGAGCGCGTGCTCGACCGACAGCACCTGCTCGCCGACCAGCACCATCGCGCCGTTGACCAGCTCGGTCGGGGTCGAGATCCGGACGTAGACCCCGTTGAGCGAGCCCTCGTCGCGGACGACGAGCTGGTGACTGGCATAGGCAAAGTTGGCGTGGATCGGCGACAGGAATGGATCGTCGGGGAACGAGATCGGGCAGTCGCCGCGGCCGGCGAGGTGGTCCTGGCCGGCGAGCGTGAACGACACGCCGTCGTCGCCGTCACCGCGGATCAGGGTCAGCTTGGCGCGCGCGGCCTGCATCGCGCCGCCGAAGAACAGCGTGCTGCGGCCGGGCTTGCTCTCGCGGCTGTCCCGGGCGGTGCGCGTGTCGTGCGGCTGGGTCGCGACCGCGGCGTGCACCGCCGACGGGCGCGGCCCGACGCGGGTCTCGACCTCGAAGCTCACCGGGACCACGATCCGGTGGCCGCAGTGGGGGCAGAACCTTTGTCCGGCGCCGAGCCCGGTGCCGCAGCGATCGCACGCCGTCGGCTCGCCGGCGACCGTCGCCGGCGCTGGCGCTGGCGCTGGCGCTGGCGATCGAGCGGACGCCGAGCCCTGCGGCGTCCCTCGCGGCCTCGGATCGAGTGCGACGGATGCTCCGCACCGCATACATTGCGGCACCCCGATAGGGGTCAGCGCGCTGCACGCGTCGCAGACGAGGCCGACATCCATCAAGCAGAAATTCTACCCCCTTACAAAGAAGCCCGTCAAAGAACGCGGCCCCCGCAGATCGACCAGGATGAGAGAAAGCCGCCGGTCAGCTGCCGCCCGCCGCGGCGCGCACCGTCTGGTCCGGGTCGGACGTCATCTCGCCGCGTCGCTTGTGGCCGCGCGGGTCGTTGAGCGTCCCGAGCGAGCGGGCCGCCGCGGCGCGGACCTCGCGGTTCTCGTCCTGTGACAGCGCGAGCAGCGCTTCGATCCCGGCGGGCACGCTGGCCAGCGCCTGGGCCACGGCGCAGCGCACGTAGGCCCACGGATCGCCGGCGGCGTTGATCACCGCGTCGATGCTGCCCTTGCTGCCGAGCCGGCCGAGCGTGGTCACCGCGGTGGTGCGGTCCTCCCAGTCGGCGCTCGACAGCTGCTCGACCAGCGCGCGGACCAGCGCCGGGGGCGCCGTGCCCCGGCGTGCGGCGAGCACCGCGATCGCGTTCATCGCGGCGCCGCGGACCTGCCGGGTTGGATCGCCGAGCGCCTTGACGATCGCGGCGTCCGCGGTCGGCTTGCCGGTGTCGAGCTTGGCGAGCACCGAGACCGCGAGCGCGCGGGCCTTGGGGTCGTCGGCGGTGGCCTGCGCGGCGACCGCGGGCTCGATCGTCCTGGCGATCGCGTCGAGCGCCGCGGTCAGCCGGGCGTCGCCGCTGGTCGCGGGCGCGAGCGCGCCGAGCGAGATCTGGGTCGGTGCGCCGTCGAGGTCCTCGAGCACCGACACGATCACGTCGCGGTGCTCGGCGAGGGCATCCGCCAGGCCGGTGGCGATGTCGGCGGTGTGCTCGGTGATCAGCCGGGCGTGGGGCACCGGGCGCGGCAGCTCGCCCGGGATCAGCGCGATCGCCTGATCGAGGTTGTACTTGCTCGACTTGAGAGGGAACTCGGACAGGCCGGTCAGCGCCGACGGCGTCAGGCCCGCGCCGCTGGTCCGGCCGATCGCCCACACCAGCTCGTCGTCGGAGTGCCCGGCGCGCGCGAAGTAGGCGCGGAGCAGCGGGCCGAGCGCCCGCGGATCGCCGATCTGGCCGAGCGCCCAGGCCGCGAGCCGCTGGGCCTCGCCGCGGTTGTCCGCGAGCGCGGCGAGCAGGGCCGGGACGCCGGCGGCGAGGCGCCGCGCGCCCAGCGCGTAGCCGCACGCGGCGCGCACGCCGTCGTGGCGGTGGGTGTCGGCCAGGACCTTGATCAGCGCCGGGCCGACCCGGGCGTCGTCGATCTGGGCGAGCCCGAGGCAGGCCAGGACCTCGACCGACGGCCGGCGGTCGTCGAGCGCCTTGAGCAGCGGCGCGACCGCGCGGCGGTCACCGGACCGGCCGATCGCGAACGTCGCGGCCTCGCGCATCGCGCTCTCGCCGTGCTCCATCAGCGGCAGGACGTCGCCGAGCACCGCGGGATCACCGAGCCGGCCGGCGGCGACCAGGGCGTCGACCCGGACCTCGCGATCGAGGCTCTCCTGCAGCGTGCCGACCCGGCGCACGTCCTTGGCCGGCTCGACCCGCGCCATGTGGACCAGCGGAGCGGCCGCACCCTTGTTGCCGAGGTGGCCGAGCACGGCGACCGCGACGCGCTGCTGGCTGGCCTCCTTCTCGTCGCGCAGCGCCTCGAGCAGCGGCTGCAGCCCATGGCCGCCGATCCGGTTGAGCTCGGCGCGCGCGGCCTTGCGGATCTCGTCGTTGCCGTGGCGCTCGCGCTCGACCAGCCGCGGCACGTAGCGCAGGTAGAGCTCGACCAGCACGCGGCGATACACCGGCTTGTGCGCCATCATGAACGACAGCGGCGACAGGACCTTCTCGAGCCCACCGAGCGTGTCGGTCATCTCCTCGAGGTCGATCGCCTCGCGCCCGGCGCGGCCGACGACCTCCTCGTCGTTGGCGGTGCGGAGCACGTGGCGCAGCACCTCGGTCGCCTTGACCAGGCGCGGATCGGACAGGTCGATGTCGCGGCGGGTCTGGACGTAGAGGTGGGCGAGCGCGAACGCGGCCTTGCTGTTGTGGGGATCGAGCTGCACCGCCTTCTCGTACGCGGCGATCGCGTCCTCGGAGCGCTGCATCGCGACGTAGTTCTCGGCGAGGTGCTCGTACGCCGCCGGATCGTTGGGGCTCTTGGCGAGCGCCTTCTTCATCCACTCCTCGGCCTCGCCGTCCTTGCGCTCCTCGGTCTTGATCCCCGAGATCATCGAGTAGATCTCGCGCTCGCGCGACGGCGCGACCTTGAGCAGCTCGAGCAGCGCGTCGACCGCCTGGGTGAACTTGCGCTGGTCCTTGTAGGCCTTGACCAGGTCGAGCGTGAGGTCCTGGTCGTCGGGGACCTTGCGGTGCAGGTCCTCGAGCGACCGGAGCGGCTGATCCTTCTGCGGCCGCCGGGCGTAGTAGTCGACCAGGAGGTAGCCGGCCTCGACGTCGCCGGTCCGGGCCCGGTTGTCCCACTCGGACTTCTTGGCGAGCTCGCGGGCGCCGCCGATCTTGGTCACCACGGTGACGTAGTGGCGCCGGGCGTCGCGCCGGGCGAGCCGATCGGCCGGCTTGGTGCCGACCAGCTCGAGGACCTTCTCCCAGTCGGCGAGCGCCTCGGGGTACTGCTTCTGGGCCTCGAGGAACGCGGCGCGTGCCTTGTAGAGGTCGGGGTTCCTGGCGTCGAGGCCGACCGCCTTGTCGAAGCTGACGCGGGCCTCGCCGGGCTGGTTGTGCTCGGCCATGACCTCGCCGAGCCGGGCGTGGCCGCTGGCCTTGCCGGACACGACCAGCCGCTTCCAGGTCGTGAGCGCGCGCGCCTTGTCGCCCTTGGCCCAGTACTGCTCGCCGAGCGTGACCAGGTGACCCGGGTCGTCGGGCTCGAGCTTGGCGAGCCGCTCGTACTCGGCGATCGCCAGCTCCTCCTTGCCCCACCGCGTGTACATGTCCGCGATCGCCGACAGCACGCCGGCGTCCTGGGGGAACCGGGCCTCGAGCCGGTTCAGCGCCTCGAGCGCCTTCTTGTCCTGGCCGCGCCGCCAGTAGCGCTCGGCGAGATCGAGCTGGAACCGGGCCTCGCCCGGCGCCGCGCGCACCACGGCCTCGTAGGCGGTGAGCGCCTCGTCGTCGCGGCCCGAGTTCTCGAGCAGCTGGATCAGCCGGCGCTGGGTCTCGAGCTCCCACGGCGCCCGGGCGACCGCGCGCTTGAGCGCCGCGATCGCCTTGTCCTGCGCGCCGGTCTCCTCGTAGAGCTTGCCCAGCGTGTCCCACTCGAAGTGGCCGCGCGCGGCCTCGGGCCAGTCCTTCTCGTACTGCGCGAGCAGGGCCGGCAGCGACTGCTTGCGGCGGTAGATGTCGATGATCCGCCCGGTGAGCTCGACCTCGAGGTAGTAGCCCTTGGGCGCGAGCTGGATCGCGCGGCGGTACTCGACCACCGCCTCGTCGTCCTTGGCCATGCCCTCGAGCGCCTGGCCGCGGCGCGCGACGACCTCGACCCGCTTGGCCGGATCGGCGCCGAGCAGCTTCTCGGCCGCGGTGTAGCTCTCGAGCGCGATGTCGCGCTTGCCGGCGGCCAGCATCGCGTCGCCGCGCTCGATCCAGAGCTGCGCGTTCTTCGGATCGAGCTCGAGGAACTGCTTGAAGTACGCGTTGGCGCCGTCGTTGTCGCCGGTCGCCAGGGCGAGGTCGGCGAGCGCGCGCAGCGCCTTCTTCTTCATGTCCTTCTGCGCGGCGTGGGCGAGCGCCTTGTCGTAGGCCGCGCGCGCGTCCCTGGCCTTGCTCGCCGCCTTCTGGAGCTCGCCGATCAGGAGCCAGGTCTGGGCGTCGTCGTCCTTCTGGGCGACCGCGCGCTGGAACAGCTCGAGCGCGCGCGCGTCGTCGCCGGTGGTGCGCTGCAGCCGGCCCATGACGACCAGCGCCGGCACGTCGTCGGCGCGCTTGTCGAGCAGCTTGCCGTACTCGTCCTTGAGCAGGTCGATCGTGCGGTACCGCCGGTACATCTCGAGCAGCTTGGCGAGCGCCGAGGCGTCGTGCGGGTTGGCGCGGAGGATCGCCTTGTAGCGCGCGATGTCGACCGGGTTGAACGGGTCGCGCTTGACGCCCCAGTCGCCCGCCGGCTGTGCGCGCGCGACCGAGGGCGTGCCCAGGGGGGTGATCGAGCTCGCGACCGGCAGCACCGCGAGGGCACATGCCACGACAAATCGAAAGCGCCGCATCCTTGGTTGATCTTAGCCCGGGGATCCGCCGGGTGCCTGCGGTCGTTTCGGGCTTCTCGGCGTTCTCGGCGTTCTCGGCGTTCCGGTCAGGCCCGGATCCGGGCGAGCAGCGATCCGAGGTTCCTGCGCCGCATCTCGATGCAGAACTCGCGGAGCATGCGGGCGTGGCTGCGCGCCATCGCCACGAAGCGCATGCCGAGCCCCGAGGCCAGGTGGTCGTCCTTGCGGTAACAGACCTGCGCCGAGGCCCAGATCGACTCGTCGATGCCCGGGACGTCGAGCTCGAGCCCGACGACGAGCCCGGGCGGCGGCGCGAGCATCGAGATCGCCGACAGGCTCATCCCGCTGTCGCTGAGGTTACTGGCCAGGCCGCGCACGGGCCGGTCGTGGACGTACGATGTCACCATCGTCTCGAAGGGGATCCGGAAACCAAGTCGGCGATCTTGCACGGTACCTCGTGGGGCCTGATGTAGGATAAAAGCGTACCAGTGCCGGGGCGCGCTCCCAATTTTTCGTCATGTCGCGAGAGCCGCTCGCGGCCGTATGAGATTCACGCGGTCGCGCAGGTGGTAGCTCAGGGCGAGCTCGTGGATATTGACGGCGAGCCAGGCGTGCGCATCGTGTCGATCGCGACTGAGCCGCCGACCAGGAGTGAGCCTCACATGCCCGTCTACGAGTACCAGTGCAGCGCCTGTAGCCGTGGGTTCGAGTACCAGCAGCGGATGTCCGACCCCGACAAGACCACGTGCGAGGTCTGCGGGGGCGCGCTCGAGCGCCTGATCTCGCGCACCGCGTTCGCGCTCAAGGGTGGCGGCTGGTACAAGGACCTCTACGCATCGCCCAAGCCCGCGGAGGCCAAGGCGGACGCGGGTGCCGCCAAGGCCGACGCCCCGGCTGCCGGTGGCGACAAGCCGGCCGCGGCCCCTAGCGCTTCCCCGAGCGGAAGCTCGGGCGGCGGCGGTGGCAGCGGCGGCGGCGGCGGTGGCGGCGGTGGTGGCAGCAGCAACACCGGCGGCGGTGGCAGCAGCAACACCGGCGGCGGCAGCAACAGCGGTGGCGGCTCGGCGAGCAGCTCCTCGGCCGCGGCCGCGAAAGTGCCGTAGGTGGCGTCGATCTCGCCCGCGATCCGGATCGACGGCCAGGCGGTCGCGGCGCGGCTGCGCGCCGAGGTTGCCGAGGCCGCCGCGGGGCTGCGGCAGCTCGGCGTTGCGCCGACGCTCGCCGTGGTGCTCGTCGGCGACGATCCGGCGTCTGCGGTCTACGTCCGGAGCAAGACCAAGGCGGCGCGCGAGGCCGGCGTCGACGTCCGCGACCACAAGCTTTCGGCCATGACCACCCAGGCCGAGCTCGGCAGCCTGATCAACGAGCTCAACCGCGACGCCGGCGTGGACGGCATCCTGGTCCAGATGCCGCTGCCGCCGCCGCTCGATGCCGACGCCGTGATCCGCGCGCTCGATCCGGCCAAGGACGTCGACGGCCTGCATCCGACCAACCTCGGGCGGCTCGCCCAGGGTCGTCCGGGCTTCGTGCCGTGCACGCCGAGCGGCTGCATGCGGCTCCTGCGCGAGGTCGGGGCCGAGCTGTCCGGGGCGCGCGCGGTGGTCCTGGGCCGCAGCCTCCTGGTCGGCAAGCCCACGGCGCTCCTGCTCGCGAATGCCGACGCCACGGTCACGCTGTGCCACTCGCGGACCCGCGATCTGCCCGACGAGGTGCGACGGGCCGACGTCGTGGTCGCCGCGATCGGCCGGCCCGAGATGGTGCGCGGCGACTGGATCAAGCCCGGCGCGATCGTGCTCGACGTCGGCATCAACCGCACCGCCGCCGGCACGCTGGTCGGTGACGTCGAGTTCGCGGCGGCAGCCGAGCGCGCCCGCGCGATCACGCCGGTGCCGCGCGGCGTCGGACCGATGACGATCGCGTGCCTGCTCGAGAACACCGTGTCCGCGGCCCGGCAGCGCCGCGGCTGACCGGCTACGCCGTCGCCGTGCTCTGCACCGACACCGGCTTGCTCAGCGCCCGCACCAGCACGACCTGGAGCTCGCCGAACGGCGGCGGGTTGGCCGCCAGCTCGTCGGCGCCGGCCGCGCGGGCGAGCTCGCGCAGCTTGGCGCTGGCGGTGATCGCGATCGTCGGCACCCGGGGCGTCTGCTGCTGGGCCGCCCGCAGCGTGGCCAGCGCGCCCTCGGGATCGAAGTCGACGTCGACGATCGCCAGATCGATCTCGCTGGTGAGCAGGGTCGCCGCGAGCGCCGCGTCGGCTGCCTGCAGGACCTCCGCGGTGCTGATGATCGACTTGATCGAGCGCGCGAGCGTGGTGCGGTCCTGGCGATCGCCCGACAGCAGCAAGATCTGGACGCCCTGGAACGCCGACACCAGCTTGTCGATCATCGTGCCGAGCTGCGGCGCCACGTCCTGGAACTCGACGCCCACCCCGGCGGGCCCGTCCGGGCTATCGATGCCGCGGCGCCAGGCGACCACGCCGACCAGTTGCAGCAGGCCCGCGCCGGGGACCTGGAGATCGAGCGCGAGCAGGCCGCCGGCCGGGACCTCGGAGTCGGTCTCGATGAACATGCCGCCGCGCGACAGGTTCACCGAGTAGGCCACGAGGAAGCTCGACGCGGTCCGGAACTCGACCTGTACCGAGTAGGGGATCCGGTCGTACTCGCGGTCCGACATGTAGCCAGCCTGAGTATCACGCATCCGCGGCCCGAAACCACCCCCTGGGGGCGACCCTCCGGCCGACGGCGGGCTACAGCAATCGATCGAGCAGCCGCTCGAGGTGATCCAGGTTCAAGTAGCGGATCTCGATCCGTCCGGCCTTGCCGGGCTCGTCCTCGGTGATCGCGACCGGGCCGCCCAGCGCGCGGGTCAGCCGTTCCTCGAGGTCGCGCACCGACGCCGACTTCTGCGGCCGCGCCGGTGGTGGCCGCCGGCCGTCCTCCTCGGGATCCTTGGCCTTCTTGACCAGCGCCTCGGTGGCGCGCACCGACAGCTGGCGATCCACGACCTGGCGGGCCGCGCGCTCGATCGCCGCGGGCTCGTCGAGCGCGAGCAGCGCGCGGGCGTGGCCCATCGACAGCCGATCGTCTTCGACCAGCTGGCGGACGGCGGGCGGCAGCTTGAGCAGCCGGATCGAGTTCGCGATCGTGCTGCGGTCCTTGCCGATCCGCGCGGCGATCTCGTCCTGGGTCAGCCCGAACTCGTCGACCAGCCGGTGGTACGCGGCCGCCTCCTCGAGCGGCCCCAGGTCGGCGCGCTGCAGGTTCTCGACCAGGGCGCGCTCGAGCGCGGTGCCCTGCTCGACGTCCTGGACCACGACGGGCACCTCGTGCAGCCCGGCGCGCTGCGCCGCGCGCCAGCGCCGCTCGCCCGCGATCAGGAAGTACCCGCCCTCGGGGCGCGGCCGCACCACCAGCGGCACGATCACGCCGTGGGTCTTCATCGATCCGGCCAGCTCGCCCAGCTTGGCCTCGTCGAACCGGCGGCGCGGCTGCTCGGGGCTGGGGTAGAGCTCCTCGATCCCGGCGGCGAAGTAGGTCCTGGGCCGCTGCGCCGGCGGCGCGAGAGGCGCGGCGGCCGCACCCGGTGAGCCGTTGGTGCCCGGCAGTGGCCCACCCGGCGGCCCGCCCGGCAGCAGCCCGCCCGGCAGCGGCCCGCCCGGCAGCGGCCCGCCCGGCAGCAGCGCCGACAGCCCGCGGCCGAGCCCACGCTTCTTGACTTCGCTCATCATCGACCTCAGGGCGACGATACCTCGGGGCGCGCGGCGGGCACGCCGATCATCAAGGTGCGATCGAGAAACTCGTCGGCGAGCGCGAGGTAGCTCTTGGTCCCCTGGCAGCGAAGGTCGTAGAGCAGGGCCGGCTTGCCGTGGCTCGGCGCCTCCGAGAGCCGGATGTTGCGCGGCACCATCTCGGCGAACACCTTGTCGCCGAAGTACTTGCCGACCTCGTTGCGGACCTGCACGGCGACGCTGAGCCGGGCGTCGTACATCGTGAACACGACGCCGTCGATCGTGAGCCCGGGGTTGTAGGCGGCGCGGACCTTCTCGATTGTCGCGGTCAGCGCCGACAGCCCCTCGAGCGCGAAGTACTCCGCCTGCATCGGGATGATCACGCCCTCGGCGGCGACCAGCGCGTTCAGCGTCAAGAGGCCGAGCGACGGCGGGCAGTCGATCAGCACGTAGTCGTAGACCACGGACACCGTGGCCAGCGCGTTGGCGAGATAGCGCTCGCGGCGCTCCGCACCGATCAGCTCGAGCTCGGCGCCGACCAGGTCCGTGGTCGCCGGCACCACGAACAGCGTCGTGATCTCGGTCGGCCGGATCACGTCCTCGAGCGCGACCTCGCCGGACAGCGCGTCGTAGATCGACAGCTCGACCCGGTCGCGCGTGTAGCCCACGCCCGAGGACGCGTTGCCCTGCGGGTCGAAGTCGACGAGCAGCACCCGGTAGCCGCGCGACGCCACCGACGCCGCGAGGTTGATCGCGGTCGTGGTCTTGCCGACGCCGCCCTTCTGGTTCGCGACCGCGACGATCCGGGTCATGGCTGCCGAGGTAGCACGCGGCTATGACGATCCCCAGCTGCGCCGGCGGACCATCCCTGGATCGAGATCCTGGTGGATCACGAAGAAAAAACTTGGCTCACGCCCCGCAGATCCGTAGGTTGTAGCCACATGTAGGACATGTGGGCATGTCCTCGAAGGAGCGACCATGTCGTCTGGGATTCCAAGGATCTATACGTCATTTGCCGAGTTCGAGCGCGAGGAGCTGCGGCGTCTGGATTCACTTCACACCTCGGTCGACGATCTGGTCGAGGAGCGCTTCGCCGAGGAGCTCGACTTCGGCGGCGGCGACCGCCCGCGCAAGCGCGGCCGCCCGCGCAAGAACCCATAGCCCGAGACCCCGGGCCGGACGGCATGGCATGCTGTGCTTCACATAGCGCGGCGTGGCTCCGCGCGATCCTCTGACGATCGGCCCATGCCCGATCGCGCCGCGGGGACCAAGGGGGGCGCTCCTCTCACCACATCGAAGTCGTCTTCTCCTCGCCTCGCTCGCGGAGGGTGCATGGGAACCGCCGCGATGCGCGACAGGAGTGGAACATGACGACCGAAGAAGCCCGGCGATGGTACGCGGAGGAGATCCGCGCCGTCGCTCACCTCTCGTCCGATGCGCTGGCCGAGGCGTTCGCGCGCGTGCCGCGCGAGGCGTTCCTGGGCCCGGGCCCGTGGCAGATCGCGCGCTCGTTCGAGCTCGACGTGCCGTATCGGACCACGATCGACGCCGACCCGCGCCACCTCTATCACAACGTCCTGGTCGCGATCGATCCGGCGCGCCAGCTCCACAACGGGCTGCCGTCGGCGCTCGCGCAGTGGATCGAAGCCGCCGAGGTCCGGCCCGGTGACCGCGTGCTGCACGTCGGCAGCGGCCTCGGCTACTACACGGCGATCCTCGCCGAGCTCGCCGGCCCGACCGGCCGCGTCGTCGGCTACGAGGTCGACGCCGGCCTCGCGGCGCGCGCGGCGGCGGCGCTGCGGCCGTGGCCCACCGTCCAGCTCGAGGCCGGCGACGCCAGCGCGCCGGTGGGGCCGTTCGACGCGATGTTCATCAACGCCGGCTGCACCCACCCGCGGCCGGAGTGGCTCGCGGCGCTGGCCCCCGGCGGCCGGCTCGTGATCCCGCTGACCATCCACTTCCCCGGGCTGCCCCACGGCGTCGGCGCGATGCTCCGCGCCGAGCGCCGCGATCCGCGCTGGCCGGTGCGGATCGTCTCGCAGGTCGGGATCTACCCGTGCAGCAACGCGCGAGATCCGGCGAACGAGGCCGAGCTGCGCAAGCTCGCGGGTGTCATGGCCAGCGTGAAGCCGACGGCGATGGTCGTCGAGCCGCACGAGCGCGGCGAGGCCTGCCTCGCGCACCTCCCGCAGTTCTGCCTGCAGAAGTGACGCTCCGGCCGAATCATCAATTCCATATGGGGATTGGAGATGCTGTGCTGGCAGCACGTGAGCGATAACCCCCCCGGGCGAGCGGTCGGTGCCACCCAAGACCGACACCGCGTCGACTACCGAGACCGAGACCGAGCCGACCCCGACCCGATACCGCTCGTGCGTGCCACTGGATTGCGCCGCCGGCTTCTGCACGAGCCGGCTCGATCGCTGGCACTGCAACCACAGGCCGCCAGCTCGATGGCACAGGCCGCGGGTCACGAGCGAGATCGCGAGCGAAGGCATGGGCTCTCGTCCTGTGGTTCTTCGCCCTGTCGCGGAACCGCACGCGCACGCGCGCGGTGACCGCGGGAGGCGTGCAGCGAGCCGTCCGAGCTGGCTTGCAAGCACCGCCGCTGGCCCCCGGAGACTCGCGGTTGATTGGCGGCGCCAGCGGCGATCGGGTAGCGTGGGCCCATGCTGCGCAGCCTCCGGCTGGTCGACTTCAAGAGCTTCGCCGACGAAGCGGTCGAACTCGCCCCGCTCACGCTGCTGGTGGGCGCCAACGCCTCGGGGAAGAGCAATTGCCTGGATGCCCTCCGGTTCCTACAGCAAGCCCGTGCCGATCAGAGCGTCGTCGAGATTCTGGATGGCGAGCAGCGTCCTGGGGCGGGGCCGAACGCCTGGCAGGGTCTCCGAGGAGGTTCCAAGGAGGCCAGCCGAATCGGGGCCGAATCGTTCCTCATCGAATCGACGTGGGACATCCCCGAGTGGCCGGAGGAGGAAGTCTCGTTCATGCACCGTATCCGTTGCCGGACGGTGCCACGCCCGACTTGGGAGGAAGAAGGTATCTACACCGACGATGCACGACCACTGCTGGTCGCGAGGGCGACCGCACAAGGTGAGAGTGGTGCGCGGCGCATCGAATGGAGGTCTCCGACCGGCTCGGTCGAGACGACAAATGGGCACGATCACAGCATCCTGTGGACCATCCTCGGCAGCGTCGGGCCCAGTCACCCACCCGTGATCACGGACGAGGCCACGGACGCGGCGATGGCGTTGAACGCAGGGTTCGAGAGCATCGTCGAGCTTGAAATCAATCCCGCACGGATGCGCGGTTACGGAAAGACGAACCGCACCGAGATGGATTTCAACGGTGGAAACTTCTCCGGTGCACTCTGGACGTTGTGTCGCGATCTCGAGCAGAAGCGGTCGCTCGTCGACTGGCTCACAGAGGTACTGGCGCCCGAGATCGCGGAGCTCGACTTCATCCACGTCGAAGAACTGGGCGATGTGATGGCGATGCTCGTCGAGCGCGATGGCAAGCGCGTCTCATCGCGCAGCTTGTCGGACGGCACACTTCGCTTTCTCGGCATGCTGGTGGCACTGCGCACGGCAGCGCCGGGCTCGGTCTTTCTCGTCGAAGAGATCGACGTCGGCCTCCACCCGGCGCGGCTGCACGTCCTCGTCGAGTTCCTGGGGGCGCTGGTGCGCGAGCGCCGGATCCAGGTCATCGCGACTACCCACTCCCCGGTGTTGCTGCAGGCGGTGCCGCGGGAGACGCTGCTCTCGGCAGTCGTGTTCGGCCGGGTCCCCGAGCGCGAAGGGACGATCATGCGCCGCCTCGGCGATCTGCCACGCTTCGAGGAGACACTGGAGCGCACCGGAATTGATGAGCTGTTCGCGACAGGCTGGCTGGAGATGGCGTTGTGAAGGTCCTCGTCATCCCCGAGGATCCGATGCTCGATCAGTACATTCTCAAGCCCGTGGTGGAGCGCCTGTTCGCCGACCTGGGGCTGTCGCCGCGCGTCGACGTACTCTGGAATCCACGGCTGCGGGGTGTGGACCAGGCGCTCGATCCTTCGAGGGTGCGCCATGTCGTCGGCACCTATTCGATGTTCGATCTGTTCCTGCTCACTGTCGACCGCGATGCCGACGAGCACCGCGCCAAGCGCGCGCGCACGCTCGAGACCGAGCACCCGGGCCGCCTGTTCGCCTGTCTCGCCATCGAGGAAGTCGAGGTCTGGATGCTGGCGCTCCACCGCGACCGCTTGTCGTCGCCGTGGACGGAGATCCGCGGCGAGCGGGATGCCAAAGAGCGGTTCGCGCATCCGTTCCTTGCGGCGCACGCACCGAAGCTCGATGCCGGCCAGGGGCGCAAACGGGCGATGCGCGACCTCGGTGCCCGCTGGAAGGGGCTACTCGAAGTTTGTCCCGAGATTGCGGAGCTGAAGGCCCGCATCGCTGCCGAGCTCGGACGGCGAGCCTGAACGGCCGACTTCACGTCAATCGATCTCAGGCGGCGCACTGGGACTCGCCGAGTCTATCTCGCCTGACCTCACTCTCGATCGCTGGTCGACGTGGAGTCGGCGCGCGTCAGGCCGGCGCCGGCGCAACGCTTCCGCAGTGGTCCGTCCGCGTTCTGGCTAGCCGGCAAGCCGCGCGGCGATCGCCTCGTAGGGCAGGCCGGGGATGCGCGGCGTGCGCACGTCGAAGCCGGCATCGCGATCGAGGAACTCGAACACGCCGATCTTGTAGGCGAGGACGT
Source organism: Kofleriaceae bacterium (assembly GCA_036403075.1). Taxonomy (GTDB): domain Bacteria; phylum Myxococcota_A; class Polyangia; order Haliangiales; family Haliangiaceae; genus JABFXX01. Next base: position 15,345 of record DASWRS010000159.1, read on the forward strand.
CGGGGCCGCCGATGTCGCCGACCGCGGCGCCGTCGAGTCATCGCCGGCGCGAAGCAGCGGCCGCCGTGGACGGCGAGCGCGAGCGCGAAGGTGCTGCGCGCGAGGTCCAGAACGTCGACACGCGGATCCCGGCGAAGCCGGCGGACGACGCCGCGCTGTGCACCGCGCGGAGCCCGCGGTACGCGACGCCGGTCGAGCGGTGGTCGGGGAACACGTACAGGCTGAACACCGGCAGGAAGCGGCGGCCGACGATGATCTTCGGCGGGTCGTCGGGATCCGTGGGGGCTTTGTGGTCGGGACCGACGCTTCACCAGCTGCGACGCGTGTGCGAGGCACGGTTGCGGGTTCTGCGCCACGACGGGGCGGTGCGAGCCGCCGGCCAGCGCCGGATCGGCGGTGAGCTCGTGTCCGGCGGCCGAGTTCGCGACCTGGTCGGGGAGCTGTCCGGGGTTCTGCGCCGCGCACGGCGCGAGCTGCACCGAGTGCGCCTCGCAGCCTGGCTGTGGCTGGTGCGCGTCCGGCGGTGGGCGGTGCGTGGAGGCCAGCCACAACTACGGTCAGCCGGAAGGCGCGAGCTGCGCGTACGCCGACTGGAGCTTCACGCCGGCCTACTGTCCGATGTAAATAGCGTGCTTCACACACCCGGGGGAAGCCGGTGGCGCGGATGCGCGGCGCGCAGGGCGCGGATCCGCGCAGCAGCGCCGGCGAGCTCGCGTGTGAGCGTACTTGTGGGCGCTACGTCCTACGGGCTCCTATCGCGCGGCGCGGCGCGATCGGACCAGGCGGTCGACCAGCTCGCGGGCGCGGGCCTCGGCGAGCGGGCATCCCGAGCGCACCGCGTGGCGGTACGCGACCAGCGCCATCCGACGGGCGCGATCCTGCTTGCCGGTGGTGTCGTACAGCGCGGCGAGCACGGTCTCGAGCCGCCACGCACCGGTGTGGTCCGGCCCGTCGGCGTCGATCGCCGGCGCCAGCGCCGCGCGCGCGGCCTCGAGGACCTGTGCTGCCTCGGCGAGCCGGTGGCCGTCGATCAGCCGGTGCGCCGCGGCGAGCGCCTTCGAGATGATCGCGTCGGCCGGATGCTGGGACCTGGCGACCGCGTGCTGCCCGACGTCCTGCGGCTCCAGGCACGCGGTCGGCGGCGGGAGCGACGCCGCGGACGACGCCGGTGGGCGGGTGGGTGCCAGACCGCGCCGCGTCGGGTTGCGCCAGAGGCCGGAGCCGGCCGCGAGGGCCGGCTCCGGGCGCCCGGCGAGCGCCGCGGCGAGCGCGTCGGCGAACGCGGTCACGCTCGGGTAGCGCGCGTCCGGCGACCGGTCGAGCGCGCGCGGCACCACGCGATCGACCGCCGGCGAGATGCCGCGGCCGGGGGCGCGCCGCGACGGCGGCTCGACCGGCTCGCACAGCTGGCGGGCCAGGATGGTCGAGATGTGCCCGCTGTACGGAGTCGTGCCGGTCAGCATCTCGTAGACGATCGTCGCGGCGGCGTAGATGTCGCCAGCGAGCGTCGGCGACGCGCCGGCGATCCTCTCGGGTGCCATGTACGCCGGCGTGCCGGCGATCTGGTCAGCGGTGTCCGGTGACGCCGACATCGCGCGGGCGAGCCCGAAGTCGATGATGGTGACGATGTCGACCTCATCTACCAGCACGTTGCTGCTCGTGAGGTCGGCATGGACGATCCCGGCGGCGTGGATCGCGGCCAGCCCGGCGAGCAGTTGCGACGCGATCGCGGCCAGCCGGTCGAGCGGCAGCAGACCGCGGGCGGTGATCAGGTCGTGCAGCGGTATGCCGTGGGCGCGGTCCATGACCAGGAACGGCCGGCCGTCGTGGCCGATCCCGTGGTCGAGCACCCGCACCACGTTGGGGTGCGAGACCGCGCGGAGCAGCCGCGCCTCGTCGGCCAGCCGCGCCGCCAGCAGCTGGTCGCTGGACAGTGTGTTGCGCACGCGTTTGATCACGACGGCACGGCCAGAGCGATGGCGAGCGGCATGGACCTGCCCCATCCCGCCTTGCCCGAGGAGCTCACCGAGCTGGTACTGACCTGGCATGGCTCGCGACGAAGCACTCGGCGTGCCGACGCCGTGCCGCGGGGGCGCGCGCGCGGCGGGCGCTGCCGTATCACGCATTTCCAACGCAGCTGGTGCGTGCGAGGCGAGACCCGCGCATGGCTATCCACGGGTCCCCCAGTCGGGGAACACCCGGTGCAGCACTGTGCACGCGTGGGTGGAAGCGAGCCGGATCGCCGGCTGGTCAGGAACGTCCTGCGTCGCCACTCACCGCCGCGACCACGGCGGATCGACCACGTCACACCGACGGTGATCGACAGGCCGCCGGTGACCAGAGCCAGGCCGCGGCGCGCGCCGCCCGACCGAAGATGAGACGCAGCGTGAACCCGGCGGCGCCCGATCCGAGCGCCATCCCGGCGATCGAGCTGGAGCCGAAAGGGTCATGTACAGGAGCCGCGCGCCAGCACCCGGGGAGCTCGGCGAACGCGATTGCGGTGAGCGCGCCGCTGCCGGCGAGACGGTGGATC
>DASWRS010000160.1:0-9537 GCA_036403075.1 Kofleriaceae bacterium
GTGGCGGCCGTCCAGCCACCGACAGACGTTAGCGTCGCCTTGAGTTTATCGTGGGCACGATAGATGCGGACGAGATCCGCGGCAACGCCGACGACGATCAGAACTCTGCCTCCGTACCGGAACACGCCCCGTACGCGACCACCCCACTTCATCCGTGTTGCGAGCTCCTCGGCGGCTTCCACGACCACCCTCTCGGCGGCGACGCCTTCTTTCGCCAGCGCGTCTACGAGCGTGCGGTTGATCGCCTTGAGCGCTCGTCTGCTCAGCGGCGTTCCCTCGGCGATCTGGAACTTTGCGCGATACTCGAGTTCGGCCTGCGCACGCGTGGGCCCGGTCAGTTCCTCGAAGATCTTCACCAGATCTGCTTCGCGGAACACCAGCGGCGCCTTCCCCTTGGCGATCTCGACCTCGACATTGATGCTCTTGTCGGTCGACACCGACGTATAGGGAGTCCCCTCGGTGGTGAACCATGAGCATCCCCCGATCTCCTCGGACGGTTTAACGGCGGCTTCCCCTCGGCCATGTTGTCGAGCAGGGAAAGCCCGACGTCTGCCGTGACCGCGCCGCTGCCGCTGGTGACTGGCTGGGGTCCGCGCGGAACCGCTGTTCCCATCCCGGTGCGGCGATCCATCTCTTCATCGATGGCCTGCGCGCGAGCGGTGTCGCCGCCCGTCAGCGCCCGTACGTAAGCTTGTCCGAGCTCCGCGTCCTGCATGGTGGCCGGCTCGGCGGCGAAGGGGTCCGGCGGTTCCGGCGGTACCCCTGCGGGGAGAGGCACCGCACCGGCATCGATAGGGGCCTCCTGACGCTGGATCGCCGTCGCGTGCCCGGTGGTGCCTTGCCCGGCGTGCTGGTCGAGCAGCGCCTCGGCGCTCTTTCCCTGCACGACCGTGTCCGCCACCTCGTCGGCATGCCGCTCGTACTCGTCGCCGGCCTGGCCGACGCCGCTCTTGAGCTGGACGCCGCCGCGCTGCTGAACGACATGCGCGGCTTCATGGGCTGCGGTACGGAGATCGGGCGTCGATGCAAAGGCGACGTGGTTGCTCGCCGCGAACGCCTGCGCGTTCATTGCCTGCGAGCCAGCGGTGGCGGCCGTGTCCGTGTGCGCCTGGATCGTGCTGACGTCATGGCGTCCAAACCGCCGCTGGATCTCTTGCGCGTGCGGCAAGGCGTGCGAGCTGCCCGAGACACCGTAGGCGGCAGCGGAATGAGTGCTGGCAGGCGAGCTCGTTCCGGCGTCCTGCATCGTCCGTTGCACTTGTTCCACGAGCGTCCGCTTTCCCGGAGCAAGAGCCGTCTGGCTGGACGCGTGGCCCTCACCGACGGTCTTTCCAAACTGCAAACCCCTACGATCATCACGCATGCCTGGTGCTCCCTTCGGCTGCTTGCCCATCGCCCAGCGCCACGGCCCGACGATCCCGTCGCGCAATTTCATCGCGTGGTGGACGCCGCCGGATTGCCAAGCTTCGACCAAGCGATCCTCGACGGAACGCTCGATGTGGAGCGACTGCTTGACGTGCGTCAGACGCCGGAATGCAAAGAGTTTCGCGAATTCCTGACGCGATCTTCGAACCTCGACGACGAGGAACTCGCTCAGCGAGTCGCGAGCGTGCGCGCAAAGATCGGGAGCTTCCTGAAGACCGGCGCGGGGAAGACGCTCAGCCTTCTCGCAACAACGGCGGCAGGCTTCGCGGCCGCGGGCCCGGTCGGGGCTGCTGCCGGGCTTGCCGCAAGCAGCGCCGATTCGTTCGTCCTCGAACGCATCTTCCCCACCTCCGGTGTGGTGACGTTCGTCGGCAAACAGTATCCGTCCATCTTCAAGTCGTAGTTGCGATGCCCCGATCAACAATGGTATCCCATTCATGGGCTGATGAAACGTGGCGACGAACGGACCACATCACTCTCTCGGCGAAGAGAAGAAGCTCGTCGCGGCTGGCGCGTTCATGGTCATGAAGGGGCGGGGGCTCGCACTGCTCATGCCGCCGCTCAGCTACCGCGAGGCGATGGGCTTCGTGGCGACCGCGATCCAGATGCTGACCGCCGACAACTTCTGCGAGACCGTTGAACTCGCGCGGGACACGGCCGACGTTTATGGGCTCAACATCCAAAACACGGGCTGGTACATCAAGCTCTGCATCGATCCCGACGTGCCCGCCGTCGCGGTGATCTCGTTCCATCCGCCGATGTATCCGATGACGACGCCGGCGGGTGTCGTCAACCCGCCGTGACTGTGGGCTGCCAGGCACGGTCGAGCGCGCTGAGGCGGCGCTTGGGATCCTCGGCGATCAACACGAGCGTGCTCACGAGCTGCGCGCTCGCATCGCCCCGCTTCGCGCGGACGCGCGACAGGTACCCGACGGACAGGCCGAGAACCTGTTCCAGGCGCCGCTGCGTGATCTCTGCGCTCGCGATGGTGACGAGCGCAGCCTCGAGCCGCTTGTGCAACTCCTCCGCGTACGCGCCCTGGAGCGCCTCGTCGATCGCCTCGGCCGTCTTCGGGTCGATCCACTCGTTCCCGCAGTGGTCGCAGGTCGGGATCGCGAGTGTGCTGGGCACGGCGATCGCGGACATGTTCCGGAAGGGCGTCGTCCGACCCGCCTTCGCGAGCGGGCGGATCATACCTTCGCCACACTCACGGCACCGGCGAGGCTTGAAATCGCTCATGGGGACCTCGATCTCCTACGAAATTGCGTGGGACTGAGTCCTATGATGGGTGGGACTCAGTTCTATGTCAATCGTCGACTTTCGGAGGCGCCGGGCGGATCCAAGGGCTCTCGACGCTTCCAATCGAGGAAGGCGAGGTAGGGAGCGTCGAGCGGCGGGTTTGAGACCGCCTCAGGATAAAAATCATAATAATTATAATATGTTAGAAAGCGCGATCGCTCCTGCGATTTGAACCTGGCGCATACTCGCACTCCCCAGGAACTGCCCGGCTGATCGCCATATGCGGGCGCAGCCCCGACCGACTTGGTCGGCGCTCGGCCAGGATGAAAGATCGCGGCGCGTTGCACCCAAGCTCCCCGACGTTTGCACGGTCCAGCCGGCGCTGGCGGCCCCGACGAAGGGGGTACGGCAGCGGATGCGACACGCGTTGCGGGTGGTCTGGAACGATCGGACGACCTGACGCCGGCGCGCTCTCGGATGACAATCGCCGGGTGCATCCGCCCCGGACGCGACCGCCGGCCGAGACCCTGGCATGGGTCGAGCGGACCATCGGGCCCGGTGCCCGGGTGGTAGGATGGCGGCGGCTCACCGGCGGGATCACGTCGTCGGTCCACCGGCTGACGGTGGAGCGGAACGGCCGGCGTGAGCCGTTCGTCCTGCGCCGGTGGGTGCCCGGTGAGCACGAGGGTTACGCCGTTGGCGCGGTGGCGTCGGAGGCCGCGGTCCTCACCGCCCTCGAGCGCAGCGATGTCCCGGCGCCGCGCGTGATCGGCTCGACCACCGATGCAGCCCACGCCGGCCCAGCCGTCCTCATGACGCGTGTGCCGGGACATGTGCACCTGATGCCGCGCGACCGAGAGCGCTGGCTGCAACAGATGGCGCGCACGCTGGTGCGCATCCATGCCCTCGACATCGACGCCAAACCGTTCGAATCGTGGATCGACCACAGGCGGCTGTCGCCGCCGCCGGACGCGCCACGCCCGCACATATGGAACGAGGCCATCGCGCTCGTCGCCGAGGAGCGCCCGCCGACCCACACGTGCTTCATCCATCGCGACTACCAGCACTTCAACCTGCTGTGGTCGCGCGAGCGGCTGACCGGCGTGATCGACTGGGTCCAGGCGTCCATCGGATCGCCGGACGTCGACGTCGGCCATTGCCGCCTGAACCTCGCCATCCTGTTCTCGGCCGACATCGCCGACCGCTTCCGCCAGATCTACGAGGCCGAAGCGGGGCGCAAGGTCGACCGGTGGTGGGACGTCCAGTCGCTGCTGTCCTTCGGACCCGACTGGAAGACGTTCCTCCCGCTCCAGATCGACGGCCGCGCGCCGCTCGACGTCGACGGGATGACGAGCCGGGTGGAGGACGTGCTCGAGCGGACGCTGCGCCGGTCGTGAGCGTCAGGCTGGGTCTGGGACGATGTCCACGTCGCGCGCGACGTGGCAGAAGATCGCGATCGTTTGTCATGGCCGCCGTCGCGGCGGTCGCCCATGCTGCCGCGATGCTGCAGCTGCGTCCGGGTTGTGAGCGTTGCGATCGAGACCTGCCTCCTGACTCGACCGAGGCGCGGATCTGCTCGTTCGAGTGTACGTTCTGCGCGACGTGCTCGACCACGATGCTGAGCGACACGTGCCCCAACTGCGGTGGCGAGCTCGTCGTGCGGCCGCGCCGGCCCGAGGCTGCGCTGGCTCGCCACCCGGCGTCCGGCGAGCGCGTCTACCGGCCGGTCGAGCGCGCGGAGTAGCGGCTGCGGCCCATCGAGGCGGCCGTCAGCGCTTGCGCTTCGCGGCGGGCCTGGCCTTCGCCGGGGTGGCGGTGGCCTTCGCGGCAGCAGCTGGCTTCTTGCCGGCGAGCTGGGCGATCCGATCGGCGCGGGCCTGGACGTCGTCCATGGTGTCGAGCGTGAACACGCGGGCGTGGCCGAGCTCGTCGAGCAGGAAGCTCGCGGTGGCGGCGGTGAGCTCGTCGAGCGAGCGCGCCAGGGCCCGGGGCGCCGGGTCGAAGGTGTGCCAGACGGCGCCCGCGGTGCGCGGGTCGACCTCCCAGAACCCGGCGACGAGGCCGTCGACGACGATCGAGCGCGACAGCACGTGCTGCGCCTTGCCGATCGGCGCCGGCTTGCCGCCGCCCCAGAGATCGACCTCGAAGGCGTGGTGCCGCGGATCGGTCACGGCGGCGACGCCGTGGTTGTTGAGGTAGTTGTCCTCGAGGGCGACGAGGACCGTGCCGCGCGGCTCGGGGGGCCTGGCCTTGCGATCCGCGGCGCGGACGTAGGCGTCGCCCAGGCCCTCGACGGTGATGGCGACGGCGTCCGTGGCGGCGAGCGCCGCCTTGAGGTCGCGCTGCGGGTGGCCCGACCACGCCGACAGCTGGGCGAGCGTGGCCGGCGCGGCGAAGCCGAGGAAGGCGTCGATCACCCGGGCGACGCGCGCCAGGTGATCGGGGGCGGGCGCGGCGAGCTTGCCGGCGGTCTTGCGCCACAGGTAGCGCTCGGTGTCGAGCCGGCCGCCGTCGAGCGTGCGCTCGATCTTGCCGGCGAACTCGAGCAGGCGCAAGGCGAGCGGCAGCGGGGAGGACAGGCCGACCTTCTTGCCGGCGTCGCCAAAGCTCGGGATCTCGCCCTGGACCGCCTTGCGGATCGCGTCGGTGGTCATCGGCTCGATCAGCGCGGCGAGCACGCCGGGCGCGAGCGCCTCGACGACCTGGAGGGTCTTGCCGATCTTGCCGAGCTCTTTCTCGGTCTGGCTGCGCCAGGTCTCGGCGTTGAGCGCGAGCAGGTCGGGCACCGCCGCCGCCGGCACGAGGTAGATGCAGCCTCGGACGGCGGGGTGGACGCGGAGCTCGCCGGCGGCGATCGCGGCGTCGAGCTCGGCGCGCGTCATGCCCGGCCGGCGGGCGCGCGCGGCGAGGTACGCGTCGGCGCCACCGAGGGTGCGCAGCCACCCGGACTCGCCGATCAGCTGGGCGAGCGGCCGCTTGCTGGCCCCGGCGAGCGCCTGCTTGTGCCACCACAGGGCCCGGGCCTGCGCGAGCGTCATCGAGTCGGTCATGGTTTTCCTGGGTGCTCCCTGGGTCCTCCTTGATCGGGCGGCGGGAGCGCCCGGTCAAGCGTTCGCTGACGTTTCGCCGGCGATCCGGTCGCGTCAGGTCGATCTGATGCACATCTGATCAAGATCCGGGGCGCCGGACTTCTTCGATCGTGCTTCGCCGCGGCCTGGTACCCTCGCGCGCGATGAGCTTGCGGATCGGCATCCTCGGTGCGGCGAAGATCGCCGGGTCGTTCATGGTCGGGGCGAAGGCGTCGACCCGCGCGGCGGTGGTGGCGATCGCGAGCCGCGACCGTGGCCGGGCCGAGGCGTTCGCGCGCACCCACGAGATCCCGCGGGCGTACGGCTACGCCGACCTGCTCGCCGACCGCGAGGTCGACGCGATCTACAACCCGCTGCCCAACGCGCTGCATGCCGAGTGGTCGATCGCGGCGCTGCGCGCCGGCAAGCACGTGCTGTGCGAGAAGCCGCTCGCGGCCAACGAGCCCGAGGCCGAGACCATGTTCGCTGCCGCCGACGCGAACGGCGTGGTGCTGGTCGAGGCGTTCCCGTACATGTTCCAGCCCCAGACGCTCGAGCTCCAGCGCCTGATCGCCGCCGGCGCGATCGGCGAGGTCCGCACGATGTTCGCGGCGTTCGGCTTCACCATGGCCGACCCGGCGAACATCCGGCTCGACGCCGAGCTCGGCGGCGGCGCGCTGATGGACGCCGGCTGCTACCCGGTGAGCTTCGCGCGCCAGGTGTTCGGCGTCCGCCCGGCCCGGATCCACGCGATCGCGCGCTGGCACGGCCACGTCGACCAGACGCTCGCGGCCACGCTCGAGTACCCCGGCGGCGGCATCGCCCAGATCAGCTGCAGCTTCGCCACCGCGGTGCACCGCCGCGCGATCATCGCGGGCACCACCGGCGTGATCGACACCGACTATCACAACCACACCGATCGGGTGTCGGCCCCGAGCTACCGGATCAAGCGCGGCTCCGACTGGCAGGCCGACTACGAGACCGTGGCGGTGCCGAGCGAGAACGGGTTTCGCGTCGAGCTCGACGCGTTCGTCGACCTTGTCGAGCGCGAGGACCGCCCGGGCGAGCAGGCCCGCCGCGCCGCCAGCCTCGACAACGCCTGGACCCTGGCCGCGATCCTCGACGCCGCCCGCCGCTGACCCGCCGGTGCCGGCGGGGGTACGTTCGCTCGCAGCCTCGCGACGCGAGCTGGCTTGATGCTGCGGCGGTGGGTTGTGAACAGAGCTGGAATGGTCAGCATCGCGCGGACGGTGTACCCTTGCCTCGTGCGGTTCGATGAGAAAGCTCGCGAGAACCTCGAAGCTGCAGAGCGATTGCTCTCCACGGTGAACGACACGGATCTGCCGCTGAACAACGCCGCCGCGTCTCGTGCTTACTACGCCGCATATCAGGCGGTGGCGGATCGCGCTCAGCAGGAAGGCATCCGTTTCGATTCGTCGAGGTCGAACTATTATCGCCACGATACGCTTGCAGCTCTGGCGCGAGACTGGCGGATCCTCGATGACGAACAGAGCGATGAGCTGGTGCTGCTGTACGGGCTGCGGGTGAAGGCGGACTACATGGCGGATCAGGTCGACTACGACGAAGCTGCCGGTGCGACCGATAGCGCACGCCGGCTCGTCGATGTGCTCCTGGAGACCAATCGATGAACGACGTACGGGAGCAACAGCTGGTGGCGGTTCGCGCCATCATCGATGGCCGCCCCGTCCGCTGGTCGAGCCCGCAGCCGGGTGACTACGACGGCCGTGATCGAACGCTCGAGGTCTTCAACGCGGATGCGGGAGAGCAGCGCGATCTGATCCGACGGCTCCGTGCGGTCCGGACCGAGCTGGAGAACGCCGCAGGTGGACCGGTCGTCATCGTGTTCCACACGCGGAAGGAGTCTGCGCGACTGTACGCGGACTATATCGAGCAGGCGCTGCGATCGGAGATCGCTCGCGATGTTGCCGCCGCGGAGAGCACGCCATTCGAGGACTCGCCGCCGCTCGCAACCGACGTCGGCCTCCGGCCCGGAGCCCGGTCGCTTCCTCGCAGGGTCGCGTAGTGCTCATCACTGCGCAGCGGGTGGTGGCTGCTGCATCTCGGAGACACGGCATCAACATCTACCAGTACCTGCATGGCCGCAGCTGGCCGGGGCGCGTGCCGGACGAGCTCCTGCCGGAGCGCAACCCCGGGGAGCTGGTGCATGAATGGGACCAGTTGCCGGGCGGCGGGAATCACGTCGTGAGCTTCCTGGATGTCGTCGCACCCGACGAGATCGCACCAGTTGACTTGCACCAGAGCCTCGCTTCGCTGAAGTACCGACTGAGCTCCGTCATGAGCCCGATGGCTGTGTATCTCGATCCGTGCTGGATACGGTTTGGCACCACGACCCGGGTTCCGTTGCAGATCGAGCTCGGTGCGCTTGCGGGAACCATCCTCCTGCGATTGACCGGCCACTGAACGCGACCAACACGGGCTACCAGCGCGGCGTGCGGCGGTGCACGCGTGCTGGGCGCATGCGGCCCCGATCGGCCGCCGCCGGGGTACAGTGGCCCGGCACGCGGCCCATGGCAGCAGAGGACGATCGCAAGCTCCGGCGGGGCACGGCGTGGGTCGGGATCGCGAGCGGGCTGTCGGGCACGCTCGATCTGATCACCACGGCGACGTGTCTGTGGCTGTGGTTGTCGCCGGCGGACCTCGGGACCGCGACCCTGGCGGGCGCGATGCTGCCGGTGCTCGAGCGCTTCGCGGGGCTGGGCATGTCCGCGGCGGCGGTGCGGCGCGGCGATGGCGACCGCCGGGCGCTGTCGACGATGCTGTGGGTCGCGGTCGCGAGCTCGTGCGTGGTGCTCGCCGCGCTGTTCGGGCTGGGGCCGCAGATCGGTGCGGTGTTCGGCAAGCCGATTCTCGGCGGATTGCTGATCGGTTACGGCGTCAAGCTGGTGCTGCAGAACGTGCACCTGGTGCCCGAGGCGCTGCTGCGCCGCGAGCTCGGGTTCGACGCGCTGACCCGGGTCCGGATCGCGGCGTCGCTCGGCGATGCGATCGCCAAGCTCGTGGTCGCGTACTTCGGGGCGCACGGGTATCCGGATCTGAAGATCTGGTGCTTCGTGATCGGGCCGATGGTCAGCGGCGTGATCACCTCGATCGGGCTCCAGCTGTGCCGGCCGTGGCGGCCGCTGCTGGCGTTCGACCGGGCGACCGCCGCGGGCGCGCTGCGCTACGGGGTCCAGGTCGCCGGCGGCGAGCTGTTGTACTTCATCTATACCAATGCCGACTACCTGGTGATCGGCCGGGTGTGGGGCGATGCCGCGGTCGGCGCGTACCGGCTGGCGTACGAGCTGGTGCTCGACGTGGTCCGGCTGATCTCGCTGGTCACCGCCGAGGTTGCGTTCCCGGCGTTCGCGCGGCTCGCCGGTGAGCCCCGGCGCGCGGGCGAGCTGCTGGTCCGGTTCACGCGGCAGAACGCGATCGCGCTGGTGCCGGTGGTCGTGTTCCTCGCAGTCGAGGCCGGCGACCTCCTGGCGGTGCTGTACCCGCCGCTCGGGCCGGAGGCGACGACGGCGGCGCGGATCCTGTGCCTGGTCGGTGGCCTGCGCGTGCTGAGCTTCGTGCTGCCGGTGATGCTGGCGGGCCTGGGCCACGCGACCGACGCGTTCGCCTATCACGCGGCCGCCGCGCTGCTGCTGCCGGCGGGGTTCGCGGTCGCCGCCCAGGTCGCGCCGGACGCCGGCTACGTCGCGGTGGCGTGGGCGTGGGCCGCCGGCTATCCGATCGTGTTCGCGCTGCTGCTGTCGCGCGCGCTGGCGCGCTGCCGGATCGG
>DASWRS010000161.1:0-2072 GCA_036403075.1 Kofleriaceae bacterium
CACGAGTAGCAATGGCAATGATGTCGAGATGCGGCTACGCTCTTCTTTCATGCCTTCTGACGAATCGAGTGATTCGATCCGGGTGGATCGTCGACAAGAGCGGCACCAGCACGCGTGGGAGCTGTTCCAGCTGCTCGAGCAAGTCCCGGTCGGCGTATTCGTGGTGACCGGCGCCGGCAAGCCGTATTACGCAAATGCGCAGGCGCGCTCGCTGCTGGGCATGAGCTCGGTGCCCGATCACGTCGATCGCTTCAGCGAGGTCTACCAGGTGTTCGAGCTCGGCACCGATCGGCCGTATCCGATCGAGCGCTTGCCGCTGAGCCGCGCGCTCGCCGGCGAGCGCTGCGAGATCAGCGATATCGAGGTCCGGCCGTACGGCAACCCGATCCCGCTGCACGTCAGCGCCGCCCCGGTCAAGCTCGGCGGCGAGACCGCGTTCGCGATCATGGCGCTGCAGGACGTCCGCGAGCTGCGCCGGATCACGACGCGCGACGCACTCACAGGCCTGCCCAACCGCATGGCGCTCGCCGAGGCGTTCGGCCGCGAGCGGCTCAAGGCGGAGCGCGGCCGGTACCCGATCGCGCTGTCGCTGATCGACTTCGACGGCTTCAAGTCGATCAACGACCGCTTCGGTCACCCGTTCGGCGACGCGGTGCTGCGCCGCGGCGCGAACGCGATCGTGGATTCGCTGCGACGCAGCGACGTCGTGGCGCGCTGGGGCGGTGAGGAGCTGCTCGTCCTGTTGCCGGACGCCACGGCCGAGCACGCCGGTCGCGCGATCGAGAACGCGCTCGCCGCGGTCCGCGCGCTCGAGTTCCCGGTCGGCCACACCACGCTCCGGGTCACGTTCTCGGCCGGCGTGGTCGAGGCGGTCGGCCACGAATCGCTCGAGGACCTGGTCGCGCGCGCCGACGAGGCGCTCTACGACGCCAAGCACGCGGGCCGCGATCGCGTCGTGAGGTCGTGACGCCGGCCGGCCGCGCGCGGCGGCTCACCGCGCCGGGTACGGCGCGAAGTGCTGCTTCGACGCGCGCCGCGCGTCGAGCCGCGCGATCTCGTCGGCGGTGAACGCGTCCGGCGCGTCGCGGGGCAGGTGCGCGGCGATCCAGCCGATCACCATCGCGCGCGCCCGGGCGCCGGCGGCGCCGGCGGCGTCGTCGCCCTCGACGCACTCGTCCCAGAGCTGGAACAGGGCCTCGCGGCGCGCCGCCGGATCCGCGGTCGTGCGCCACAGCGCCTCGAGGTTGTGCGCGATCAGCTCCGCGCTGTGGTCGAGCTGCGCGGCGCGGTGGGCGGCCCCGCGCTCGACGCGCTCGGCGCGCGTGAGGTCGAGCAGCTTCTGCTTGCGCGCAGCATAAGGATCGCTGCCGGTCAGCTTGCGCTGCAGGTAGCCCGTGATGTCGAGCCTGCCGGCGAGCACCGGGATGATGCCGCCGCCACCGTCGGCCGGCTGGGCCACCCTGTGCTGCGGGTTGACGTCGCACATCGGATCTCCGAACCGCTGGCACGAGTCCGGCGTCGACTGCAGGTGACGCGGCAGGTCCTGCGTCGTGCCGACCCGGGTATCGCGGTACGGATCCGCGCGCCATGCCGCGATGTCGTCGCCGGCGGCGTGCAGCGTGTCGCGGATCCGCGAGGGGGTCGGCAGGTGGATCCGCCAGTGGATATCGATGTCGTCCTTGTTCTGGACGTCGACCGTGCCATCGCCGCGGATCCGGTACGACGCGGTGGCGTCGTCGATCCGAGCCTCGCCGCCGCGGGGCTCGATCCGGCCGGACGGCGCCACCGGCGCGGGCAGCGGGCGATCCCGGAGCGCCCGGGCGAGAGCCTCGCCCGACAGCGACAGATCGTGGCGCAGGCCGCGCATCGCGAGCGCACCCGGCTGCCCCGGCCGAGGGTCGCCGCGACCCGGAGCTCGCCCCGGCTCGGCGGTCGTGGCCGCGCCGGCGCCTGACACGATGCGAGTCCGCCGCGGCTCGTCCCCGGCGGGCCGGCTGGACGCGGCGGCGGGCTCGTGCGCGTCGCCGGGGAGCAGCGCGACGTCGATCGGCGGCACCGGCGCCGGCGCCGGC
>DASWRS010000162.1:0-5460 GCA_036403075.1 Kofleriaceae bacterium
GGCGACCGGCGCTGCGCCGCGCGGGCGGGTGGCGGGGCTCGCTCGCCGCACCGGGGCTGCCGCGATCGGCGCGGGCGGCGGGCTGCGGGGCGCCGGCGGCTGCACCGCGGCATTCGCCACGGTGGCCGGTGCGGGCGGCGGGCTGCGGGGCGCCGGCGGCTGCACCACTGCATTCGCCACGGTCGCCGGCACGGGCGGTGGCACCTCCGCCTGCACCGCGGCGCGGCCGTCCGTCGACACCGGGCAGGTCGCGGCCTGGTTGGCGACCAGCGGCCGCTCGGGCTCGGCGTCGGCGCAGCGTAACCCGATCTCGCCGCGCTCGACCCGCACCACGAGCACCTGCGCGCTGTCGGCGGAGAACCTCGCGCTCTGCAGCCGGATCGTCGCGCCCGCGATCCGGACCACCAGCGGCACGGCCGCGGCGCCGGGGGACGTACGGTCGACCACCAGCGACCTCGCCTCGGCGACGATCGTCGCGCCGTGCCGCCGCACCCAACCCGGCCCGTTCAGCGTGATCGCGGCCCCGGCGACCGTGCCGTGCGCCGTGCCATCCGCGCCGGCGGACACGAACTCGGCGGGCTTCCACATCGCCAGCACGCCGTCCTCGGGCAACTCGGCGCTCGGCGCGCAACCGCATCGCACGCACGGGCATCGTGTGACGTTGTCCGAACCCACCGTGATCAACTCCGACACCGTGCGCTCGGCGCCTCGGGTCGAGCTGCCCGCAGCATGTTCGCCCGCGCGGTCTTGCGCAGCTTGAACGGGCGGGCGGGTCGTCGCGCCGGCGGCGACGATCGGTGCGCGGCCGCGCCACGCGAGCGCGAGCGCGAGCGCCACGCCCGCCGCGGCGGCCGCGGCGCCACCGATCCTCCAGCGCCGGTGGGCCGCGGGCAGCCGCACCGGCGGCGCGGCGCGCGCGGCCTCGAGGTTCGCCGCGATCCGCGCGCGCGTGACGTCGTCGAGCACCGGGGTCGTGCTCGCCAGCGCAGCGATCAGCCGGTCGAGGCGATCGTCGCTCACGACAGCCTCCGCTCGGTGCGGCGCTCGCCGCGATCCATCAGCGCGAGCAGCTCGCGCCGGGCGTGCAGCACGCGTTGCTTGACCGCGTCGGTCTGGGCGCCGAGCAGCTCGGCCGCCTCGCCCAGCGACATGCCCTCGACGGCGACCAGCACGAACGCGATCCGCTTCTTGGGCTTGATGTGCTCGAGCAGCGCGAAGATCTGGCGCAGCTCCTCGCGCCGGCGCGTGCGATCCTCGGGCGTCGGATCGCCGGTGATCAGCACGTCGAGCGCGGCCGGGTCGTGCACCGCGGTGCGCCGCCCGCGCCGCCGCAGGTGATCGTAGGCGACGTTGACCGTGATCCGGTAGAGGAACGTCGACAGGCTCGCGTCGCCGCGGAACCGCGGCAGCGCGCGGTGGAGCTCGAGGAACACCTGCTGGAACACGTCTTCGCGGTCGTGGCTCGGCCCGATCAGGTGCGTGAGCCGCGCGAACACCCGGTCGGCATAGCGCGTGTAGATCTCGGCAAATGCCGCCGCCTCGCCCGTGGCCGCGGCGGCCGCCAGCTCGGGATCGGGGGTCGGCAACCAGCGCCTCGCGGCAAGCTTCACAGTCCCTCCCAGGCCACGCCGAGCGCGGCGGTGATCGCGAATCGCGGTGTGCTGGCCACGCGCTGGCCGGCGCTCTCGACGACCACGCGGTGCTGAAGCACATCGATGTCGGTGCTCGCGAGCGCCTGCCAGCCCGCCCGCGCGAACAGCACCACGCGCAGGCTGGCGCCGGCGCCGAGCATCACGCCCGGCGACACCCCGGCCGCCCGGAACGGCACGAGCTCGGGGCCGGCGACCAGCTCGAACGGCCCCGCCGCGAGCCCGGCGACGCCTCGCATCACCGCGAGGTCCGCGGCAAAGCGGACCGTGCCGGATCCGGCGGAGCCCACGGTATCCAGGTGAGAGCTCGCCGGGCCCTCGACCACCCGGCTGCCGTGCAGCCAGCCGACGCCGCCGCCGGCGCGCCACCGGCCGCGCGCCCAGGTCGCGTCGGCGCGCAGCGCCATCAGCCCGACGTCGCCGCGGCTGACGCCGGTGCCTCCCCCGGCGGTGGCTCCCAGCACCCAGCCGTGGTCCTCGGCGCTCCGGGTCGCTGTCGCCAGCGCGAACGGCGCCGGCAGCGCCGGTTCGATCGCCAGCGGCGCGAGCTGGAGCGCGACCAGCCGCGCGGCGTCGGGTCCCTGCGCCGTCCCGAGCTCGATCTGCTGGCTGCCCGCCGACGTCCACAGCATGACCGACGTCCGCGTCGCCACGCGCACCGTGATGTCGCCGATCGGCGCACCGCGCAGCGCGAGCGCGGCCGTCAGCTCGGGCGCGGTGAACGGCACGCCGACCTCGACCGCGACATCGGCGAGCACCGGCGCAGCGGTCAGGGCGACGAGGGTCAACCACAGCGCAAGGCGCGCCATCACCGTCTAGTCGTTCCCGCCGGCGTCAGGGAAAACACGATCGCCAGGATGGCGACAAATCGTTCGCGGTGATCGCAGCCGCGCCGCCGCGAAACGCTTCACCAGCAGCGGCGGCGGCGTTTGGATACTCCGACCTACACGGCCGGCCCGGGAGCCGTCAGAACCGGCCGGCCCAGCCGAGCCATGCGTGCGATGGCCCGAGCGAGACCGCCGGCGCTGCCGACTCGCCGCGCCTGTGGTGCCACCACCACAGCCCGACGCCGATCGACGCCGCACCGGCGAGCCCCAGGGCGACTCCGAGCGGCGCGGCGTCGCGGTAGTAGCGCCTGCCCGGATCGGGATCCTGGTCGATCACGAGCGCCACGACGCCCGCGGTGACCAGCGCCGCACCGGCGCCGAGACCGAGCTTGGTGCCGAGCGGGACCCGCGCGCTCGCCGGCGCATCCACGCGCTCGGTGGGCGGCGGCGGGGCCACGGCGCCGGTGACGCGCTCGAGCACGTCCGACGGAGTGCCCTCGGCGATGAACCGGGCCAGCGACTGGAGCCGGGCTTCCTCGTGGTCGCCGGGGACGACCAGTGCGCTGCGCACCACGTCACCGGTGGCGCGATACATCGTGGCGATCACGCCGGCCCGATCGTGCAGCCGGGTCGTGCCCACGACGACGATGGTGTCGCTGGCCCAGCGGTGGGCGAGGGCGGCGGCATAGGCTGCTTCCTTGACCCGCTCGGCGTCGCTGGCGAACACGAAGCCGACCCACGGGTTCGAGACCACCAGCGCCGAGTCGACCTGCCAGTCGATGTCGAGCGTGCTGTCTCCGCCGGCCTGGACCTCGGCCTCGTACTGGCGGCCGGCGGTGCCCGGCACCTGGATGAACACGCGGTAGGTCCCGGGGATCAGATCGGCGAGCGCCGCCTTGCCCATACCGCGGAGCTCGCCGTCGACGAAGATCATCGCGTGCTCGTTGCCCGCCGAGATCGCGAGCCGGCCGTGGCCGAGGCCCAGCGTCTGGCGCTGCACGCTGCGGTAGAACTGCTCGGCCTGCGGGCCGTACTCGGTGCGGGTGACGCTCTGGGTGCTGAACGTGCGCAAGAGCTCGGTCATGGTCTCGATGCTCTCGGCCGTGTAGCCGAGCTTGGACTGGCTCAGCGCGAGGCCGACGAACGCGTGGAACGTCGCTCGCGCGTTGGTCGCGTCGAGCACGAGCAGGCCCGGGTTGCGCTTGATCTGGTGCACCGCCAGCGCCAGCGCCGCCGCGGCGTCCTTGTACTTGCCCTTGGTGAACGCGTCGAACCCGCTCTCGACCTGCTGCGCGATCTCGGCCGCGGTCTTGCCGCCATCGAGGATCCCCGGGCGCGGCGCCCGGCCGCCGAGCTGCTTGATGACGCTGCCGGGGCGAGCGACGAAGCCGCGGCGCTCGAGCTCGTCGAGCACCGGGTCGATGATGGCGGCGATCGAGGACGGCCGCTCGCCGGTGTGAGCCTCGAGCACGAATGTGGTTGGCCCGGACGACTGCGCGGGGCTCCGCGGCGGTGCCGAGATCGCTGCCGGTGCGGGGCTCCGCGGCAGCGGGGGGCTCGGTGGCGCAGGCGCGGCGGCCGCGGCGGGCTCGGTGGTCGCGGGTGCCGACGCGGCCGGCGGTGTGCTTGCCGCCGGCGCAGCCTCGGCGGTCGCCGCGCCCAGCGAGCCTGCGATCGCCAGCGCCAGCGCCGCGACGAACGGCTGCGCCGATCTCCCGCGTGCGTGCATGTGGAGCAGTGCGCGTCGTGTCACGGCATCTGGTACGCGCCGAGGGTTGCCGGGCGCGTCCGGCTGGTACCGTCGATGTCGCGAGCTGCGAGCCCGGTCAGCTCCGTGCCCGGATCCGCGGCGCGGATCGCGGGGCTGCCCGGCAGCAGGTGGAGATCGTCATGGGCAGGATCCTTGAATCGCGGATCCACCGCGATGTTGGCGGTGCCGGGCGGCACGGTGCCGGGCATCGCGATCGAGTAGGTGTGCGAGCAGCTGCCATTGACCTGTTCCAGGTTGGTCAGTGTCCCGTTCTGGAACAGGATGTTGTTGCGCGCCGTGAACCGGCCTGCCGAGCACTGGATCGCGGCGCCGACGCCGTCTCGCGCGGAGTTGCCGTAGAAGCTGTTGAAATCCAGGCGATTGGTGTCGGCCTCCAGGGCCGAGATCTCGAGCGCACCTCTCAGCGTGGTGAATCCGCCGTTTGCGACGAACACATTGCCCACGATCGCAAACCTGGCTTCCCCGACGACGATACCTCCGCGGCCATTGTGACTGACGATGCTCTGCGTGAGCGAGAGCGAGCCACCGCCGATCGAGATCCCGAGCCCTCCGTTGTTCGTGATCGCGACCCGGGTCAAGGACACGTCCGTCATCGCCCCCATCGGAACCGAGATGCCGGTGGCATTGACATCGCCGATGTTGGCGATCGCGAGGTCGTAGATCGCGAGCGACGGCACGTCGTTCTGCACGGCCAGCACGGCGCCGGCTCCCGAGGAATGGGTGAGCGTCGCTCCGGGGTCGGCGAGGAAGGTCACGGCGCCCTTGTTGTTGACTGTCACCGTCTCGTCGAGCATGCCGTGGAACTTGACATACGGCCGCGCGGTCATGAGCGCGTTCTTGACCTTGGAGCACGGCGTTGCCTTCGAGCACGTCGTGTTGTCGGTGCCCGCCGGATCGACGTACGCGACGTCCGGCTCGGCGGCGCACGAGCCGTCCGGCAGGCAGGTGTTCGACAGCGGGCACTCGGTGTGGGCCTCGCACGCGCGGCACATGTGGTCCGTTCCGCAGGCCGGGGCCTTGCTCGAGCACGCGGCGGTCTGGTCCTGCGTGCATTGCACGCACTGCTTCGAGCCCATGACGTCACACACGGCGGGCGAGGGACAGTCGGTGTTCGATGCGCACGTGTTGTTGGTGTCCGGCGGAACGCACTCGGGCTTGCGGCAGTTGGGATTGGGTTCCCGGCCCAGCAGGCTGTCGATCGGCCCGCAGCCGA
>DASWRS010000163.1:0-27245 GCA_036403075.1 Kofleriaceae bacterium
GCGGCCGCGTTGCCCGACGAGCCCGAGATCCGCAGCCACCGCATCGCCGCCGGCACCCGGCCGTTCACCCGCGAGCCGGCGATGACCCGCGTCCAGGCGATCGCGGCGCTCGAGGCCGGCATCGCGATCGCCGGCGAGCTGGCCGGCGACGGCATCGGCCTGCTCGGCCTCGGCGAGATGGGGATCGGCAACACGACCTCGGCGAGCGCGCTGGCCGCCGTGCTGACCGGCGCGCCGATCGACGAGGTCACCGGCCGCGGCACCGGGATCGGCGACGCCGCGATCGCCCACAAGTGCGACGTGATCCGCCGCGCGATCGAGGTCAACCGGCCCGACCCCGGCGACGCGCTCGACGTGCTCGCCAAGCTCGGCGGCTTCGAGATCGCGGGGCTCGCCGGCGCGATGCTCGGCGGCGCCGCCGCCGGCGTGCCGGTCGTGGTCGACGGCTTCATCGCCAGCGCCGCGGCGCTGGTCGCCACCCGGCTCGCGCCCGCGGTCGCCGGCTCGCTCGTGTGCGCGCATCGCTCGGCCGAGATCGGCCACCGCCGCGTGCTCGCCGCGCTCGGCCACGAGCCGCTGCTCGACCTCGAGCTCCGGCTCGGCGAGGCCACCGGCGCGGCGCTCGCGATGCCGCTGATCGACGCGGCGCTCGCGATCCTGCGCGACATGGCCACGTTCGCAGCCGCGGGAGTCGACGACAGTGGCGCGTAGCGCTGATCTCGCATGCCCAGTCCAGCTGCGACCCTTGCGATGCGAGCGCTCGGCGCGTGTGGCCAGCGAGGTCGGGCGCGTCCCCGGATCGCCGGTCCCGGGCGGTCGCCACGCCGCGCTGCGGTGGCGCCGCAGGCCCGCCACCACGTCGATCTCGGCGAGATCCGCGAGGAGCTCGAGGCCGAGTACAACTCCGAGCCGATCGCGATCGGATTCAACCCCAGGTACGTGGTCGAGCTCCTCTGGTGGCGGCGCTCGGCCCGGTCTCGCTGCGCGCGAAGGGGCGACATGACCGCCGGCATGCTCGCCGCCGCGCTCGCGATCGCGCTGGCGCTCGACGCCGCGTTCGGCGAGCCGCCCGACGCGCTCCACCCGGTCGCGTGGATCGGCCGGCTCGCGTCGCGGGTCCTGCGCGCCGCGCCGCGCCGCCCTGCCGCCCAGCTCGGGTTCGGCGCGCTGGTCGCGCTCGGCCTCCCGCTGCTCTGCGCCGCCGCGGCCGCCGCGCTGGTCGCCGGCGCGGCGCGCTGGCCGGCCGCCCAGCTCGCGGTCGCGGTCGCGCTGGCCAAGCCGAGCTTCGCGCTGCGCGCCCTCGGCGACGCCGGCGAGCGGGTGCGCCGCGCGCTGGCCGCCGCTGACCTGCCATGCGCCCGGCGCCGGCTCGCCAGCCTGTGCAGCCGCGATCCCGCGACGCTCGACGGCGCCGAGCTCGCCGCCGCCGCGGTCGAGTCGCTCGCCGAGAACGCGTCCGACAGCTTCGTCGCGCCGCTGTTCTACTACGCGATCCTCGGCGTGCCCGGCGCGGCGTGCTACCGCGCGGTCAACACGCTCGATGCGATGATCGGCTACCGCGGCCGCTACGAGTACCTCGGCAAGGCCGCGGCGCGGCTCGACGACGCGCTCAACTGGATCCCGGCGCGGATCACCGCGGCGCTGCTGCTCGCCGCCGCGGCGCTGACCGGGCACGACGCCGCGGCGGGCTGGCGCGTGCTCGTGCGCGACGGCCGCCGCACCGCGAGCCCCAACGCCGGACGCCCGATGGCCGCGATGGCCGGCCTGCTCGGCGTGACGCTGACCAAGCCCGGCCACTACTGGCTCGGCGACGGCGCCGCACCGACCGCGGCGACGATCGCGGCGGCCTGGCGCGTCGTCGTGATCGCCGCCGGCCTCGCCGCCGTACTCACCCTCGCCGCCCTCGGAGCTCGCCATGCCTGCACCCGCTGACCCCCTCTCCGCGCCCGCGCCGCACCGCCCGCACGGTGGCCTGCCCCAGGCCGAGCTGCGCGCGCTCGGCCTCGCCGCGGCCGACGTCCTCGATCTCAGCGTGAGCTGTAACCCGTACGGGCCGTGCGCCCCGGTCATCGATGCGATCCGCGCCGCGCCCGTCGATCGCTACCCCGATCCGGCCGCGACCGCCGCGCGCGAGGCGCTCGCCGCCGTGCTCGACACCGCACCGGATCGCATCGCGCTCGGCAACGGCGCGGCCGAGCTATTGTGGACGCTGGTCTCCGTGCTCGTGCGCCCCGGTCGCCGCGTGGTGATCGTCGAGCCCGGCTTCGGCGAGCTGCGCGCCGCGGCCGAGCATGCCGGCGCCGAGATCTGCGAGTGGCGGAGCCGGGCCGAGGACGGCTTCGCGGTCGACCTGGGCGCCGTCGGCCGGCTCATCGGCGAGACCAGCGCCGCCGTCGCGTACCTGTGCGCGCCCGGCACACCGACCGGCGCCGCCACGCCGGCCGCCGCGCTCGCCGCGCTCGCCGCCGCGCACCCCGGCACCTGCTTCGTCGTCGACCAGTCGTTCCTGTCGCTCAGCGAGCGCTTCGCCGACGCCGCGGTCGCCCAGCCGGCCAACGTCGCCTGCGTCCGGTCGCTGACCAAGGACCTCGGCATCCCCGGCATCCGCGTCGGCTATGTCGTCGCTGCGCCGGCGCTGGTCGCGCGGATCGAGCAGGCGCGCCCGGCCTGGACCACCAGCGCCGCCGCCCAGGCCGCCGCCGTCGCCGCGTGCACCGCCGGCGCGTTCGTCGCCGCGAGCCGCGCCCGCCTGCTCGACGAGCGCGCCCGGCTCGCCGCCGACCTCGGCGCGCTCGGCCTGCGCCCCGCGCCGTCGACGACCGGCTTCCTCGCCGTGCGCACCGGCGACGCGCCCGGCCTGCGCCGGCGCCTGCTCGCCGGCCACCGGATCCTGGTGCGCGACTGCACCTCGTTCGGCCTGCCCGACCACATCCGGATCGCCGCGCGCACCGCCACCGAGCGCGCGCGCGTCGTGGCGGCGCTCGCCCGCGAGCTCGCCGCCGAGCCCGGCCGGGAGCGCCGGCCATGACCGCGGCGACGCTGATGGTCCAGGGCACGGCCTCGTCGGTCGGCAAGAGCCTGCTGGTCACCGCGCTGTGCCGGCTGTTCCGCCGCGACGGGCTGCGTGTCGCGCCGTTCAAGTCGCAGAACATGGCGCTCAACTCGGCGGTGACGCTCGACGGCCTCGAGATCGGCCGCGCCCAGGCGGTGCAGGCCGATGCCGCCGGCATCGCCGCCACCGTCGACATGAACCCGATCCTGCTCAAGCCCGAGGGCGACCGCAGGAGCCAGGTCGTCGTGCTCGGCAAGCCGATCGGCAGCATGGACGCCGCCGCCTACCACGAGTACAAGCCGCGGCTGTCGCACGTGATCGCCGAGTCGCTCGCCCGGCTGCGCGCCGCGTACGACCTCGTCGTGATCGAGGGCGCCGGCAGCCCGGCCGAGATCAACCTCAAGTCGCACGAGATCGTCAACATGCACGTCGCCCGGCTCGCCGACGCCCCGGTGCTGCTGGTCGGCGACATCGATCGCGGCGGCGTGTTCGCCGCGTTCGTCGGCACCCTGGCGCTGCTCGAGCCCGACGAGCGCGCCCGGATCGCCGGGTTCGTCATCAACCGGTTCCGCGGCGACCTCGCGCTGCTCGAGCCCGGCCTCCGGATGCTGACCGAGCGCACCGGCACGCCGGTGCTCGGCGTCGTGCCCCACGTCCCCAACCTGCGGATCGCCGACGAGGACTCGGTGTCGCTCGATCACCGCGCGCGGCGCCGTCGGCCGCCGCCCGGCGAGCTCGACATCGCCGTCGTGCGCCTGCCGCGGATCTCCAACCACGACGACGTCGATGCGCTCGAGCACGAGCCGGGCGTCACCGTGCGGTTCGTCGATCACCCCGCCGACCTCGCCGGCGCCGATCTGGTGATCCTGCCGGGCTCCAAGAACACCGCCTCCGATCTGGCCTGGCTCCGCGCCGCCGGCCTCGCCGACGCGATCACCGCGCGCGCCGCCGCGTCGGGGCCGATCCTCGGCCTGTGCGGCGGCTGCCAGATGCTCGGCGAGGTGATCGAGGACCCGCACGGCGTCGAGTCCGGCGACGCCCGGGTCCCTGGCCTGGGCCTGTTGCCGCTCGCCACCCGGTTCGGCCGCGACAAGCGCACCACCCAGGTCGTGGCGCGGGTCGCGGCGCCGTCGTTCCTGACCACCGGCGCCGCGGCCGGCGCGCTCGACGAGCCGATCGCCGGCTACGAGATCCACATGGGCAGGGTCGAGCCGACGCGCCCGGGCCCCGGCGCGTTCGCGATCGAGGCGCGCAACGGCCGGCCGACCGCCGCGCGCGACGGCGCGATCGGCGGCGGCGGCGCGATCGTCGGCACGATGCTGCACGGCGTGCTCGAGAACGACGCGCTGCGCGCCGCCATGCTCGCCGGGCTGCGCGCCCGGCGCGGTCTGACCGCCCCGGCCGGTGCCGCGCGGATCCCGTCCCGGCACGCCGAGTACGACCGGCTCGAGGCCGCCGTGCGCGGCAGCCTGGACCTCGCGCTGCTGCGGCAGCTCGCGCGGATCCCCGGGAGCTCGCGTTGACGTGCTGCGGCCGCTGCCGCGCGGACCCGTCCCGGCACGCCGAGTACGACTGGCTCGAGGCCGCCGTGCGCGCCAGCCTGGACCTCGCGCTGCTGCGGCAGCTGGCGCGGATCCCCGGGAGCGCGCGCTGACGTGCCGCGGCCGCCCGCGCAGGTCGGCCCGGGGAGCGCGCGTTGACGTGCTGCGACCGCTCGCGATCGCGCTCGGGTTCCTGACCCGCCTCCCGGTCGCGGCTAGCGCCGTTGCACCACGCGACCTCGGCCGCGCCGTCGGCTGGTTCCCCGCCGTCGGGGCGGTGCTCGGCGCCCTGCTGCTTGCCGCGCACGGCCTGGTCGCCGGCCGGCTCGCCCCCGGCCTCGCCGCGCTCGCGCTGGTCGCGCTCCACGCCGCGGTCACGGGCGGTCTGCACCTCGACGGCGTCGCCGACGTGTTCGACGCGCTCGGCGGCGGCCGCGGCCAGCGCGATCGCATGCTCGCGATCCTCCGCGACAGCCGGATCGGCGCCCACGGCGCGGTCGCGCTGGTGATCTTGCTCAGCGCCAAGCTACTGGCGACCGCCGAGGTCGTCACCCGGGATGCCGCGTGGGCGCTGTACGCGAGCCCCGTCGCCGCGCGCTGGGCCGTCGTCCCGCTCGTCGTCGGGTTTCCCTACGCCCGCCCCGACGGCCTGGGCAAGCCGTTCCACGGCCACGCCGGCCGCCGCGAGCTCGCCGCCGCCACGGGGATCGCCGCGCTCGCGATCGGCTGGCTCGGCGCGCGGGCGCTGGTCCCGACCGTGTCGGCGGCCGCCGCGGCGCTCGCGATCGCGCTCTGGCTGCACCGGCGGCTGGGCGGCCTCACCGGCGACGTCTACGGCGCGGCGATCGAGGCCGCGGAGCTGGCGTTCGTCATCGCCGCCGGGCTCCGGCCAGCGTAGCCCCGGGCGGCTTCGCCGGCTTGCGCCGCCCCGCCCCGGCCCGCGCGGCGGGCTTGGCGCGCCTGGCCGGCTTCGCAGGCTTCGCGGCCTTCGCGGCCTTCGCGGCCTTGCGCGGCGCCGGCCTCGCCGCGTTCGCCGGCTCGGGCGACGGCTCCGGCGGCGCCGTGTGGCCGAGCGCCACGATCGCCTCGTACTCCGCCTCCGTCACCGGCTGCACCGAGAGCCGCATCCCGCGGCGCAGCAGCAGCATGTCGGCCAGCGCTGGCTCGGCGCGGATCCGATCCATCGGCACGAAGTGCGGCAGCGTGTCGACGTACTCGACCTCGACGCAGTCCCAGATCGGCGCCTCGCGGGTCGCCTTCGGATCGTGGTACTTGCTCCGTGGATCGAACTGGGTCTCGTCGACGACGCCGGTGCGCACCACGCGCGCCAGCCCCGCGACGCCCGGCGGCGTGACGTTCGAGTGATGGAACAGCACGGCGTCGCCCACCGACATCGCCCGCATGTGGGCGCGCGCGAAGTAGCTGCGCACGCCGGTCCACGGCTCGATCTTGACCCGCGCGAGATCGGCGATCCCGAATTGCTCGGGCTCGGATTTCATCAGCCAGTACCGCCTGGTCATCGCGCCGACCATCGCACGAACCGGCCCGTGTCAGTGCGTGGCGCCGCCCGCCTTGCCAGCGAACCCGGCGATGAACTTCTGGAAGCCATCGTCGGCGAAGCGCGCGAGCTCCAGGACGCGCCGGATGTCGTCGGGATCCGGATCACCGGGAGGGTTGACGTCGACCCGCGGCGGCGTGTACGCGCCGCAGATCGGGCCCGCGTCTCCGGTCGTGGTCGCTCCGGCCGCACCGGACGACGGCTGCCCGAGCAGCATGGCATTCAGGTTGTCGCGCGACGATCGCTGCGGGCCGGTGCGCCGCGGCAACAGCCCCGCGTGGTCCGCGTCGCCGTTCGTGCAGACCTGGACGAACGAGATCGCCCGGGGCCGCTGCTCGTTGACCCGCCGGTACATGTCGGCGCGGTCGGCGGCGGTCACGCTGTACACCGCCACCAGCTGGCTGCCCTCGACGACCACCCAGATCAGGTAATACGGATCGCGCGGCGAGCTGGTGACGATCGCTTGGACCCGCCGGGCCGACGCTGGCCACAGCGGCGCGCCGGTGGCGCCGGGCCACGTCTGGATCTTCACGGAGCCCCGGGGCGGAACCACCGTCCGGGTGCCTCCGCTGGATCCGCAGCCGACGATGAACGCGATCAAGAGCCACGTGGTGATCGTTCGAGCCATGCTCACTCTCCTCATTGAAAGACCATCAAGGAACGGGTCCAGGACGCCGACGGATGCGCCGCCAGCCACTGCGCGCGCGTGTCGTGCAACGCGACCGCAGGCGCGGCACCTCGCTCGATCCGCGCCCGCAGGTCATCGAAGAACGCACCGGCATCGGCATCGGACACGACGTCGGTCGAGGCGATCACCGCGCGCGCCCCCGCGGCCAGGAACGCGGCCGGCAGGCTCCACGCCTCGTGGCGATAGCTCGCCGTGGTCGCGGCGTGGCAGGCGGCGAGCACGACGATCGGATGCCGCCGCAGCGGCTGCTTGCGGATCGCGCCGGCGGTCAGCGCGTAGCCGCCGTCGGCCTCCGGCGACAGCATCAGGAACGACGCATCCGACACCGTGGCCTGCACCATGCCGTGGGCATGGACCTCGACGAAGCTGGCATCGGCGATCGCGGCGAGCGCCCGCGACGGCGTCGCCGACGGACCGTCGAGCACGACGTCGGGGGCCGTCGTCGAGCGCCAGGGCGCGAGCCGCGCCAGCCCGAGCGCCGCGGGCGGCTCTGCGCCGGCGATCACGACCCGGCGCGGCGTGCCCGGCGCGGCCTCGCCCGGCGGCCCCGCGCTCGAGCGGTAGCTCCACGCCAGGTCCACCGGCAGCAAGCCCGGCAGGCCCTGCACCGGCGGGCGGGCCAGCACGTCGATCGCCGGGCAGCCGCGCAGCGCGTCGCGGAGCGCCGCCGGGACGAACGACCCCGGATCCACCGCCGGCCCGGCCCGCGTGCCGTCGAACACCCCGTGGCTGGCCCCGGACGGGTCGCGAACCACGACCAGGCTGCGGCGATCTTCGACCACGGCACCGAGCGCGCACCGCGGCGCGGCGGCGATCCCGGCGTCGTCGCCGAGCAGCCTCCACACCCGATCCCAGTCCCCGGCGCGGCCGGCGTCCAGGATCAGGATCGAGTAGGCGTACGACCGCGCGCGGTGCGCGTCGACGTCGTCGGCACGCGCCGACCGCACCGCGGCGATCGCACGCTCGAGCAGCGCGATCGCGGCCGGGCGATCGCGGTCGATCAGCAGCCGGCCCTCGATCTGATCGAGCGCCGCCCGGGTGGTCGCCGCCGGCCCAGACGCCGCGCGCAGCGCCTCGATCTGCGCCCGCAGCTCGGCGACCTCGTGTGCGGTGACGCCGTCGGAGTCGCGCAGCACGTGGGCCTTGACCTCGAGCATCGCGACGCTCGGCTCGGCCGGCGGACACGCGCCCTCGGTCGCGTCCGCCTCGGCGAGCTCGCGACGCGCCGCCGCGAGATCGTCCCGGCTCACCAGCGCGAGCGCGAGCGCCTCGCGGCGCCACACCGCGAGATCGCAGCGCGCCGGCTCGCGGCGCACCGGCTCGGCCGCGTAGGTCCGGACCAGCGGCAGCGTGCTGCCGGCGGCGTCATCCTGCAGGCTCTCGAGCCCGGCGAGCAGCTGGAGGAAGCCGAGCTCGAGGTACCACTCGCCGGTGCGCCGCGCACGCTGCCATCCGCTGGCGACCACGCGGCGCGTGTCGGGCAGCCGCAAGCTGCCGAGATAGATCCCGCCCAGGACCTGCTCGAGGAGCGCGCAGCGATAGTCGATCGATCGGCGCTCGCAGCCGGCGAGCGCGGGCAGGACCACCGCCTCGGCGCCGGCGAGGTCGCCGCCGGCGAGCGCGGCCTTGGCGGTCTGCTCGACGGTCAGGAGCTCGAACCACGGATCGTGCAGCGCCCCGGTCAGCCGGCGCAGCTCGGGCAGCTCGGCCGGCGGCACCTGCGGCCGGAACACGCGGACCATCGCCCCGTACAGCAGGTCGTCCTGCCCGGCGGCGCGCAGCGCGGCGAGCAGCGCCGTCGCGCCGGCCGGATCGAGCCGCTGGCCTCCGGCGAGCGCCGCGTAGCGCCGGGCGAGCGGCGCGCGGCGCGCGAAGTCGGCGCGGGCCACGCGCTCGACCTGGCTCGCGAGCACGTGGCCGGTGTAGACCGCGTCGAGCGTGGCGGCGAGCGGCGCGAGCGCGCGCACCGCGGCGGCGGAGTCGGCGCTGCGCACGGCGTCGTAGAACACCAGCCGCGTCATGCCGGGAAATCGCCGGGCGATCTCCGGGGTCACGGCGCCGGGTTCGGCGGCGAGCCGCCGGCCGTCGGCCACGAGCCGCAGGAACGCGGTCCTGCGCTCGGCGATCTCGTCGGACAGCGCCTTCGCGAGCGCGCGGGCCTCGCCCGACCAGCCGGGCTCGTTCAGCGTGGCGACCGCCTCGAGCTCCGCGGCGGCCGACAGCGGCAGCCCGAGCTCGCGCAGCACCAGCGCACGGTTCCACAGCGCCTGGGGATGGCGCGGCACGGCGCGCAGCACGCCGTCGAGCGCGATCAGCGCGTCCGACAGCCGGCCGGACGACCGCAGCACCAGCGCGCGATCGGACACGACGTCCGGGTCCGGCGCCAGCCGATCGAGGTACCGGCTCGCGTCGCGCACGTCGCTCATCAGCAGGTGCGCCGCCGCGATGCCATGCAGATCGCCCCGGCGCTCGAGCCGCGCCAGCGTGTCGAGCGGGATGTTATCGATCGCCCCGGCGACGCCCCGGGTGCCGGTGCCGGCGCCGGCCCCGGCGGCCGACGCGCCGCGCGCGACCTCGTACGGCCGGTGGACATCGGCCGCGGCGTAGCTGATCCGGCCCTCGATCGCCCGGACGGGAGCGGTCGCCAGTACCAGCGGCGGCTCGCTGCTCCCGGCGGGGTCTCGCCGGGTCCACCACACGACCAGCGCCGCGGTCACGGCCGCCGCCGCCCCCAGCCCGATCATCGCGCCGCGTGGCCAGCCGCGGCGAGCCGGCGGCCCGGCGGCCCGGCGCGACGCAGACGTGGCCTCCTCCCCCCGGATCATGTCCACCACCACCAGGAGCTACGACCGCCCGCCGAGATCTTCGCGGCCAATCGACCGCGAACCACCACGCGGCCGCCTCCGGTCGCGACACCGCGGCGCCCAAGCACACCCGCACTTTACAGCGTCCGAGACTCCCGTGGGCAGGACCGGGGCGCTACAACCAGCCCAGGAAAAGGAGACCACCATGGCTTTCACCCTTCCCGAGCTTCCCTGGGCCAAGGACGCGCTCGCGCCGACGATCTCGGCCGAGACCATCGAGTACCACTACGGCAAGCACCACAAGGCGTACGTGGACAACCTCAACAAGTTCGCCGCGGGGACCAAGTACGAGCCGATGTCGCTCGAGGACGTGGTGAAGGCCTCGCAGGGCCAGACCAGCGAGAAGAAGATCTTCAACAACTCGGCCCAGGTCTGGAACCACACGTTCTTCTGGAGCTCGCTGGCGCCCAAGGCCGGCGGCACCCCGACCGGCGCGATCGCCGCCGCGATCGACAAGTCGTTCGGCAGCTTCGGCGACTTCAAGACCAAGTTCAGCGAGGCCGCGGCCGCCCAGTTCGGCTCGGGCTGGGCCTGGCTGGTCAAGAACACCGACGGCTCGCTCGCGATCGAGACCACGTCGAACGCCGAGACCCCGTTCGCCGTCGGCAAGCGCTGCGTCCTGACCCTCGACGTCTGGGAGCACGCCTACTACATCGACTACCGCAACGCGCGGCCCAAGTTCATCGAGGCGTTCTGGAACGTCGTGAACTGGGACTTCGCGAACAAGAACCTCGCGTAGCTGCCGTCTGCCGTCTGTCCGCTACCCGAGCGCGTCCGAAACGCTGACCCCGGTGACGGCTCTGTCGTGCCAACGGTCCAGGGTCGCAAGATCGGTGAAAGCGCTGCAAGTTGGCCGAAATGGGCCGCTCTGTTCGTTAGCGCAAGCCGCGCAGCCGGCTCAAAGCAGGCGCGCTACAGACGCAGGCCGGTGCTTCGGATGAACTCGACGATGCCCAGATGGGGAACCTTGGGTGCCATCTGTCCGCACGCGAACGGAATTGTCGGATGGATCTCGCTGCCGTTGCCTTCGCCGCTGACCACCGTCAGCTTCCCGCACATCGCGAGCGCCACGACGAACGGATCGCCTTGGTTCTTGGAGCTGTCTGCATCGACCCACTTCGGAAAGCGGTTCACGATCGTGGCCACCGCAAGCTGCTGCTCTTGGTCGACGGGCACGAACAGGCCGCTCTGATTCTTCGCCCACTCGGTGAGCTCGTCGTCCTTCTGCTCGAGCTCCTCGCGCACGATCTCGGTCGCGATGATGCAGCCGTCGGCGATCAGCTTTTCAAGGTGTCGCCAAAACGAGGGGAACACATCGAACGGGTAGTAGCGCCGGTGCGGTTGGACGAAAGCGCTCGTGTCGAACGAGTAGAGCGGCGCCATCAGCCAGAGCTTCCCGCCGCCACGACCGCCAGCTCCAGATCGTGCAAGTAGTCGAGCTTCATGTCGAGGAAGTCGGAGACGTCGGAAGCGGTCACCTCGTCGCGATGCATGGCTTCGAGCACCATGCGGACGAAGGGCAGACCCTGGGTGCGCATCGCGATCTCATGCTGCTTTTCGCCCCAGTTCTGGGGCTCGGCGGTGTCGCGCTCTGCTTGGCGCTCGCGCGCCCAGCGCGCGCGGTAAGCCCGATACTCGTCGAGGGTCGCAAGATCGAGGGTCAGGAGACGCCGCAGTACCACCTCGAGACTGACCGAGAACGCTGCGGCGATCACCTGGAGCTCGACCTCGGACCAGACGGCATTGCGCCGATGGTGCCGAACCACATCGATGGCGAGGAGCTCGTTGCGCGGGACCAGCGTCTCGCCGGCGACGGCGTTGCAGTAGATCTCGATGCGTCGACGACGCGCATCCATCCCGAGATCCTCGGAGATGTCACACATTGCGGACTCGCCGAGCAGCAAGTGCGTGAACTCGTGCAGCAGCGTGAAGATGCGTGGCCGCGGTTGGTCGCTCCGGTTGAGGGCGATCACCGGGAACGGCTTGCGCGCGATCGAGAACCCGCGCATCTCGTCCACCGAGATCCGACGCGACAGGAACACGAGCACACCCCGGCTCTCGATGGCGGTTCGCCACCACTTGAACGCTTGGAACTCGTCGCGCCACTGGCGCCGGACGTCATCGCTGTAACCGAAGTGCATTCGCAAACCGTCGGCGACGACCTCCGGTGTGGGCGCCGTGTCGATCGTGATCCCGCCGACGTACGACCAGTCGATCGCAGCGCCGTCCCCGAGCCATGCAGCGACCTCGCGCTTGCGGTTGAGCCTGCGGACTTCTAACCGCAACTCGGGCGAGATGGGCGCATCCAGTGCCTCCGGGACGCGTCGGAAATCGGCGACCGGAAGCTCCACGGCCGGGGGCTCGTTGAGGAAGAACACCGCGAGCGGTCGCTTGTAGACGCTCGCCGCTTTGCGCAGCTGCGGAAACGTGAGCAGGCCGCTGCCATCCTCGGCAGCCGACAACTTGGCCGGGGCAACCCCGATGCGTTGCGCAGCCAGGTCGAGCGGGATCCCGGCGCTCTCGCGCGCCCATTTGAGGACGGCCGGCGTCACAGTCGCCATCACGCGCTCGGCCATGGTTCGATCATACCCCGAGCCTCCCACGCGCGCGCCTGGCGCGACGTCGTGCCCACCGGGTGGTTCTACTATTTTGACTTCCTTGCAGAATTCGGCGTTACGGCCCGAATCCTCGTCAGAGCCGTTTTTGGGCCTCTCCACCGTGTCCCTGGCGCGGCTACGCGGCGGCCGGCGCTCCCTGGCTGTTCGCGATCGGCGCTGTCCGGACGACCACGGCGAGGCCCCGCGCGATCTGCACCGGCTTGCGAGCGGTCGCGCTGAGGGAACAAGCTTCAGGAGCAGCGCGATGCGGCCGGTTTCCAACGCTCAATTGCCGGGCAGCTGCATCACCCCGGCAAAGATCGCATCGACGTCGAGCTCGACACCGCTGGACAGCGTGAGCCGCTCGCCGACGCCGGCCAGCTGATAGACCCAGGTGCGGTTGCGGTCACGCCGGAAGTGCTCGATGCGAGCCTCCGCCTGAGACACGAGGACGTAGTCGGTCAGCGACTCGATGCGCTGGTATCCGTCCCACTTGAGACCTCGATCGTACTGCTCGGTCGACTCGGACAGCACCTCGATGAGGATCGCCGGGTTGGCCAGCACGTCGGCGTGGCCCGGCTCGGCCACCGCCGGCCCGCACACCACCGAGACGTCGGGGTAGACATAGCGTTCTCGGCGCGTGGAGACGACCCGCTGGTCCGACGTCAACACGACGCAGCGACCGCGCAGCTGCGTGCCGAGCACCTCGATGAGCCGCCCGCACAGCGCGTTGTGGCGCATGCTGCCGCCGGCCATGGCGAACACCTCGCCGTGGAAGAACTCATGCTTGACCGGCTGCTGCCGCTCCCACGCGAGGTACTCGTCGGCGGTCAGATTCGAGCGCTCGGCAACGCGCACCATACCCACAAGCTACCACGCACGCCGGTCGACCCACATCCGCGGCGTGAGGTCGATCGGGGCGCACGCCGCCGCGGTTGGGGATCCTCGCAGGTCGGGGCCGCGCCGAAAATACAAACGGCCGCACACGACGGAAAGGTCGTGCGCGGCCTTGGGGACCGCGGGGCTAGCCGGCGGTTACCGCGTGCAGCTGAACCCGCTCAGGTCGAGCGAGAACGCGCGGATGCTGCCGGTATCGAGCGCCGCGTTGTCGACGGCGTGCAGCACCCAGTTGCCGTTCGCGGTGTCGCTGGCGAACGCGCCCAGCGGCTGCTGCGGCGAGAACGTGCCGGTGTACGGCGCCTGGCCGATCGCGATGTTCTGGATCGAGCTCGCAGCCCCATCCTTGAGGATCGTCTGGCAGAAGTTGTTCCCGCTGTTGCCCGCTCCGCCCGGCCGGTTGAACAGCGTGACGGTGTGGCCGCTCGGCGAGGTCAGGGTGAACGTCAGGTCGCCGACCCAGGTGTGATCGACGCCGACGCCGGTCGCGCCGATCGCCGAGCTGCACGTCGCGCCGTCGATGTTGAACACCGCGCCCGCGATCGCGCCCGGGAACCCGGACACGGTCAGCGGCACGTTGACGCCGGCCGCGTTGGAGTCCGGAATCGCGACCGGACCACCCGCGTAGGCGAAGTGGACCGGGGTGCCGCCGGGACGGCCGGTCTGGACCACGAAGTTGAACGACACCGGGTGCGGGCCGTTGCCCGTGAAGTTCACGGTCAGCGTGAACGGCAGCGCCGAGCCGCACGGGGTGGCGTTGTCGACGAAGAACGCGAACGGCGTCGTGTTGGTCGCCGAGCCCTCGCCCGGGACCGTCGGGTACGTCGACGTGCCCTGCAGGATCAGGACGTTGGGCGAGCTCGAGGTCAGCGTGGCGCTGACCGCGGTCGCCGGGGCGCCGCCGCCGTTGGTGATCTCGACCGAGAGCTGGGCCGCGCCGCCGGGGAGAACGACGTCGCTGCCGAGCGGGCGGACGGTGACCGCGCCGCGGTTGAGCGACACCGCCGGCCTGGCGCCGGCCTTGTTGAGCGCGCTGAACGCCGAGACGATGCCGCGGCCGCTGTTGCGATCGGTGCTCGCTTCCTCGATGTCGAGCGTGCCGTTGAGCATCGCAGTGCGGATCCTGGCGGGCGTCAGGGTCGGGACCGCAGACTTGATCAGCGCGGCGACCGCGCCGGCGTGCGGCGCCGCGGCCGAGGTGCCGAAGAACGGGTTCAGGCCCGATCCGCCGGGCAGCGTGGTGCTCACGCCGTCGGCCGCCGACAGGTCCGGCTTGGCGCGGCTGACGCCGCCGCGGCTCGCGAACGTCAGGCCCGGGTTCGCCGGGTTGATCGGGTTGTTGTTGTTGTCGAAGAAGATCCGGCGCGGGCCGTCCGAGCTGAACAGCTCGACCGGGGTGGTCGGGCCCGAGCCGAACTCGCCGCCGTTGGCCTCCGCGGCGTCGACCGCGGCGACCGCGAACGCGTCGGTCGCCGAGTTGTGGCCGTAGATCGAGCCGCTGGTCGCGAGCGCGAACTCACCGCCGAAGATCACGGTGTGGAGCGCGCGGATCTCGGCGTTGGGATGCGCGGCGATGACGACGCGGAAGCCCGCCGGGATGTTGAAGCCGAGGAACTCGAACGGCAGCTCCGCGCCGGCCTGGATGTCGGTCGCCGCGAGCACGACGTTGCGCAGGTCGTTGTCGAGCACGAACAGGTCGTAGTCGTTCGACGACGCCGGGTTGGCGAGCGTGCCGGGATCCGACCAGTGCAGGATCAGCGGACCGCCGCCGAGCTCGATCCGGTTCTCGATCACGCCGCCACCGAACGAGTGCACCGTGTAGCCCGACGCGGGCAGCGTCACGAGCTGACCCGAGGGCTTGAAGTCGCCTTCCCACGTGCCCGAGGTGCCGTCGTCGGCGTTGCCCTCGTTGCCGGCCGACGAGAAGAACATCGCGCCGTCCGCGGTGATGTCATCCACCGCCTGGGCGATGATGTCGTCCTCGTACGGCGACTCGAAGAAGTAGATGACATCGTCGATCACGATGTCGCAGTGGAACTGGAAGCGCAGGGCGCGGATGTTGTCCGCGAAGCTCTCCGGGCTGGTGAACGCGGTGGCGAAGAACAGGTCCGCGCCGGGAGCCATGTCGTGGACGATCTCCATCATCGCGGTGCCTTCACCGGCGCCGGGACGGCCGCTCTGGCCGGGGACCGTCGTGGTGTTCGAGGGCAGGTCGCCCGAGGCGATCGCCTGCTCCTTGAAGTCATCGCTGTCCGAGAGCACGCCGACCTTCACGCCGGTGCCGTCGACGCCGTAGAACCGGCGCGCGTGATCGGCGGCGTGGGCCTTGTCGCCCTCGGTCTGCGCGGCGCCGACGTTGGTGGTCGCGCCGCCGTCGAACGTGATCGGCGGGCCATCGGCCGCGAAGGCGCGCGCGGTCGAGGTCGCCAGCGCCTGCTCCGCGGCCTGGACCGCGGCGATGCGCTCGGCGCGGTTGCCGGTGTGGAACTTCGCGCTACCCGGCGGATCGATCCGCCGCGTCGCCGCCATGAACGCCGGGTGGATCGACTTGACCGCCGGCTGCGCGGCGAGCGACTCGACCTGATCGAGCGGCATCCAGGCGCGCGCGCTGCGCGCCCGCAGCTCGACGACCGCGCCGCCGCGCGACTCGATCTGGCCACCGAGGGCGCTCATGTCGCCCTTGATGTCCACCAGGTAGCGCCCCGTGGCGTCGACCTGGTTCAGGCTCGTGATCTGCTTCGACGGGTCCTTGGACTCCGCGAGCGTCGCGTTGAAGCGGCCGCTCTGGGCGTAGAGCAACGACGAAGAGACCTTGCGCTGGGCCGGCGAGCGCGCCGCTTTTTCAGCGATCAGCGACTCCATCTGTGCCACCACGGCGGATGACAGCTGGACATCTCCGCCGCCGGGGTTGGGCGTGGGGGCTTCCGAGCCACACGCCGCCGCTGTCAAGACACCTATCGCTGCCGGTAACCAAAGACGCTTCATCAAAGATTCTCCCGTTGAAGTAAAAAACCCGACGTCACCGAGCTCCGGTGTTCTCCGTCGGGAAGTTCCAGATCAGTCCGCAATGTGCCCGACTTCGCCCGGGTAGGACAAAGTCCGATACGGTGGCGACGCGCACGGCGGCTCTGAACCTCGCCGTACGCTGGATGCACTGTTTCAAATTCGCTCACGTAGAGCGGGACACATTACCGGAACACTTCGGAGAACCGCCAGAGACAAAGCTCGGGCTCCCTGCCACGGGCACTGGATTATGTTGTCATGATGAGATTCCAGCGTAGCGAGACAACTCGTCACGCTGATGGCGTCTAACGACTCGATCGGATTGTGAGAAATCGCCTAACGAGCAGGACCGAGCGAGCATCAGGGTTTGGATTAAAGTTCATCGCAGATCCGATGGCCCGACCAGTGCAAACACCCGTTGCGTGGCCCTCTGTCAACGGCTCCTCACCCCCGGTGGAAGCTCGATCGAGCCGGGAGCAACGCCATCGCGGGGGCTTCGGGCCCCTTCATTTCGTTACCGCGGGGGCTTGACCCGGGTTCGCGGCATGTCCACCGCAAGACCCACGAGCGGAGCTCCTCCGGCATCGCGGGTTTCGGCCGGCGTGCGCGGGATCCCGCCCGATCGGACGGTCCGTCCGTGGAATAGAGGCAACCCCCTGCCCGGTCCAACATTCGTAACCCACCGAGGAACCAAGATGACCCCGCTACGTACTCTCCTGGCTGCTGCTGCTGTCGTCGGACTGGTCGGCACCGGCGCCGCGTTGCGCTCCGGCGTGAGCCCCGCGCATGCGGCCCCGCCATCCGCGCCGTCGGTGTTGACCGATAGCTCGATCCCCGACGTCGCCGAGCGCGTCGTCGACAGCGTCGTGAACATCTCCACGTCCCACGCGGTCGAGGCCGGCCCGGCCAACTTCGATCCGTTCTTCTCCGATCCGTTCTCGCCCGGGTTCGGTGAGCCCGGCGATCGCAAGGCCATGAGCAAGGGCTCGGGCGTGATCGTCACGGCGAGCGGCCGGATCCTGACCAACGCCCACGTCGTCAAGGACGCCGACGACATCAAGGTCACGCTGCACGACGGCAACGACTACGACGCCAAGGTCGTCGGGGTCGACCCCAAGGGTGACCTCGCCGTGCTCCAGCTCAAGGGCAACCTCCCCAACCTCAAGCCGCTGACGTTCGGCGACTCGTCGGCGCTCCGGCTCGGCGAGGTCGTGCTCGCGATCGGCGATCCGTTCGGCGTCGGCAAGTCGGTGACCATGGGTATCGTCTCGGCCAAGGGCCGCGGCGGCATGGGCATCGAGGAGTACGAGGACTTCATCCAGACCGACGCCGCGATCAACCCCGGCAACTCGGGTGGCGCGCTGGTCAACCTCAAGGGCGAGCTGATCGGCATCAACACCGCGATCGCGTCCAAGAGCGGCGGCTACGCCGGCATCGGCTTCGCGATCCCGACCAACATGGCGCGGCCGATCATGGATCAGCTGATCGCCACCGGGAAGGTCACGCGCGGCTACCTCGGCGTCAGCATCGCGACCAACAGCCCGGCGTTCGCCAAGGAGAACAAGCTCCCCGCCGAGCGCGGCGCGGTGATCTTGAGCGTCGACCCCGAGGGCCCGGCCGGAAAGTCGGGCCTGTCCGAGGGCGATGTCGTGACCGCGCTCAACGGCACCGAGATCAAGACCAGCGACGTGTTCCGCAACACGATCGCGATGATCAAGCCGGGCACCACGGTCGATCTGCAGGTGATCCACCAGAACGGCAACAAGGCCACGCTCAAGACCAAGCTCGGCGAGTTGCCGTCGGACAACACCCGGCGCCGCGTGCTCCGGCGGCCGCAGATCCGGCCGCACCGCCAGTAGCGCTTCGTGGCCCGGCCGCCCGCGCCGGGATCCGACGCCGTGGGAGCTCCCCGCGGCGTCAGTCGTTTTCGGCGACGGCCCGCGCGACGATGAAGAGCTCGCGCATCTCGGGATCCCGCTCCTGGCAGTCGGCGAGCGTGTCAGACGGTCCGGGCATGCTGCCGCGGTGAATCTGCTGTGGGCCGGGCTCGCGATCGCCGTGCTCGCGGGTGCGCTGCTCGCGCTCGTGCTGGCGCGGCGGCTGCGCGCGTGGCGCGGCTCGTGGCGCGCGCGGCGCCGGGCGGCCCGGGCGGGAGCCGGCGAGGACGCCGCGGCGTCGCTGCTGCGCCGCGCCGGGTATCGCATCGTCGCCGAGCAGGCCCGCACCTGGTGGACGCCGCGGATCGACGGCGAGCCGCATCGGACCGAGCTCCGCGCCGACTACCTGGTCGAGGCCCATGGCGAGCTCCTGGTCGCGGAGGTCAAGACCGGCGACGCGGCCCCGAGCCTGGCGACCGCCGCGACCCGGCGGCAGCTGCTCGAGTACCACGTCGCGTTCGCGGCCGACGGCGTGCTCCTGGTGTGCCCGGAGCGCGGAGCGATCCACCGGATCGAGTTCCCCTTCGACGCCGCGAGCGGTGCGTCGCGGCGCGGCGATGCGGCGGCCGACGGCGACTGACCCGCGCGGCGGCGCGGCGGCGCGGCGGCAACGGCTACAAGGTCTCGGGCGGCCTGCACGGCGTCGGCGTGTCCGCGATCAACGTGCTCAGCGACTCGCGCGCGCGTCACTCGCGCGGCGGCGCGGCGTCGGCCATCAGCCGCGGCGCACGCTCGCGGGACGCGATCGGCCGGTCGGCGCACTTGATCGGGTCACCGGCAGCGACGCGGCGCTCGGGCCGGTCGAGCAGGCGGCCGTCGCAGACCAGCGACCCGTCGGCCGTGCCGGCGCGCCACGCGTGCTCGATCACGATCCGCGCCGGCTCCGCCGCGGCCAGCTCGCCGGGCGTCGCCTCGCGCAGCCCGAGATCGGGGACGCCGCGGCCGCCGAGCTCGATCACCAGCGCGCCGCGCGGGCGCTCGAGGATCGCGACGCGGGTCCCGACCGCGGGCTGCGGCAGCGTGCTGCGGACCGCGCGCGCGAGCTTGCCGAGCGGCGAGTCGTCGCGCCGAGCGGGCGCATCGGCAACGTCGGGCGCGTCGGGCGCGTCGGGCGCATCGGGCCCCTCCGGCGCGTCGGCCCCGTCGACCGCGTCGGCCGCGGCCATGGTCCCCAGCGTGACCCGCCCGAGGCGGCGGTCGTCGGTGCGGCGGCCGGCGAGCGCGCCGGCCAGCTCGCGCCCCCACGGTGCGCCGATCGCGTACGCCGCGAGCGTGGTCTGCGCGTGGCGCAGCACGAGCACGTCGCCGGCCTCGCGGACCACGTCGTCGGCGCCGAGGTCGATCGCCAGGCCGAGCGCGGCGACGACCCAGGCATCGCCGATCCGGCGGCCGAGCCGCGAGTCGCGGCCGACCACCATGTGCTCGAGGTGGCCGAGTAGCTCGGCGCGGCCCTCGAACCCGCCGCGGCGGCCGGCCATCACCCGGGCGCGCGCGATCCGGTCGGCGCGCAGCGGGTGCTCGTCGTCCTCGGTGTCGAGCACCGCACGCAGCGCCTCGGCCATCGCCGCCGGCGCATAGCCGGCGCGCTCGAGCAGCGCGACCGCGCGCTCGTCGGCCACGGCCTCGGCGTCGCGCCGCAGCACCAGCTGGTCGTCGCCCGGCGGCGGCCCGAACAGCGACACCACCGCGTGGTGGCCCTCGATGTGCGCCAGCTCGTGCGCGATCACCCCGGCGAGCTCGGCCTCGGAGTCGAGCCGCTCGATCGTCGGCCGGCCGATCACGATCCGGCTGCCCGAGGTCGCGTACGTGCCGTCGTGGTCGGCGATCACCACGCGCGGGGCGCGCGCCAGGCTCGCGCCCCACGCCAGCCGGTCGGCGACGCCCTGGACGTAGTCGCGCAGCGCGGCGTCGTCGTAGAGATCGAGCTCGGCGTCGGCCAGGTCGCGCTCGACCATCCAGCCCAGACAGCCCTCGACGTCCTGCGCGGTGCACGGCTGCGGCAGCCGCGTGCCGAGGTAGCTCGGGTGCGCGCACGCCGCCAGCGCGATCGCCGCGGCGACGCTCGGCCGCGGCGTCATCGCGACACTCCGACGATCGCTTCGATGACCGCCTCGACGTCGATCTCGGGCCGGTCGCCGGCGATCCGGGTGCGCAGCTCGACCCAGCGCGCGAGCTTCCTGCGGGCGCGCTCGATCGCCGAGCGGATCCGCGGGCCGTCGTAGTAATCCCCGGCGTGGAGCCCCAGGCTCTGCAGCACGGTGTCGCGCGCGCCCGCGCCGGCGCCGATCGCCTTGACCTGCCCGATGCGGAACCGGCGGCCTGCGGTCACCGGGATCTCCACGGTCACCGCGCCGCCCGGATCGTAGGTCGTGCGCGGCTCGCCGAGCCGGGCCTTGAGCCAGCCCGCGTCGCGGTAGCGGCGCTCGAGCTCGACCAGCGCGCGCTTCATCCGGTACTCGATGTAGACCCCGCCGACGGTGTTCACCGTCCCGAGCGCGTCCTCGAGCACGGCGAGCCGCTCGGCGCCGGGGAACGCGTCCTCGTTCGCTTCCTCCGTCGCGAACGTGATCCGGGCGATCCGGTAGCGCCGCCCGAGCGTGACCGCGACGTGCAGGTCGACACGGCAGCCCGGCCGGCGCGCGATCGCGATCGCGGCATCGGCGTAGCCCCGGGCGCGCAGCCCATCGATTGCGACCCGGGCGATCCGGTCGGTGCGCTCGGGATCGTCGAGCGTACCCGCGAGCACGGCGAGCTGCGGCACCAGCTCGCGCGGCGCTCCGGTGACGACGACGTCACCGACCCGGTGCAGCGAGCACGGCGTCGCCACCGGCGCGCGGCCCACCGGCGCGCGGCCTACGGGCGCGGCGCCACACGCGACGAGGACGGTCAGGGCCAGGACACGGCGCACGACCGCGCATCAAGCAAGCGACGCTCCAGCGCGCAACTCCGCGACGATCCAGGCGCGATCTGCGCCGCGCCGCCGCCGCATCGCCGCCCGCGATAGACGCCATGCACCCCGAGGGTGCCAGCGTTCGCCTGGGGGCTGCTCGCGAGAGAGCGCGCCGGCGTGCTCGAGGTCCGAGATCGTGATCCTGCCCAGCAGAGTCGCAGAGCGGCTCGTCGATCGGGTGCCGGAGCACGCCCTGATCGGCCGGAACCGCACGGCATGGTCATCGACACCGAAGCACAGCACCTCGCCAAGGTTGCCGGCGGAAACGATCCGCCGCGCGACCCCGTGGTCGTCGGCATCGACGTCGACCCAGGGCGGCTCGCGAAGTCAAGGACGACCTGGTGCGGTTCTACGAGATCGAGATCGCCCCGGGCGCACGCAAGGTGACGCTCGACGGCAAGGCCGCCCGGCCGCTCGCGCGGTACTTCGGCGGCCCGGTCGGCTGAATCGGTCCCTTCGCCGTCCCGCGGGCCCGGCGACCCCGCGCTCCGCCCGCGGGCCCGACTCAGCCCGGCGAGCTCGGGCCGCTCACCAGCCGCTGGCCTTGGGCGCGTCGGCCTTGGCCGCGCCGGGCTTGGGCGCGTCGGCCTTCGGCGCGTCGGCCTTGGCCGGTGCTGGGCTGCCGGGCTTGGCCGCACCCGGCGCAGCACCGGGGGGAGCCGCCGGTGCACCGGGCGCACCCGGCGCAGCACCGGGGGCCGGCGCCGCGCCACCAGGGGCCGGCAGTGCGCCACCGGGACCCGGCAGGCCACCCGGCGCACCGGGCGCCACCCGCGGCTTCTCATGCGGGTTGGTCTGCGGCAGCGGCGCGTTGCCGAACGGATTGGTCTTGGGCTCGATCGTCGTCGGATGGTCGCTGAACACCGTCGCGATGTCCTGCTCGGTCCGCTGCGCGATGTCCCTGCGGACCACGGCCGGGACACGGGTCTTCTCGGTGACGATCAAGTACTCGGCGTCGCCCTTGGGCGGGTTGGCCGGATCGAGCTCGGCGCCGGGTGCCAGCTCGCCTGGCTTGTCGTGCTTGTAGAGCACGAGCGTGCCGAGCGTGTTGCCGACGCCGTCCTTGTAGATGAGCTTGAGCACCTGGGTCAGCTCGGAGACCTTGACGTCGGTTGCGTAGTCGGTCGGTCGCAGGTTGTTGGTGTTGTCGACGAAGTTCGCCAGCGTCTGGTCCGCCTTCTTGGTATCCGGATCGCCCCAGGTCTTGACCTGCTGGCCGTCGGTGGCGGTCTGGACGCGCGCCGTGGTCTTGGACTTGCCACCGGCCTCGATCGTCACCGCCTCGAGCTTGTTGAGATCGAAGCCGCGCGGCTCGAGCAAGTGCAGGCTCGACTCGCCGACCTCGAGCGCGGAGATCAGGTCCTTCGACAGCACGTACGCCCGGTTGGTCTTGGGGTCCATGACATAGCGATCGCTGCCGCCGTAGACCGAGCCACCGAGGACGAAGCTACGCGAGCCGTCCTTGAACGTCACGGTCAGCGTCGACTTGGTGTCGTTGAGCTTGTAGTCCTTCTTCTGCTCCTCGGTGGGCTGGCCGAGATCGCGCAGCGCGCGGGCCTCGGTGAAGCCCTTGACCAGCTTCTCGGCGGTCTCGCCGACCGGGTACTCGTGGCTCTTGCGGATCTCTTCCTCGGCCACGGCCGGGGCCGCGCTGCCGCTACCGGCGCCGCTACCGCTGCCCGCCGCGCTACCGCTGCCCGCCGCGCTGCCGCTGCCCGCCGCGGTCGCTGCACTGCCGCTGCCCGCCGCGCTACCGGCCGCCGGGGTCGCTGCACTGCCGCTGCCGGCCGCGCTGCCGCTGCCGTCGCCCGGCTTGGGCGCCTCGGCCGGCTTGGCCTCCGGCTTGGGCCGCTTCTCGATCGTCGTCTCCACACCCCACCAGTAGTCGTCCTTGCCCTGGACACGGTGCTCGAGCCGGTTGATCTGCCGATCGGTCTTGAGCTCGACCGCGACCAGATCGGCCTCCCGCTTGTCCCACAGCGTGACCGAGCCCAGGTCGGGCTGGATCGTCTTGTCGCGGGTCCACGTCCGGTAGCCGTACACGAGCATCACGACGAGCAGTACGCCGTGGATCAGTGCGCCTCTCATAGCGACACCTCAGCCTTCCTGGAGCCTCGGCGCCGCCGGGTGGTCCCGAGCAGCCCGAGCGCGAGCACGATGATGGGGAAGCCGATGATCGTGAGCATGAAGTACACGACATCCTGGTTCTTGGTGTGCTGGATGGGCTTGTCGTCCTCGGACACGATCTCGCCCGTGAACACCTCTTCGCCGCCGAGCCAGTGGAGCGCGTCGTTGACCACCTCACCGCTCAGATCGGACCACATCAGCATCACCGGGCGGCCGATCTGGTCCCGGACCACGATGTCGGCGAACAGATCGACGTCGGCGTACACCAGGGCGCGATAGCCATCGGCACTGCCTACCTTGCTGCCCTCGACCGCCGCGGCGACGTTCCAGCGCTGCTTCTTCTCGGGCGCTGCGCCGCCGCCGTCGAACGCAAAGTTGTCGTTCAGGTCGAGGAAGCTCGACTCGGACGAGCGGATCGTGACCGTCTTCTTCGGCGCCTGATCGGGCTTGCCGGTGTAGGTCACGTCATCGAGCGCGCCGGCGTCGTTGAGGATCAGCGGCCGATCCGCGTTGCGCGACAGCGTGGTGGTCGAGGCGTGCG
The DNA here is from genome assembly GCA_036403075.1 of Kofleriaceae bacterium. GTDB lineage: Bacteria > Myxococcota_A > Polyangia > Haliangiales > Haliangiaceae > JABFXX01. The sequence continues at coordinate 23,756 of DASWRS010000163.1, forward strand.
CCGAGATCTGGTTGGTGATCACCGCGCGGCGATCGCTCAGCGTCCGGCGCACCGGGACGAACTTCTCCTCGTCGGTCAGGTGTCCTGGGAGCATCTTGAGCGCGAGCCGGCCCTCGAGCGTCCCCATCGAGGTGTTGCCGGTCGGGTCGAGCGCGAGCATCAGGTGCCCACCGCGGTCGAGGTAGCGCTCGATCGAGGCCCACTCGGCCGGCTGGAGCGGCATGGCCGGTGCGAGCGCGATGACCACGGTCGCGTCCTCCGGCACGTCCCTGGACAGGTCGAGCAGGCCGAGGTTCTTGACCTCGTAGTTGAGGTCGACCAGGCGCTTCTTGAACACCGTGGTCGCGCGCTGCGGGATCCGGGTCTTGAGATCCGCCGGGATCGACTCGGGATCGTTGATCTCGCCGTGACCGACCAGGAGGTAGGCCTTGCGCTTGTCGCGCAGGACCTTGAGCAGCGTGGTGTTGACCTCGCGATCGAGGTTGCGCAGCTTGCTGGTCGAGGTCCGCGCCCGGGTGATGTCGGTGTCGATGTCGATGGTCTGGGACTTCTCCTTGTCGCCCGCGCCGCGCACGAGGACCACGGTCCCGTCCTTGATCACCTTGTACTTGTTGGCGAGCTCGGCGTCGGACAGCCGATCGTGCTCCTCGACCGCGAGCCGGCCGGTCGTCGCCGCCAGGGCCTGGAAGTAGCCCTTGACCTGGTCCTTGACCTCGTTGGCCTCGGGGAAGAACAGCAGCACGCGGAGCGGATCGCTCGAGCTCGCGACCATCTTGCGGGTCGACTCGCCCGGCGACGAGGTCTTGAAGTAGCTGACGTCGCGCTGGACGTTGCGCTCGCCGGCGACCTGGCAGGTCACCATCAGGAACGACAGCGCGAGGCCGACCGACAGCCCCGACCAGCCGATCTCGCGGACCCGGAAGGACTCGACTCCCGCGTCCTCGTCCCCGGCCGCCGTGCTCTTGACATCGAACACGGTGCGCAGCGCCACGCCGAGCGACAGCTCGATCATGAGCAGCGGCACGATCGACGCGATCAGCACGGCCAGGAACAGCACCGTGACCGCGCCGTGGAAGTGGGTCGCCGCGGTGTCGGTGAGGCCGAGCTTGGCCAGGCCCCAGTCGGTGGTCAGCACGTAGAGCGCGAGCGCGAGCACGCTACCCAGGTGGCAGACCAGGAGCGTGCGCTCGACCCGGCGGCGGGCACCCGCCGAGCTCGTCATCGTCCACGCCCGCGCGGCCGTGATCCCGAGGATCAACAGCACGCCCAGGCCGGTCAGCACGAACCGCACGCCCGACAGGTGACTGAAGAACCGTTCCCCCAGGAAGAAGAACAAAAGACCGATTCCGAAGGCGAGCGAGGCCCACCACGGAGACGCAGTTCTCATTGCCATCGCTTTGCCTCCAGCGTCTTGGTCGCCAGCAGCAGAAAGAAGTACGTCGTCGCGACGTAGTAGATGATGTCCTTCAGGTTCACGATCCCCTTCTCGAAGCTGCCGTGGAAGTGGACCCAGAACAGGCCGATCTGGTTGATCGCATCGTTGAGCGGCGGATCGACCTTGTTGGCCAGGACGTAGATGAAGCACATCACGGTGACCATCGCGGCAGCGATCACCGCGGCGACCAGCTGATTGCGGGTGAGCGCGCTGGCGAACAGACCGATCGACAAGGTCGATGCACCGAGCAGCAACAGCCCGATGTAGCCGACCAGGACCTGGGCCACGGTGATCTTGCCGTTGATCTTCACCAGGATCGGCATGTAGACCGACAGCAGCAGCATGATCGCGAGGAACGTCAGCGCGGCGAGGAACTTGCCGACGACGATCTGCGAGTCGCGGATCGGCGAGGTGTTGAGCAGCACCATCGAGTGGTTCTGACGCTCCTCGGACAGGAGCCGGAACGACAGCAGCACGCCGCCGAACAGCGGGATGCCGCTCTGCCAGTAGAACGCGCGCTCGAGCACGATCGCCGACAGCTGCTCGCCGCCGCTCATCACGAGGCCCTGGAACACCAGGCCGTCGATCAGCAGCACCACGGCGCAGATCACCCAGCCAAACGGCGATCGCAGGTACGCGCCGAGCTCGCGGCGATAGATGATGCTAATTGCTCGCATCGTTGCCTCCGACCAGACGGATGAAGGTGTTCTCGAGCTCGCTCCGGGCGTAGTCGAGCTTGAGCAGGTCGAACCGGGCCGTGACCACGGCGCGGCCGACCTCGGCGCGGCAGTCCTTGGCGGTCTCGAGCGCGAACGCCAGCCCGCCGCCCGCCTCGTACGGCTCGGCGACGGCCTTGACCCCATCGACCGCCGCGAGCACGGTCCGGATCTGGCCCTTGGGATCGTCGCCGCTGGGCGGCCGGACGATCACCGTGACCTGGCGGATATCGGTCTCCGACGACGCGAGGTCCTGTTCGCTGCCGGCGCCGAGGATCTTGCCGCGGCCCAGGACGAGCAGGCGATCACAGGTCTGGCTGATCTCGGTCAGGATGTGGCTCGAGATCAGGACCGTGTGGTTCTGCTTGAGATCGTGGATCAGCTTCCGCATCTCGACGATCTGCACCGGGTCCAGGCCGCGGGTCGGCTCGTCGAGGATCAGGAACTTCGGATCGTGCACGATCGCCTGCGCCACCCCGACGCGCTGGCGATAGCCGTGCGACAAGGTCGAGATCTGATCGTTCGCGACATCATCGAGATCCGTGATCTCGAGGACCTCCGGCAGCCGGCGCTTGACCTCGGCCTTGGACATCCCGCGCAGCTCACCCGCGAACCGCAGGTAATCGGTCACCACCATGTCCGCGTACAGCGGCGGGTTCTCTGGCAAGAACCCGATTCGCTTGCGGACCTCGTGGGGTTGGGCCACGGCGTCGACACCCCCGACGTCGATCGTGCCGACCGAGGGTCGGAGATCGCAGGCCAGGATGCGGAGTGCCGTGGTCTTGCCGGCACCGTTGAGCCCGAGAAATCCGACGGTTTCACCGTCGGCGATCTCGAAGCTGACCGGGCCGAGCGCACGTTTGCCACCGTAGAACTTGGAGAGGTTGGATGCGCGGATCATTCGTCCTCGCGTTACGCCATAGGCGCGGAATCGCTGGGCTTTGGTAATGCGGCACGCGGCGTATTGTCAAGCTGCCGCGAGGCCACAAACCGGCGATTCGTTCGACTTCTTCCCGGGCCCGACGTTTTTTGTCGCCGGGAGTCGGCTCGCCCGGACCCGTCGCTTTCTGCCGCTTTTTCTGCCGCTTTATGATGAACTGCGAACGGAGATGCACCGGCACGCCGGCTGCACATAGTAAGATCATGAGCCAGTTTCGTTTTGCTGCGCCGTTCGCGTTGCTGGTCGCTGCTGGCTGCTACAGCGACGCATCGCAGCAGTCCACGCTGCCTGATCCGCAGCCCGATCCGCAGTACTTCGCCGGCCCTCCCGGCGGCACGATGGACCCCGGATACGGCTATCAGCCACATCCCGAACCCGGCGGCGGCGCGGTGGCCCAGG